>CAQYCU010000013.1 GCA_948919095.1 uncultured Clostridia bacterium | reverse complement strand
GGAATATTACCCTAATGTAGCATAGAACTTGTCCAACTTTTGTGGGTCACTTCAAGTTTCTAACACACTAGAACGTCGCAGACGTTCTGTGTGTGCACAGGGAAAATTCTTTTCCCTTGTGTATCCCTTTGTGTAGAAATAAATTAAATAAATTTTTGCTATGGCAAATTTATTAAATTAATTTCTATTTAAGTAAAAGTATTTTGCAAAAGCAAAACACTTTTACTGTTCATATTATTTTTCTAAAATAATTTATCTATATTTTTTATTATTTATTTTGTATTTTTTATTTGTCTTTTTATTGCTTATTTTATTAAACTATTGTTTTATTTAATATCTTTTAATTTAATTATTTTATTTAATTATTTTTTCATTATTTTTTAAATAAAATTAATTATTAAATTAATTTTATATTTTATGATAAAAATATTACTTTTATTATTTATATTTTCATTATACACATTCTATTAAATTTATGTATTATTATTTTTCTTTCTACAATTCTTCTACAAAAAATCAAATAAAATTGATATATCAATTAAGTGTAATCTTCACCTACGCCAAAAACGAATAAAAAAGATATAGTGTAGTCTTTTCCTTTACTACTACACTATATCTTTTTTATAATATTTTATTTTTTGTAATATTCTTTTATAGCAAATCATACTGATTGATATTTCTTCCTTATTTGCAATCTTTTTCATATCCTCTTCTAGTCTTACTGTATGAAAAAAATGGTGTAAACACACCCGCCAAAAAGTCTGCAAGTTGGTTATGTGAGATAAAAACTGGGAATTATATAAGACTAATGAAATAAGTTTCGTAATAGGTAGTCCAAGTAATATCTTAGCATATTTAGTAGGTTCTGATAGATCATTTTCATATAACATTGAGGATGGCGCTGGTCTTTGCACAAAACCTAACTCGGTTGATGAAGGACCTAAAAACATTTTTATAACTGCTGATAAACATGCTTGTTGGATTGCTTCTCTTGTAATTGAAAGTAACACAACAGTTTTGCTAACATGGTTTAATTCATCAAAATCACTAGGAGCTAATGGTATTTCTGCACAAGGAAACAGTCAGATTATGTCCATTAGTAGCTATTAATATAAATTAATTAAAATAAATGATATAGTAATTTAAATAATTTCTATATTATTTATTTTATATATTATTTTCTATTATTCTTATAAATTTAATCTTCAAAAAAATTTTTTAAATAATTAATTATATATTTATTTTAGTTAAGTTTATTTAATAACAACTACTTACCTTTCGCAAGAATAATTTACATATTTTGACAATATGTTTATATGGATATTCCTTTGTTATTTTATTGTTAAAAAGACAATTTTGTTTTTTTTATTCTTTTATTTATACCCTGCTCCTCTTTCTGAATTCACTAGTCAATTTCAAAACAAAAAATAACTTTTAAGTATTCCGAAGGATTTAATGTTATTTTACTTTACTGTTTCGTTAGCTATTCTGTCTAATTATTCTACTTACCTTTTTTGTTTTCTTAAAATTCTTATATATCAAACTTGTCAATTTGTCACTCAGTTTCAAGAGTTAATATCCTCAATTATTTTTTATATTTACGTATTTTTATGTGTTTTTATCATTTATTTCATTTTATTTGTGTTTTTTCTTATAGTTTTTAACTTCATTACATACAATTTCATAGTTTCTTTTTACTTTATGAAGTACCTATTCCTTTTCTAAAACTTCTTTGTTTCTGTGTTCATTATAGCTGTTTACTCATTTTCATATATTTGTAAAAACCTTGAATTCCCTATCTTTTGTTAGATTATATTACAACTTTTTTACACTGTTCTTTTTACTTTTTTTAGTTCTATTTTGTCATAAGTCAATTATTGCTGTTTTCTCATTTTGTTAAATTGACAAATTTGTGTTTTTTCTTGTATACTTTTATCAATTAATTATTTTTAATTTATATAATTTTTTATTTTCTTTATCTTTTTTATATTATCTTGTGTTTTCATTTTGTTTATTTAAAATAATATCACTTTTATATTATATTATTTTTATAATTAATTTGATTTTTGTTTATTATTTTTATATTTTTTTACTATTTATTTTTATTTTTTATTATATTATTTTTATTTTAAATTTTTATATATTTTTATTATCTTTATTTTAATTAATTTATTTTTAAAATTATTAATTTAATGTTTTTTATTTTAATAATATATTAATTAAGAACAAAATAAGTTCTCTAATTGCATTAATTAGTTTTTATAAATTAATTTTAATTAATAATAAATAAAAAATATTTAGTAATTATTTTTACTAAATATTTTAAAAATTATTTTTGTATATTAATTAAATTATTATTTATTGCTTCTCCTATTGCATCTATCTCTTCTTCTGCCAAACTATATTTTGATTTTCCATTTATGATAGGCTTAGCATATATATTAGAACTATCCTCTCCATAAACACTATTTAATACAATTCCTGAATTTTCATTATTTAATAAAGCAATAGTAAAGCTTAATTTGTTTTTTTTATTTCCATAAGAATTATATCTAACGAGTCCTACCTTTTTTATAGTTTTTAATAATTCCTCATTTATTTTATTACAATATTCAATAATTTGGTCATCTTTCTTTTCTATTTCATTTACTTTATCAATATAACTTTTTAACATTACACTAATATCTGTATTATTTCCTAATCTAAGCGCTAATCTTTCATATCTTCTTTTAGTTTTAAATGTATAATAAAAACAAATAAATGAAATTAATAATGAAAAACCAACTACTCCTATTTCTATAATTTCTATAGTATCCAATTAATCACCATTCCTTATTAAATTTAATATTCTTTCTAGTTCCTCATTTGTAGAATATTGAATAATTATTTTCCCACTCCTTGCACCAGCATTTAACTTAACCTTAGTTCCAAAGAAACTTTCAAAACTTTCTTCTATATCTTTACATATAGCTTCATATTTTTTATTCTTTTTTGGTATCTTCTTATCATTCTTAACCATACGTTCAATATCACTTACAGTTCCTTCGTTTTCAATTATTTTAAGTGCTGTAGCATATTGCTTGTCCGCATCAGTAATTGACATTAATGACTTACAATGTCCTTCTGTCAATTTTCCATCTAAAGCTAATTTTATTACTCTCTGGTCTAAATTCAATAATCTAAGAGTATTAGCAACATAAGGTCTACTAATACCTAATTTATCCGCTAAATCCTGTTGTTTTAAATTATAATTATCAATTAATTCTTTATATCCTAAAGCTTTTTCAATTGGATTTAAATTTTCTCTTTGAATATTTTCAATTAAAGAAATCTCCTTATTTCTTTGTTCATCTTCATTTCTAATTAAACATGGGATTACATCTAAGCCTGCTTTTTTTGCAGCTCTCCATCTTCTTTCTCCTGCTATAATCTGATAATACTTTTCCTTCTTCTCAACTATAATTGGTTGGATAATTCCATATTCCTTAATAGATTTAGCTAATTCCTCAATAGCCTCTTCTTTGAATTTTTTTCTTGCCTGTGTAGGATTAGGTTCAATTTCAATAATTTTTATATTTTTAACCTTCTCTTCATTAGAATCATTAATCTCATTTAAAACAGAGCTTTCAGAAAAAAGTGCATTTAACCCCTTTCCTAACCCCATATTCTTTGCCATAAATACCTTCCTCTCTTTATATTAATATAAATTAGTTTTTAACCTAACTATTATTCTTTTTTAAAAACTCTTTTGTAAGCTTTTCATAGCTTCTAGACCCTTTAGACAAAGGGTCATAAGTAACAATAGGCATTCCATAACTTGGAGCTTCACTTAATCTAACATTTCTAGGAATAACAGTTTCAAAAACCTTATCTCCAAAATACTTGTTAATCTCTTGAACTACCTGATTTGACAATCTAGTCCTAGGATCATACATAGTAAGAACTGCACCTTCGATAATCAGATTTCTATTATAATATCTTCTAACTAACTCAATAGTTTTTAATAATTCTCCAACTCCTTCAAGCGCAAAATACTCACATTGCACTGGAATCATTACACTATTAGATGCAACTAAAGCATTTATAGTTATTAATCCTAAAGAAGGTGGACAATCAATAATAATAAAGTCATAATTTTGTCTAGCAATATCCAATTTCTCTTTTAATCTTATCTCTCTTCTTTCAGCATTAACAAGTTCTACTTCAGCTCCAGCCAAACTTGTGTTCGTAGGACATACATCTAGTTTTTTTATGTTAACTTTTTGTATAACATTTATAACTTGTACATCATTTATTAATAAATCATAAGTTGAAAATTTACAATTTTTATTTAATCCAACTCCACTAGTAGCATTGCCTTGAGGGTCTGCGTCAATTAATAAAACTTTTTTATTTTTTTTAGCTAGCATAGATGCAAAATTGATTGCAGTTGTAGTCTTTCCAACTCCTCCTTTTTGATTTGCAATTGATATAATTTTTCCCACTGTCTTACCTCCAATATCATATATAATATAAAAAAAAAATATATATGTCAATAAAAATATAATAATTTATAAATAAACTTTTATTCCCATTATCTAAGAATTTTTAATAACTAAAAATAAAATTCTTTAGTTGTTTAAAAAGTAATTTGTTTTCCACAAAAAGAGCACAAGTTGTTAATAACATGTGCTCTTTACCCTTTATAACGGATTTTTTGATGGAATACCACTCTTTCTTGGATATTTTCTATTTGTATTTTTAATTTTTTTAATAATAATTAAATTTCTCTCTAAATCAGAGTCAGGAAGTTTAAAATTATCAATCTTCTCAATCTCTCCTCCAAGCTCATATAAAGCATTTTTTGCTAAGCTAATTTCATCTTTAATATTAGGACCCTTCATACAAATACATTTTCCGCCAACTTTAACATATGGCATTAAATACTCTAATAAAGTTGACAAATTTGAAACCGCTCTTGCAACTGCTATATCATATTTTTCTCTATACTTAGGATTTCTTGCTAATTCCTCAGCTCTTGAATGAATTGCCTCAATATTTTTTAACTCCAATTTATCTATAACATCTTTCAAAAATACTACTCTTTTATTTAAAGAATCCAATAATGTTACATTAATATTTTCATAACAAATCTTTAGCGGTATTCCTGGCAATCCTGCTCCTGTTCCAATATCAATCATTTTGCAATCTTTATCAATATATTTAGATATAGTCAATGAATCAATAAAATGCTTCAAAACAATTTCCTCTTTTTCAGTTATTGCTGTCAAGTTAATTTTCTCATTCCATTCAACTAGAAGCTCACTATACAATTCAAATTGTTTAATCTGTTTATCAGATAACTCAATATATTCCTCTAATTTCATACTTTTCCCTTTCTTTTATTTACTTCCATATAAATTAGTAAAACAGAAATATCTGCTGGGGAAACGCCGGAAATTCTAGATGCTTGCCCTATTGATACTGGTTTAATTTTATCTAATTTCTGTCTTGCTTCAAGTCTCAATCCATCTATTTTAGAATAATCAATATCAGTTGGAAGCTTTTTATTTTCAAGTTTTTCAAACTTTTCAACTTGACTTTCTTCCATTTTAATATAACCTTCATATTTAACCTGTATCTCAACTTCTTTTCTCTCTAATAATGTCAACTCTGGTCTTTTCTCATCAATTTCCCCTAAATCTTCATAATTTAGCTCAGTTCTCTTTAATAAATCTGACAACTTAACACCTGTAGAAATCTCACTAGAAAAATGTTTTTTAAGAAACTCATTAACTTCTGTAGTTGGCTTAATAACTTTATTTTTAATTCTTTTAATTTCCTCTTCAATATTTTTCTTTTTACATAAAAATTTATCATATCTTTCATCTGAAATTAGTCCAATATTGTGCCCTATTTCAGTAAGTCTTAAATCAGCATTATCCTGCCTTAAAAGAAGCCTATATTCCGCTCTAGAAGTCATCATTCTATACGGTTCATTAGTTCCTTTAGTTACAATATCATCAATTAAAACTCCAATATATGCTTGGGAGCGGTCTAAAATAATTGGCTCTTTATTACTCAATTTTCTACAAGCATTAATTCCAGCTATTAATCCTTGACATGCAGCTTCTTCATATCCAGAAGTTCCATTAATTTGCCCAGCAAAAAACATGCCACTAATCCTCTTATGCTCTAAAGAAAGTTGAAGCTCTTGTGGGTCAATACAATCATATTCAATAGCATATGCAGGCCTTGTAAACTCAGCATTTTCAAGGCCTGGGATAGTTCTATACATTTCAATTTGAACATCTTCTGGTAATGATGAACTCATACCTTGAATATACATTTCATCAGTTTCTCTACCAATAGGCTCCACAAATAACTGATGACGCTTCTTATCAGCGAACCTAACAACTTTATCCTCAATTGAAGGACAATACCTAGGACCTGTCCCATGTATAAGTCCAGAATATAGCGGTGACCTATGTAAATTATTTTTAATAATCTCATGTGTTTTCTCATTAGTATAAGTTAAGTAGCAAGGCATTTGACTATTATCACTACTAAAATCATTATCCATTGAAAATGGCTCAATTACCTCATCTCCTGGCTGAATTTCCATTTTGGAAAAATCAATACTTCTTCTATTAATTCTTGCAGGCGTACCCGTTTTAAATCTATTAACTTTAATATCCAATTTTTTCAAGACATCAGATAATTTATTAGCGGATGAAACACCATCTGGTCCACTTTCATAAGAAACATCCCCTATATGTATGCATCCCTTCAAATAAGTTCCGGTAGCTAATATAATAGCATCAACATCATAAATTGCACCTATATTAGTTTCAATAGATTTAACTTTGTCATTTTCTACTACTATATTAACAATCTCTGCCTGTTTTAAAAACAAATTTTCCTGTTGTTCTAAAGTCTTTTTCATCTCAGCTTGATATTTCTTTCTATCAGCTTGAGCTCTTAAAGAATATACGGCAGGTCCCTTAGAAGTATTTAACATCTTCAATTGGACATAAGTCTTATCAATATTCTTTCCCATCTCTCCACCAAGGCAATCAATTTCTCTAACAATATGTCCTTTAGAGCTTCCTCCAATGTGTGGATTACAAGGCATATTTGCTATACATTCCAAACTAATAGAAAATATTAATGTTCTAAATCCCATTCTAGCAGCAGCAAGACCAGCTTCGCAGCCAGCATGACCTGCCCCAATTACTGCAACATCATATCTTCCTGCAAAATAACTCATATTCATATACTCCTTTCTAATAAATACTGTTTTTTATGAAACACAAATCAATGTTTGTGAAACTTAGTTACCAATTTATGTCATAAGTTCTGCCTAAATTTCTCCATTTTTCGACAAATTTCGTTCTATTTGCCTAAACAAAAGTTCTTAAAAATTTCATTAATTATATCTTCTGAAACATTTTTTCCAGTAATCTCTCCCAATTCTTCCAATGCCTGTTTAATATAAATAGAACAAATATCAATAGGTAAATTATTTTTTATAGCAGCCATACCCTCCTCTATTTTTTCTCTAGCATAACGTATTTGATTTTTATGTCTCTCGTTAGTAATAACAATCTCGTCATTAACGTCTATATTTGCCAAATTAAACATTTTTTCTATCTCGACATATAATAAGTCTATTCCATCATTATTTTTGGCTGAAATCTTAATTATGGGCTTTCCTATATTAGACAATTTTTTTTCTATTTCATCATTCTTTTTTAAAATATCTATTTTATTTAAAATAATTATGGAATTTTTATCCTCTATAATTTTTATAATTTTTTCATCCTCTTCTGTAAGTTCATTCGAAATATCAAAAATCGCAATAATCAAATCAGCTTTATTAGCCAAAGACTTTGCTCTCTCTACACCTATCTTTTCAATTTCATTCTCTGTATTTCGTATACCAGCAGTATCAATTAAATTAATAGGAAGCCCATTTATATCAACCAACTCCTCAATAGTATCTCTCGTAGTCCCCTCTATATTACTAACAATAGCTCTATCCTCTTTTAATATAGCATTTAACAAAGATGACTTTCCCGCATTCGGTCTTCCTAAAATTACAGTCTTTATGCCATTCTTTAATAATTTACCTTGATTAAAGCTGCCCTCCAGCTTTTCTAAAAGCTCAATTATCTTAACTAATTCATTTAAAGTATTTCTACCCTCTACCTCATCTATATCATACTCAGGATAATCAATAGTAACTTCAATAGCAGTTAAAGTATCTAATATAGCCTTTTCTATCTCGGAAATTTTATTTGACAATTGTCCCTCTAATTGATTTATTGACTCCTTCGCCTCCTTTTCAGACTTAGAGTTAATTAAATCAATAATTGCCTCTGCTTGTGATAAATCAATCCTCCCATTCAAAAAAGCTCTCTTTGTAAACTCTCCTGGCTTAGCTAAAGATGCACCCTTTTTCAGACATAATTCTAAAATCCTTTTTTCCACAATTAGACCACCATGTGTACTTATTTCGCACATGTCTTCTCTGGTATAACTCTTTGGTCCAACGAAATATGATACTAATACCTCGTCAATAATTTCTCCATTATCAATAATATGACCATATTTCATAGTATAACCTTTTATATTATTATCATTATTTTTAGGAACAAATATTTTCTCAAGTATTTCAAAAACATTACTTCCCGATAAACGAATAATCCCAATTCCCCCATTAGACAACGCAGTGGAAATTGCAACAATAGTACTTTCCATTCTTTACTCTCCCCTCAAACAAAGTAAAATTTCATCTTATTACATAAAAAAGTCAAAGTTTCCTCTAATTAAAAAACAGGACCGAACTTTGACTTCGAATTATATTTAATTGTTTTTATCAATTACAACTCTTCTATGTGGCTCCTCTCCAATACTGTAAGTCGTTACCTTAGAACTTTCTTGCAATGCAGAATGAAGAATTTTTCTCTCATATGCTGACATAGGCTCTAAAACAATCTTCTTCCCCGTTCTAATTACAGTCTTTTCAAGTTTATGTGCCAACTCTTGTAAAAGCTTTTCTCTCTTCTCTCTATAATCACAGATGTCAACAGAAACTCTAACTCTTTGGTCTGTATTTTTGTTTCCAATAGCAGATAAAATATTTTGAATAGAATTAATTGTCTCTCCTCTGTATCCTATCAGCTTAGACGCCTGTTCTCCAGAAATAACAACGAACAAATCATTAGTATTCTCCTCAATTTTAAATTCAATTGCTCCATAAGCTTTAGCAAAATCATTAAGAAACTGCTCAATATTTACAGTACATTTTTTAACATCCTCTTCTGAAGCCATTTTACGTTCCTCTTTTGCAAGTACTGCTGTATTAACTTTTTTAGTATAACAACCTTCCTTAATTGTTAATTCAACTTTAACAATACGAGGGTCAAGTATACTAAAAAATGCCTTTCTCTCTCCTTCTTCTAAAACCTTAACATTAACATCTTCTAACTTACACCCTAGTTCCTTTAATCCTTTTTCTATTGCTTCATTTGAAGTTTTTCCTTCACTTATTATAGATTTAGCCATATATTTTACTATCCTTTCTAGAATAATTAATATCTAATAAAACAATTGTCAAAATTAGTGCATTAAGCCTTTTCTTCCTCTTTTTTATCCATAACTTTATCAACAATAATTTTTTCAAATAATTGTAAAATGTTACTTACAAGCCAATATAGAGATAAGCCTAAAGGAGCTATAATAGCAATAACTATAGACATAAAAGGCATCATAGTATTCATACTCTTAGTCATATCTTGCATACTTTCCAAAGCATCCTCTGTTTCATCTTTTTTGTCATCCTTCTTCTCTTCCTTTTTAGACTTATTTTTAGTCATATTATTAGCAATCTTAATATTTGCAAAAGTAACTAATACATATAAAATAGGAATGATAAGAACTTTCCAATCTGTCAAATTTTGTTGAGGAACTTTACTTAAATCAAGACCTAAAAACTCCATATTTAAGTTAACTCTTTCATCCTCTGCACCATATTTCTCAATTATCTTAATTTCTGGATAACTTGCTTTCTCTCCACTCTCTTCTAATTCTTTCATATAATGAGCAACAACAGAAACATTCTCCTTATCACTTTCTTCGTTTACTATATTTTGTGCAGAACTCTCTTCCATTGTATTATTCTCAACTATATTCACTTCCCCTGTAGTATTGACAATTTCAACTACACTAGAATCCGAAACAAATACTTCCTTATCCAATTGTTTCATATAAGTTAATGGTTTACTAACTAAATAAAATACAGAAATAAAAATAACAAATTGAAAAATTGCTCCTACACATCCTGATAATGGATTAGTCTTCTCTCTTCTATATAATTCAATTATTTCCTGATTTAGCTTCTCTTGGTCATTCTTATACTTTGCTTGAAGTTTATTAGTTTCCTCTTGAATCTTAGCAGACTTCCTCATAGACTTTTGTTGCCAAATAGAAATTGGAAGCCATACAATTTTAAGTAAAATAGTAAATAAAATAATTGCAAGACCATAATTCTTTACAAATTCATAAATAAAATTTAACACATAGCCTAATAAATTAGCGATTGTTGCAAACATTTAAAAAGCTCCTTTCTAAAAAGTTATTTTAAAGGGTCATATCCTCCCTTAGAAAAAGGATTACACCTTAAAACTCTGCAAAAACCTTTACACAAGCCTCTAATTACTCCATACTTCTCAATAGCTTGCTTAGTATATTCAGAACAAGTCGGATAAAACTTACAATTAGAACCATGGTAATTTAAAATTGGTGAAATCATTCTTTTATAAAAATTAATTAACCCAATAAAAACCTTTTTCATTCAATAATTCCAAACTTTAAAAATGCTTTATTCAAATCATTAAAAATATTCTCAAAACAAGCCCTTTCAACACTTACTTTCTTATTCCAAATAAAAACAATATCACAACTAGAATATTCATTAAAATCAAACTTTTGGTAACTAGCTCTAATAAGTCTTTTTAGTCTGTTTCTTTTAACCGCATTACACAATTTAGAACTAATAGCAATTCCAATTCTATTATAACCATATTTATTATTTAAAAAATAAACAATAACTTGTTCTCCAATATAATATTTTCCTTTAGAAAAAACATTTTTAAACTCATAATTCATTTTCAAAGTTTCAATTCTCTTCATACAAATCCATTCCCTATTAGATATAATCAAGGTACAAATAGAAATGAAAGACTACTTTTCAATTGACCTTTAATAATGATTAAAAAAGGTCACCCCATTGTGACCTTAAATTAAGCACATAATTTTTTTCTTCCTTTAGCACGTCTAGCACTCAAAACTTTTCTTCCTTGCTTTGTAGCCATTCTAGCTCTAAACCCATGAACTTTCTTATTCTTTCTCTTTTTTGGTTGATATGTTCTCTTCATAACTCTTTCTCACTCCTCTATTGCTTTATTTTAATAATTAACTGTTTACACAATTAATTAATTCACGTAATAATCTTAGTAATTATACACCAAACCTACTAATTATGTCAATACGTTTTTAATAAAAAAACTCAATTTATTTTATATTATCACTTGACTAAATGAACCCTTTTTTGATAATATTATACAAAATAATCATATACTAATGAAAATGTTATTTAATGGAAATGTTCTTTTTTTGTGCGACGTGACTTAAATAACTTTTTTATTTTTATCAAATTTCCTATTATTATCACATAATATTTTTACATAAACTCTTTACATACTATAAGTTACAAAAAGAAAGGACGTATTACAATGACTAAAGAAAACTCAATTGAAATATGGAATAAAGCCAAGGAATTATTAAAACAAGAAACAACAGAAATATCGTTTGTAACATGGATACAACCACTAGAATTAAAAAACTTTAATGATAACATAATAATATTAGCTGCATCAAACACATATCAAAGGGATTATATAGAAGCACAATATCTTGATTTAATAACAAATACTTTTAATTTCATAACACATAAAAAATGTCAAGTATTCATAAAACTCGAAACAGAAGACACAAACTTTTTAATGAATAAAAATACGTCGAGTAACAATAAAGTATTTATGTATTCTGGAGTAAATCCAAAATACACATTTTCAAACTTTGTAGTAGGAAATAACAACAAATTTGCACACGCAGCAGCAATGGGAGTAGCAGAATCACCAGGAGCAAAATACAATCCATTTTTCATCTATGGTGGTGTAGGACTAGGAAAAACGCACTTAATGCACGCAATTGGAAACCATATATTATTACACAATGTAAATGCAAAAGTGTTATATGTAACATCCGAAGATTTCACAAATCAACTAGTAAACTCACTAAGGGACCAAACAACAGCAAAATTCAGAGAAAAATACAGAAATATAGACGTCCTACTAATTGACGATATACAATTTATAGCAGACAAGAAAAGTACACAAGAAGAATTTTTCCACACATTTAATACACTATATGAGGCAGGAAAGCAGATAATAATTTCAAGTGATAAGCCACCAAAAGACATAAGCTTATTGGAAGAAAGACTAAAATCTAGATTTGAATGGGATTTAATAGTAGACATATCAAGTCCTGATTATGAAACAAGATATGCAATATTAAAAAAGAAAGCACAACAACAAAATATAATAATAAGTGACGAAATATTATCAGCAATAGCAACAAGAGTAGACAAAAATGTTAGAGAACTAGAAGGAACATTTAAAAAAGTTGTAGTAGAAGCAACATTAAAAAATTGTCCAATAACAATGGAAATGACACAAAAGGCAATCGATGAAATAGTTGCAAAAACACAAAAAGTACTATCAGCAGATTATATACAAGAAGTAGTAGGGAAATACTTTAAAGTTGAGCCCGCTGACTTAAAAGGTGCAAAGCGTTCAAACGATGTAACACTTCCTAGACAAATTGCAATGTACTTATGTAGGAATGTAGCACAAATGTCAACTCCACAAATAGGAAAAGCATTTGGAAATAGAGACCACTCAACAGTAATGCATGCATGTAATAAAATAGAAAAAAATATGCAAACAGACTCAAATACAAAACTAATTGTGGAAAGTGTTAAAAGTTTATTATTATCAAACAACTAATTATAAATACAACAAAAAATATAAATTCAATAAAACACCCTTTTGTAAAATTAATGTTTGTTAATAAAATTTAAAACACTACGAGCCCAAAGACTATATTTGTTTTCCACAACTAAATGTTAATAATCAGTTAATAAAATGTGGAAAAGAATAAAATGTGGAAAAAAAAATAATAATGTTGAAAAATAAAAAAATTATCCACAAAATTATCCACGCCTATTTCCGTAGGGAAATAAATAGTTAAAATAGTTTTCCACAGAATTCACATATACTACTAATACTACTACTAAATATTATATATTAAATATAAAAAAGAAAGGAAAAAATCCATGAAAATCATTTGTGAAAAAGAAAAAATCATGAAAGCACTTAATTCCGTAACAAAAGCAGTTGCTATAAGAACAACAATGCCAATATTAGAAGGAATATTAATACAAACAAATAACAATGAGATAAAACTAACCTGTTATGACCAAGAAATAGGAATAGAATATATAATAAAAGATTGTACAATAGAAGAAGAAGGAGCAACAGTAGTAAATGCTATAATGTTCACAGAAATAATAAAAAAATTACCAGACACAGAAATAAAAATAAACATAAATGAAAAAAATCTATTAGTCATAGAATGTGAAGGTTCTCTATATAAATTAGCAACAATGAAACCAGAAGAATTTCCAGAATTACCAAAAATAACAGTAGAAAAATCAGTAGAAATAGAACAAAATACACTAAAAGACATGATAAGAAAAACAATATTTGCAATAAGCTCAGAAGAAAATAGACCAATATTTACAGGATGTTTATTTGAAGTAAAAGAAAATAAACTAAACATAGTAGCAGTAGATGGATTTAGACTAGCATGGAAAAGTAAATTCTTACAAAAACAAACAGAAAATTTTTCAGCAGTAATTCCAGGTAGAACACTAACAGAAATAAATAAAATATTAGCAGACTCATTTGAGCCAGTAACAATAGGAATAGAAAAAAATCAAGCATTATTTGAAATAGAAAACTGTAAAATAGTAACAAGACTACTAGAAGGAGAATTTTTAAATTACTCAAAAGTAATACCAGAAAAATGGGAAACAAGAATAAGAGTAAATAGAAGCATAATAGCAAATTGTTTTGAAAGAATAAGCTTAATATCATCATCAAGTATAGAAAAAGAAAAGAAATATCCAGTAAAAGTAGAAGTAGAGGTAGGAAAAATTACAATATCATGCACAAATCAAACAGGAGATGCAAAAGAAGAATTATTTGTAACAACAGAGGGAAAAAGCATAGAAGTAGGATTTAATCCAAAATATTTCTTAGACGTATTTAGAAATATAGATGATGAAGAAATATATATAGATATGGGAACAAACATATCACCATGTATAATTAGAAGTATTGAAGATGAAGGCGATTATAAATATATGGTATTACCAATAAGATTAAAAAACGAGTAATAGATATCCACAATCAGTGCTCTAATTGTGGATAAAACAGGAGAAAAGATGCACATAAAAGAATTAAAAATTCAGAATTTTAGAAATTATGAAGAACAAGAAATTAAATTTAATGAAAATATAAATATATTACATGGAGACAATGCACAAGGAAAAACAAATATATTAGAAGCAATATATTTAACTTCATTTGGAAAATCTTTTCGAACAACAAATGACAAAGAATTAATAAAAAAAGAAGAAAAATTTACAAATATAGAAATTAATTACCAAAAAAAAGACAGAGAAGGAAAAATAAAAATAAATATATCAGATAAAAAAAATATATTTATTAATGGAGTAAAAATAAAAAAATTAAGTGAATTATTAGGAAAAATAAATATAGTAATATTTACACCAGAAAATATAAATATAGTAAAAAATGGACCAGAAGAAAGAAGAAGATTTTTAAATATAATGATAAGTCAACTCAGAGCGAACTATGTATATAACTTAAATACATATATGCAAACATTAAAACAAAGAAACAACTACTTAAAAAAAGGTATGTGTAATGATGAAATGTTAGATATATGGGATGAAAAGCTAGCAGAACATGGAGAAAAAATATATTTATATAGAAAAGAATTTATAGAAAAAATACAAGAAAAAATACAAGAAATACATAAAGAAATAACAAATGAAGAAATAAAAATACAATATAAGTCAGATTTTACAAATAAAACAGAATTATTAGAAAAATTAAAAGGGCACAGAAAAATAGATTTAATTAGAGGATATACAACCGTTGGAACACATAGAGATGACTTTAAAATATTAATAAATGGGGAAGAAGTAAAAGTCTTTGGTTCACAAGGACAAAATAGAACATCAATACTATCCCTTAAATTAGCAGAACTACAAGTAATATATGAAGACATAGGAGAATATCCAATACTATTATTAGATGACTTTATGTCAGAATTAGATGAAAAAAGAATCTCTAATTTTTTGAACAATATAAAAAATATTCAAGTAATAATAACTTGTACTAAAAATATAGAAATAAAAAACAGTAAATCACTTAATGTAATAGGTGGAAAAATAAAATAATTTTAAATTTCGCTTGACAAAAATAAAAAATAAAAATAAACTATAAAAGGTAAAAATGAGTTTTACATTAGAAAGTGAGGAACAATGGAAGAAAAATATAATCACGAATATGGTGCCAATCAAATACAAGTATTAGAAGGATTAGAAGCAGTTAGAAAAAGACCAGGAATGTATATTGGTTCAGTATCAATAAGAGGGCTACATCATTTAGTATACGAAATAGTAGATAACTGTGTAGACGAAGCATTAGCAGGATATTGTAGCCATATAATAGTAAAAATAGAACCAGGAAATATAATATCAGTAGAAGATGATGGAAGAGGAATTCCAGTAGAAATACATCCCAAAACACACATATCAGCAGCAGAGACAGTATATACAGTACTACATGCAGGTGGAAAATTTGGAGGAGATAGTGGATACAAAGTATCTGGAGGACTACATGGAGTAGGATCATCGGTTGTAAATGCACTATCAGAATGGACAGAAGTTACAATACAAAGAGATGGTGGAATCTATCAAATGAAATTTGAAAGAGGAAAAACAGTTCAATCACTACAAAAAATTGGAGATTCAGATAAGACAGGGACAAAAGTTAGATTTTTAGCTGATAATACAATATTTGAAACAACAGAATATAGTTATGAAACACTAGAAGATAGATTTAGAGAAATGGCATTTTTAACAAAAGGATTATATATAAGTATAGAAGACTTAAGAGAAGAAACACCAAAAAAGGCAGAATTCTGTTTTGAAGGTGGACTAAAATCATTTGTAGAATACCTAAATAAAAGCAAAGAAAAAATAAACGAACCACCAATATTTATAGAAAAAACAGTACAAGACATTCCTGTAGACGTTTCACTTCAGTACACAACAGCATACAATGAAAACATATTATCATTTGTAAACAATGTAAGAACAATTGAAGGAGGAACACATTTAGAAGGATTTAAAAGAGGGCTAACAAAAGTATTCAACGAATACGCACGTTCTCATAATTTCCTAAAAGAAAAAGATGCTAATCTACAAGGAGAAGACATTAGAGAAGGACTAACAGCAGTAGTATCAATAAAAATAAAAGACCCACAATTTGAAGGACAAACAAAAACAAAATTAGGAAATAGTGTAGTAACAGGAATAGTACAAGCAGCAGTAGTAGACGTATTAAGCGCATTTTTAGAAGAAAATCCAAATGTAGCAAAAACTATACTTGACAAATGTATAAGTGCAGCACATGCAAGAGAAGCAGCGAGAAAAGCAAGAGAATTAATAAGAAAAAAGAGCTCATTAGAAGTAACAACTCTACCAGGCAAACTTGCAGACTGTAGTAGTAAAGATGCAGATAAATGCGAAGTATACATAGTCGAAGGAGACTCTGCAGGTGGTTCAGCAAAACAAGGAAGAAACAGAAAATATCAAGCAATATTACCACTTTGGGGAAAAATGTTAAATGTCGAAAAATCAAGAGCAGACAAAATATACAATAACGACAAATTAAAGCCAGTAATTCAAGCTATAGGAGCAGGAATAGGAGCAGACTTTGATGTAACAAAAATTCGTTATGGAAAAGTAGTAATAATGGCAGATGCCGACGTAGACGGTGCGCACATTAGAACACTATTACTAACATTCTTCTTTAGATATATGAGACCTTTAATAGAAGAAGGACACGTATTTTTAGCACAACCACCACTATTTAAAATATCTAAAAAAGGAATGGAAGACATATACTGGTATGAAGAAGACATGTCAGGTGTATATAAAATCTTAGAAGAAAGAGGTGTTTCAAGAGACCAAGTTAGCATACAAAGATACAAAGGACTTGGAGAAATGAACCCAGAACAATTATGGGAAACAACAATGGACCCACAAAATAGAATATTTGTAAAAGTAACAGTTGAAGACGCAGCAAAGGCAGACGAAATATTCCAAGTATTAATGGGAGACGAAATAGAACCACGTAGAAACTTCATTGAAAAAAATGCAAAATTCGTTAAAAACTTAGATATATAATAAAAGGGTGACTATAAATTGTTAAGATAAATTAACAATTTATGTCACTTTTTTTGTAAAATATATTGACAAAATTTACCATATATGATAATATGCTGTAAAAGAAAGGAGGAATAAGGATAAAAATACAAGAATTGGAATAAATTATCTTGTAATCAAGCTGAAAGGAATGAATTATAATAATGAAAACTGAACAAATTCCTGCTGTTCAAAACTGGTTGCCTTATGAAAAGTTTTTAGAAAAAGGTATAATAAAAATGAAAGACTTATCTTACATAAAAATATTAAAAATTAGCCCAATTAATTATAATCTAAAATCTGATTTAGAAAAAGAAGCAATCCTAAATTCATATATCAATTTATTCAAAACAACAAATTTAAATTTGCAAATTTTAATTCAAAGTAAAAAAGAAGACTTAGGCAATAACATTAAAAATCTAAAGAAAAATAAAATCTATGAAGAATTACAAAAGAAGTATATTGATTACATACAATATCTAAATAAAATAAAAAAATCATCAAGTAAAAATTTTTATCTAATAATAAAAGAAATATCCCAAGAAAAAGAAGAAAACTTGAAAATTGAAAACTTACAAAACGAATACTTAAAAATAAAAGACAGTTTATCAAGATGCGGAAATATTGTATCAGAATACACAGATGAAAAAGAAATAATAAAAATTATATTCTCATTTTTAAATTCCAAGAACTAAAAACAAAAAGGAGATGATACATATTGAAAATTACTTAGAAGGAATATTCAGAAAAAAAGACTATGTAAGTCCTTCATATATTAACTTAAAAAATCCAAGATATATAGAAATAGATGGAACATACTATTCATGTTTATTAATTGTGGATTATTTAAGAGAACAAAATGAACTTATATACAAAAACTTAATAGAAACAAATGAAAACATATATTTATCAATATATTATGAAAAACAAGATACATATAAAGTAATAAAAGACTTAACATATAATATAGGAAATGTTGGAGTAGAAATTGAAAGCATAGGTAATGCAAGACAAGATGCAGAAATAGCAGCCTATACATACAATGATGCAAAATATATTAGAAAAGAAATGCAGATAAACAATCAAGAATTATATTTTATATATACATACATAACAATCTTTTCAAATGATAAAAAAGAAATAGAAAATAAAACAAATAAAATAGAGGGAATGCTACGAAGCCAAGGCTTAATACCAAAAAGAGCATATTTTAGACAAGAGCAAACTTATAAATCATGTCTTCCATTTGCACAAAATAACATAGACATAAAAAACATATCAAAAAGAAATATATTAAGTAATTCAATTTCAGCAACATATCCATTTATATCATCATCAATATATGATGAAACAGGAATATTTATAGGAACAAACATATATAATGACTCACTTGTATTTATTGATAGATATGATAGAGAAAAATACAAAAACTCTAATATGAGTATATTTGGAACGTCAGGTTCAGGAAAATCATTTTTTACAAAAATAATAATTTTAAGAAGTGCACTATTTGGATTAGACCAATACATAATTGACCCAGATAGAGAATATGAAAAAATAACAAAATCATTAAATGGAACAATTATAAAATTAGGGCCATCATCTGAAACATATATAAATGTGTTAGACATAAGGCAAGAAAGTTTAGAAGATGACCAACAAGGATATCTAGCAACAAAAATAAATAAAGTAATTGGATTTTTCAACTTAATATTTGGTAACATGCAAGAAGACGAAAAAGCAATATTAGAAGAGAAATTAATATATACATATAATCAAAAAGGTATAACATTTGAAGACAAAACACTCTTCAAAAATGGAAAATTCAAAACTACAGAAGACATGCCAATATTAGAAGATTTATATAACAATTTAGAAGACAAAATGAAAATAAAGTTATTGCCATTTATAAAAGGTTCAATGAAATTTTTCAATAACCATACAAATGTAAAATTAGATAAACAGCTAATTGTTGGTGATATATACGAGCTGGGAGAAAACAATATAAAGTTAGGAATGTTTATTTTCATAGAACTCTTTTGGGATAAAGTAAAAAGAGATAGAAGTAAAAAGAAAGCCATATACTTAGATGAGATTTGGCAGCTAATTGGAGTAACTTCCAACAAAGAAGTTGCAGGATTTATATACAAGATATTTAAAACAATAAGAAAATATGGAGGCTCTGCAGTAGCAATTACCCAAGATGTCTCAGACTTATTTAGCCTGCAAGATGGAGCATATGGAAAAAGTATAATTAACAATTCAGAAATAAAAGTCTTCTTCAATTTAGAAGAAGAAAACATACTTGTATTAGATAAAAATATTAATTTATCAAATAAAGAAAAAATAGAAATAAAATCATTAAAAAAAGGAGAAAGTGTTATGTTCGTAGGTAAAGAGCATATTTTAACAAAAATAGAATCAGCAGAATTTGAAAAAGAAACAATAGAAGGGAAGTGATTAAAATAAAAAGTGTATTAACAGCTATAGGTAATATAGAACAATATCAAGAATTAAAGAATAGCAATTTAAATATAATTACAAACGATATACAATATAAGGAAGGAATACTAGAATATCTAAATGAAAGTATAGATATAAGTTATCTAATATTAGATGAAAATTTACCAGGTCAGATTACTACAAAAGATTTAATAGAAAAAATAAAAGAAAAAAACAGTAGGATAAAAATAATTTTAATAACTCAGCAAACTAGTGATACCGTAAAGGTTTACAAGAAAATAAATCAATATAATATATTTGAAATAATATCAACAATAAATGAAGGAGAACCATATATAAAACAATATATATCACAAAATATAGGAGAAAAAAAGTCTGGAGAAATATTAACCATACTAGGAACAAATGGAATAGGAAAAAGCCTGTTTACAGTAACTTTTGCACAAGGAATAAAAGATAAAAAAGTATTAATAATTGATTTTGATTTATTAAAAAGTGACCTGTACATACTATTAGGAATTAAAAAAATTAAGAAAACAATGCGCAAAATAGAAGACCTTAAAAACAAAAAAACACTTCATGAAAATAATAATGTAATAAATTATAACCCTACGGTCACAAGCAAAAGCGAATACAACATATATGATAATATTATTCAAACAAAATACAAAATAGACTTTATAGCAGGAGAAAATTTACTATCAGATTTTATGAAATATAAAGAAATTGATTTTATAATAGACGATATAAAAAACATGAAAGAACAATACGACCTTATAATAATAGACACATCAAATAACTTTCTTTACGAAAGTATAAAAAAATTAATAGACATTTCAGACAAATCAATAATAATATCAGGAGCAAATGTATTAGAAGTTAGGAAAACAAAAGAACTATTAGAAAAATATAAGGAATGGAATGTAAAAACAAAAAAGATAAATATTATATTCAATAAGTATACAAAAGAATGTATAGACGATGAAATTTTAAAAAACATATTTAGGGAATATAATGTTATAGGAAAAATAAATTTAAATGAGTATTACGACAAAGCCATAAACACAAATAACATTAAAATAAAAGAGATACAAAAAGAACTTAATCAAATAAGAAAGAATATAGAAGAAGAGAAAAGGAGGCTATATGGAGTTAACCAATACTTTGCAAACTAATCTATTACAATCAAATTTAGAGATAGAAAAAAATCAAAATAACTTTTTAAACTCAACAATAGGGAAAATAATAAATGGAGGGATAAATACAGGAATACGTGCATTATTACCTAATATTATAGAAGACCAAGTAATAGAAATAAAAGATGCAATTTTACAAAACGGATTTAAGGCAGGAATAAAAGAAGCAATAGACTCAGCAATAAATCTAGGAAAAAGTGTACAAGGAATAGTAACAGGAAAATTTGAAAACATATCTCAAGCGCGAAATGCAATAAAAACAGGCGGAATAATAGATACAGTATCAGAACTATTAAACTCAGCTATAAGCAACTCAGTCAAAAAAAATATAATCCCAAACTCAATTGGTACAATAATTAAAAAAGGAAAAAACGTTATACTAGATACAATAGAAGCAAATATAGAAAACAATTTTAATAGTCAATTAAAATCATTAGAATATTTATCAAAATACAAAAATAATTGGAAAGTATATTATAAATGCCAAGACTTCGTAGGAATGGAGAGAGAATATAATAAAATAAAAACGACACTAAAAAACATATTACCAATAGAACAAACAATAAAAGAAGCAAGACAAATTGAAAATATACATTTATTAATAAAAAATAGAGGACAAGACTTTAATTTAACAAAAGAAGAAATAGAATTATCAAAAGAATTGGTTGGGTAGATAAAATATAAAATAATAATACTAAATATAAAAAAAATAACAAATAAAAACACTACGAACAGTAAGTGAAAATAAAATATATTAAAACAAAAGTTTAAGTAAAAACATATCAACAAAATACAGCAAAAAACTTAAAAAATTCCTTGCAATTTTAAAATCACTTTAGTATAATAAACCTAGCAAAACAATAGCAAGGAAAGAGGTAAAAGATGGACGACAACAATAATGAAGAATTTGTAGAAGGAAAAATAATAAACCGAGACATTGAAGAAGAAATGAGAACAGCCTATATCGATTACGCAATGAGTGTAATTGTTCAACGTGCATTACCAGACGTAAAAGACGGTTTAAAACCTGTACATAGAAGAATTCTATACACAATGTATGAAGATGGACTAACACACGATAAGCCATACAGAAAATCAGCAACAACAGTTGGAGACGTTTTAGGTAGATACCATCCACACGGAGACTCATCAGTATATGATGCAATGGTAAGACTTGCACAAGACTTCTCAATGAGATACCAATTAATTGATGGACATGGAAACTTTGGCTCAATAGATGGTGACGGAGCTGCTGCATATCGTTATACTGAAGCAAGAATGACAAAGATTTCTGAAACAATACTAGAAGACATAGAAAAGAATACAGTAAACTTTATGCCAAACTTTGATGGTATAAGACAAGAGCCACAAGTATTGCCATCAAAAGTACCAACATTACTTTTAAATGGTTCATCAGGAATAGCGGTTGGTATGGCGACAAATATACCACCACATAACTTAACAGAAATTTTAAATGCAGTAATAAGAATTGTAGAAAAAAGAGAAGCAAAAGAAGAAATAACAGATAACGAATTATTTAGTATCGTAAAGGGACCAGACTTTCCAACAGGAGCAACAATATTAGGAAGAGAAGGAATAAAAGAAGCATATACAACAGGAAAAGGCAAAATTTCACTAAGAGCAGAAGCTGAAATAGAAGAAATGTCAGGAAACAGACAAAAAATAGTAGTATCATCATTGCCTTACCAAGTAAACAAAGCAAAACTTATTGTGGACATTAACCAATTAGCAAGAGACAAAAGAATAGAAGGAATATCAGAAGTTAGAGATGAATCAGACAGAGAAGAAAAAGTAAGAGTTGTAATAGAATTAAAAAGAGATGCAAATGCAAAAGTAATACTAAATCAATTATATAAATACACACAAATGCAAGACTCATTTGGAATTATAATGCTTGCGCTCGTAGATGGACAACCAAAAATACTAACACTAAAACAATGTTTAGAATATTTTATAGAACATAGAAAAGACGTAATAGTACGAAGAACACAATTTGACTTAGACAAAGCATTAGCAAGAGCTCATATATTAGAAGGATTAAAAATAGCAATTGACAACATCGACGAAGTAATAAAAATCATCAGAGGTTCATATGACGACCCAAAAGAAAGATTAATGGAAAGATTTGGACTAGACGATATACAAGCACAAGCAATTCTAGATATGAGATTAAAAACACTATCAGGATTACAAAGAGAGAAAATCGATGAAGAATACAAACAATTAATGGCACTTATCGAACATTTAAGAGAAATACTTGCAAACGAAAACTTAGTATATGACATAATAAAAGAAGAATCACAAGAAATGATAGACAAATACGGAGACGAAAGACTAACAAAAATAATATCAGCAGAAGGGGAAATAGCAGATGAAGACTTAATAAAAGAAGAAAAATCAATAATAGCATTAACACACTTTGGATATATAAAAAGAATGCCAATCGATACATACAAAAGTCAAAAAAGAGGTGGAAAAGGAATTACAGGGATAACAACAAGAGAAGAAGACTTTGTAAAACAAATCTTCACAGCATCAACACATGACTTAATCTTATTCTTCAGCAACAAAGGAAAGTTATACAAACTAAAAGGATATGAAATACCAGAAGGAAGTAGAACAGCTAGAGGCACTGCAATCGTAAACCTTCTAGCCCTTGAAAGCGGAGAAAAAATATCAGCCATTATACCAATAAAAACAATAAATGAAGAATCATATTTATTAATGGGAACAAGAAGTGGCTTAATCAAGAAAACAAAACTATCAGAATATGCATCAGGAAAGAAAACAGGACTAATTGCAATAACATTAAAAGATGAAGACGAATTAATAGACGTACGTTTAACAGATGGACAAAATGACGTAGTACTTGTAACTAAAAAGGGACTAAGCATAACATTTAACGAGAAAGACGTACGACCTGTAGGAAGAACAGCTCAAGGTGTAATTGGAATGAAACTAAACTCTGATGATAGTGTAATAGGAATGGAACCAATAATAGACAGAAAAACAGGAACACTTCTTGCAATCACTGAAAATGGATTTGGAAAAAGAACAGAACTTGAAGAATACAGAGTACAAACTAGAGGTGGAAAAGGAATAATAACATACAAAATAACACCAAAAACAGGCGACATAGTAGGAATAAAAATAACAAATGATGATGACGACGTAATGATGATTACAGACCAAGGAGTAGTAATCCGCATCAAAGCCAACGAAATCAGCATACTAGGCAGAAACACACAAGGCGTAACATTAATGAGAACAAACGATGGTGGAAAAGTAGTAAGCATTGAAACGATAAAAGAAGAGGACGAAGACGAGAATGTTGAAGAAACAGCAGAAAAAACTTCTGTTGAAGATTTAAAAGAGACAACAACAGAAAATGAAGAAAAAAATTCTGATGAGATTCCAAAAGAAACAAAAGAAAATTAAGAATAAAACACTGAAGAAAATTGAAAATAAATACCAATGAAGTTTCAGGTGAAACAAAAGAATAAAGTACTGAATGCGTAGAGAAACAAAAGAAAGCAAACCCCAAAAATAAAGAAAACATATAAATATAAAACCTAAATTGTTCTATTGGACAATTTAGGTTTTAACTATTAGTATGTTAAAATAGGCAATACATAAAAGAGCAATTAACAACTATTTTAAATTTCATTTTAGTTTATCATAAGTAGGCTATTTCTATAAAAATAAAACTATTTAAAATTATAAGGATAACAATAGTAAAATACACTTTTAGATAAGTATTCTAAAATATATGTAGGTAAAAAATGCCTATATTATCTTAATTCATACTTTAGATAGCAAATATCAGGAAAGCTATTGAGAAAAATACCATTTTAAGATATAAAATATAATAGAAATGTTATAAACTTAAGGACTAGAAAATAGGGAAGAAATAATAAAAGAAATAGAGAAATTTAATGAAGAAAGAGACTGGGATAAATTTCACACACCTGAAAACTTAGCAAAATCAATATCAATTGAAGCAAACGAACTGCTAGAATGTTTTCAATGAAACTCTGAAAACTCCAATAAAGAAGAAGTATGCGAAGAGCTTACAGACGTATTTACATACTGTATCCAAATGACGATGAAACTAAATGTAAAACCAGAAGAAATAATACTAAAGAAGTTAGAAAAGACAAAGAAAAAATATCCAATAGAGAAAGCAAAAGGAATAAGTACAAAATATAATAAATTATAATAATTAAAAATAGTACCTAAAAACTTGCAATTTTAGAAAAAAATGATAATATATAACAATGTACATGGCAAGATTTTATGCTTGTGTTTCGCAAGCAGTGACAAAAATGTCAGGGGAATTTGCTCCTTACACTCTTGTATGCTTTTATAAATAAAAGTTTTACAGACTAAGATATATCGCATAATGAGTTGCCATGTACTATTATGGTAAAATATATGGAAATAAAATTTAACGAAGTAAAAACACGAAATGAACTTGCAGATTTTCTTAAAATTGGAAGAAAGACTCTTATCTATGTTTTATACAATAAATATGTAGAAAATTACTATGATTTTTTTGAAATTCCAAAAAAGAGTGGAGGGTACAGAGAGATTCATGCTTCTACAGGTACATTAAAAATGATTCAAAAGAAATTATCAAATTGCTTATATAACTATCGTGAACATGTGTATAAAGATAATGGAATTAAAATAAATAATCACATGCCTTTGAAAGAAAAAAAGGTATTATTTCTAATGCAAATGTTCATAAAAACAAAAAATACATAATTAATATAGATTTAAAAGACTTTTTTGATAGTTTTCATTTTGGAAGGATAAAAGGATATTTTGAAAAGAATAAATATTTTGAACTACCAGAAGAAGTTTCAACAGTTATTGCACAATTAGTATGTTATAATGGAAAACTACCACAAGGAGCGCCTACTTCGCCAATTTTAACTAATTTAATTATTTGATTATAAGTTATTAACCCTCGCTAAAGAATATCGTTTAGATTACACAAGATATGCAGATGATCTAACTTTTTCAACAAATGATAAAAATATTTTAAAAAGATACAGGCAGTTTTACAATAAATTAAATGAAATTATAATTAAAAGTGGATTTAAAATAAATCACCAAAAAACTAGATTAGTCTATAAAGGGTCTAGACAGGCTATTACAGGACTAGTAGTAAATAAAAAAGTTAATAGAAACCATACATATTATAAAAAAGTTAGAGCACTGGCATTTAATTTCTACACAAATGGAAAATTTTATATTGAGGATAGAGAGGGAACAATAACACGATTAGAGGGATGTTTTTCATTTATTAACGAAATTGATAAATATAATAATAAAATTGAGGAAAATACTAATAAGTTTTATAAACTTAATTGTAGAGAAAAAGAATTTCAAAAGTTCCTGTTTTATAAATACTTTTATGCAAAGGATAAACCTATAATTGTCACAGAAGGAAAGACAGATATTATATATATTAAATCAGCATTAAAAAATTTATATAAAGAATATCCAAACCTGATTGAAAAAAAAGAAGATGGAAAATTTGAATTTAAGATTTCTAAATGCAGATTTATCTACTTATGAAACAGCATACAAAGATTTCTTTTATGCCTATGGCTTTGAAATATTAAAAGATATAGATGAAGATTACAAATTTGAATTAAAGGGAAAATATAGAGATGATGAAACATATTTAAAAGAAACGAAGAAAATCTATGAAAACTTAAAAGAACAACTTATATACATACAAGAACAAATAACAGATGCAGTTAATTACATATATAATATAAATGAAATAGAAGAATTAAAGCCATTTACACATTCACAAAGGTATGCAGTATATCTAATAAAAAGAAAAGGTAAACTATATTCTTACATAAAAAATGATGAAGTAATACAAGATAACTATTCTAATAAATATAAAGAATTAGGAAATTCAGCAGATATTGACCTACTAAAGAAACTAAAAGAAGAAGGTATGCTTATATCTATGGTAAATACTCATAAAAGTAATGATATATCAAGTATTTGTTATGCAATATTAGAAGAATTATCAAAAACAGACAACTACCCAATAAAGAAATGTCAAAACTGTGGAATGTATTTTATACCAAATTCAAGACTAGATGAGATTTATTGCGATTACCCAAAAGAAAACGGAAAAACTTGTAGAGAACAAGGAGCAATATTATCTTATAACAAGAGATTACAAGAAAAATCAGCTTATACAGAGTACAGAAAAACATATCAACAAAAATTCGGTATTGTTAATAAAAACAAAGATGATAAGAAACTAAAGAAAGAGTTTGAAGTTTGGAAAAAACAAGCAAAAGAAAAAATCACAAAACTAAAACATGGAGAACTTACTGAAGATGAGGTTTATAAGTGGTTACAACAAAATAAGTGATATTAAAACAAATTATAAAAAATCATGTAAAATAATGGAAATAATATAAAAATGTGATATAATGGTTTAAATTTAAAATAAATAACAACAATAAGGAGGAATATGGATATATTACTAAACAATGAAATTAATTCAAGAACAAAAGAAGTTGATGTTAATATTAATGAATTTATGAATGAATTACAAAACGCATTAGAAGAACCAAAAAATAATATTTTAATTGATAAAAATTTTTATAATGAAATATATAGTGAAATGGAATTAGCACCAAAATATGGAGAAGAGCTAGAAGATATAATAAAAAATTCGATGATAGAATACTCATATGATACTGAATTCCTATATGTAAATTATAATGAGAAAAATAAAAAATACTATGTAGACTATTATGATGGAGATGTTACGAGAATACCTGTAACAAAAAAGGAATTAGACGATGCACATCACAAAGTAGATTGTTTTTACTTTCTTACATCAGATGGAGAATTTGTAGAAGAAGTTGATTATGTAAGAGATTATATAAAAGAAATTGTAAAATCAAAATTAGAAAAATTGGAAAAAAGAGGTAATGATGAAAAATAAAGAAGAAATCATAAATGAGTTTTTAGATAAAGATATAAATAAATTAGATAGTTTTACATATATAGTAAATAATAATAAACCATTTTTTAGAAAAGAAGACTTTGAAATAGTCGAAGGAATACCACAGTATTCTAAACCAGATGTATTTAATAGAGCAGGTGGAGGAATAGCAATAATTAGTAAATATACTTTATCAATAATGATAGAAAAGCATTTAAAATATCCTGATCCAAATGGATGGACAGAAAAAATTAACAACACCAAAATATTTCAAAGATGTCATGCAATAGCATATAGGTTATCTGCAAAAAAGAATCACAAAAATAATATATTTATAGGAACAGAAGACCTAAATAAAAAAATCATGAATGATGTTGAAAAAGAAATAGAAGAATATATAAGAGAAAACGAAAATGAATATATAAGAATTATATATAAAGTTACTCCAATATATAAAGGTAAAAATCAAATTCCAACAGGAGTTTTAATAGAAGCAAAGAGTTTAGATACAGAATTTAGTCTATGTAGATTTTGTTATAATATTAAAGAAAAAGTTAAATTTAAATATAGTGATGGCAGTATAATTAAGGACAATAGAGGAATTGAGAAAACAATACAAAGAGTAAAAATAGCAGTAGAACAGAAGAAAAAAGAAAAAAGCAGAAACAAAAATTTTGAAATTAATTCGCAAACAAAGACACATCATATAGAAAAATGCAAGAAATTAGATAACATTGATCCTAAATATATAAAAGAAATTACAACAAAGGAAAAAAATCTAATAGATAATGGCTATTCTGCTTGCAAAATATGTAATAGTAGCTAGTGATAACGAAAGGATTGAATAAAATGGGAAGATTAAGTCAAAAGCTTTTAGGAATAATAAGCAAAATGGAAAAAGAAACAACTGAATTTAAAAAGGCTGAATATAATTTACCAGATAATTTGTTTGAATCAATATTTGCAATGCTTAATAGGAATGGTGGACATATATTTTTAGGTGTTGCAGATGATGGAACTATACTAGGAGTGGATAAAGATTCAGTTTCTAAAATGAAAAAAGATTTTGCAAATTTATGTAATAACAAAAACAAATTAAATCCTACTAGTTATATAAATATATATGATTATGAATATAATGGCAAAGTTGTATTATACATACCTATTTACGAAAGTGATTTAGTATATAGCACTAAAGGAGAAGTCTTTGATAGAAATATAGATGGGGATTATAAAGTAACATCTCCAGAAAGAATTGCAAATATATATGCTAGAAAGCAAAAAGTTAACACAGAAGATGAACTATTTCCATATGCTAAAATAACAGATTTAAGACCAGATTTAATAAAAAGAGCTAGACAAATGGCTATAAATAATAGTCAAAAAACACATATATGGGCGAATATGACTGATGAAGAAATGTTAAGAAGTTTGGACTTTTTAAAAATAGATTTAAAGACAGGTCAAGAAGGATTAACACTTGGAGCAATATTATTATTTGGAAAAGATAGTACAATATTATCAGTATTGCCACAACATAGGACAGATGCAATATATAGAGTAAAAAATTTAGATAGATATGATGATAGAGATGATATTAGAACTAATTTGATTGAAAGTTATGATAGACTAATGGATTTTGTAGACAAACACTTAAATGATATGTTTTATCTTGAAGGAACTCAAAGAATAGATGTAAGAAATAAAATTGCTCGTGAAATATGTAGTAATATTCTTATGCATCGTGAATTTACTAGTGCCTTCCCTGCAAAACTTATTATTGAGAAAGATAAAATGTGGACTGAAAATGCTAATAAAGCTAAAAGAGTTGGAGATATTAATATAAATAAATTTTCTCCATATTCAAAAAACCCTAAAATTGCAAAAGTATTTAAAGAAATAGGTTTAGCAGATGAATTAGGTTCTGGAGTACGAAATATAGTAAAATATACAAAAATATATTCTGGTGGAGAACCGACTTTTGAAGAAAATGATATTTTTACTACTACTATTCCATTAAAGAAAACAATTAATGTATCTGAAAAGAACATCATAGAACTTTCAAAAGGTCAAAATGAACTTTTGAATGACCCTTTGAATGAACTTTTAGATGACACACAAAATAAAATATTGACTTTAATAAAAAATAATAATTCTTTAACCTATGACGAATTATCCAATCAACTAAATATTAGTTCTAGTACAGTAAAAAGGAAAGTTAAAGAAATGAAAGAGTTAGATATTATCGTTAGAGTTAATGGAAAACGAGATGGATATTGGAAGATATTGTAATAATATTAGAAGGAGAAATATATGGTGGATTTTGAACTATATAGAATATTTAAAATAGTAGCAGATGAAGAAAATTTAACAAAAGCAAGTGA
>CAQYCU010000012.1:19620-31654 GCA_948919095.1 uncultured Clostridia bacterium | reverse complement strand
GCTAGTTCAAAATAGATTTGATAAATGTACAGGAAATGTTGCATATCATGCATATCAAAGTTTTAAAACAGGAGAAGTATCGCCAGAATTAGCACACAAAATTGGAGTAAAACTTGCAGAAAAAATGTGGAGTGAATATCAAGTAGTAGTTGCTACACATTTTAATACTGGCACATATCATAATCATTTTGTGGTAAATTCAGTTAATATGTTTACAGGAAAAAAGTTTAACTGTAATAAAGGAGCATATTATCATTTCAGAGAGTTATCAGATGAACTATGTAGAGAATATGGACTAACAGTAATTGAAAAGCCAGCAGGAAAAACACCAAGAAGTATATACTTTGCAGAAAAACGAGGAGAACCAACAAAGTATAATGTAATAAGACAAGCTATTGATGAAGCAATGCAAATGTGTATAAATTATGGGCAATTTAAAAAGATAATGCTTAAAAAGGGTTATATCATCAATGATGATTATAATAGGAAATATCCAACAATTCGTTCAATAAATGATAAACAAGCAGTAAGAATGTATCATTTAGGAGAACAGTATTTACCAAAGAATATTGCAAACAAAGTTGAACACAATCCATATTATTATCAAAATAGATATATGGAATTTATACACCCTAAAAAGAAAAAACAAAAATACAAAGTTTATAAATATAAAGGAAAATTTAAAGATATTAGTAAAATGAGTGGAATTGATGTACTTTTCTTATTACTGTTTCATTTATTAGGATTAGTACCAAAACAAGAAAACTATAAGCCACTATCTCCAGAGTTGAAACAAGAAGTAAGAAAAATGGAACGATATTCTAATGAAATTAGACTTATTTTAAGTGAAAAACTAAAAACAACAGAAGATGTAAAAGATTATATTTCACAAACTGAAAAAGATATTGAAGATGTTACTAATTTAAGGCAAAAATACAGAAATAAGCTAAGAAATTGCACAGATGAGAACTTAATAAAGGAATATAAAGAAAAACGAAATAAGTGCACTATAACTTTAAATAAGTATAGAAAAAATTTAAAAACAGCAAATTGGATTTTAGAAGATACACCAAAGGTTAAAGAAGTTATAAAAATTGAAATGCAAATGAAAAATGGACAAGAAGATATTACGAAAGTAAAGAAAAAAGATAGGGGAGCAAGATAGTAATTGTAGAAAAATTAATTAATATAAATGGCTTCATATTGTAACTATTTATATTAATACTAAATAAAAATATTAAAATTTGTCCCAAACTATTGCATATTTGTTTCAAGTGTGTTAGTATAATTTTGGAGGTGTACTTATGAAGAAAAAAAATGTAATTAACTTAATAAGATATCACGAAGAAAAGAATGAAACTGCTTTTAGAGCTGAAGCTTTAGAAATAGCGAAGTATTTTTTTGACAAAGGTGAAAATTTAGTAGGAGATTATATAATGGGCTTGTTGTCTAATGCTAATGTTTTTATCCCACAAGGAGATAATTTTAATTTAAATTATTTTGAAAAAGTGCCTATTGGAAATACAAGTTTGCCATTGCCGAAAGTAATTATAGATGATATATATGGAATTATAAATGCTGTTAATCATAATATTGGAATAAATAAATTTCTATTTGAAGGTCCTCCAGGAACAGGAAAAACCGAGAGTGTTAAGCAAGTAGCAAGAATACTTTCTAGAGATTTATATAGTGTTGATTTTAGTTCTATTATAGATAGTAAGTTAGGACAAACACAAAAAAACATGGTAGAAGTTTTTTCTGAAATTAAAATGCTACCAAATCCAAATAACGTTATTATTTTGTTTGACGAAATTGATGCAATTGCAATGGATAGAATTAATTCACGAGATATAAGAGAAATGGGAAGAGTTACATCCAGTATATTAAAAGAATTAGATAATTTAGATGTAAGAGTTATTTTTATTGCTACAACAAATTTATATAAAAATTTAGATAAAGCTTTAACAAGAAGATTTGATGCAACTGTTAATTTCGATAGGTACTCGAAAGAGGATTTATTAGATATATCTGAATCTATATTAAATGAATATTTACCTAAATTTGAAAATGCTGGAAGAGATATAAAATTATTTAGGAAGATAATGTCACTATTAACAATTATTCCATATCCAGGTGAATTAAAAAATATAATAAAAACTGCACTTGCTTTTAGTGAACCTAATAGTGAATTTGATTATTTAAAACGATTATACACTGCTATATTATTGCAAGAAAAAATTAAAGATATGTCAATAAAAGAATTAAAAGATAAAGGATTTACTGTAAGAGATATTGAAAAATTAACAGGAATGCCCAAAAGCAATGTTTCAAGAATGCTAAAGGAGGAAGTAAATGAATAATATATTGAAGCTAAAAGGTTCTTTTACACAAAAATCTCATCCTAATACTTTTGGACCACCTACTTTACCTAAAAGAACTATAGTAAAAATAGAGAAAATAGACAAGTTGTTAAGTGATATAGAGAAAATAGATTTATACTGGAAAAACAAGCCTAAATATGTTGATGGAATTTTTTTCTCAGCACATTACAAAGACATTGTACCTAAAACAAGAAGAATAGCAGCATTTTTTAAATGCAATAGTGCTGATATGAATAAAAAGATTGTAGGTGCTAAGTTTTCTCCTGATAAAAAACAACATATTATAACATATTATGTTCCTAAAGAAGCAATAGAAAAAACAATTAAAGAAATAAACATAGTGAAGGAACTACTATTAAATAAATTTCCTAATGGAATTAGTGATACTGATTTCGAAAAAATTGATGAAATTATTGAGTTTAAATCCTGTGAGATAAAGAAAACTAAATTTTTACAATTAATAGTTGATGCTAATAATGTGGAAAAATTTAATGTTGAAGAAAATACAAAAGTAATACAAGATGAAACAATTGTATCTATATATGAGACAGAAAAAAATATAACTGAATTAATGAACTCATTAGAAATAGAAATAGATAAAAGAAATATTTTATCTAATAATACAGTATTATTAAATAAAAATGATTTAGAAAAGTTAAACAAAGATGCATCATATTTAATTGCAATGTCAGTAATAGATATTTCTAAAATGCCTATTGAAGAAAAAAAGGAAAATGATAAACCAATATTAAATAGATTTATTAAAAGTCCAAGCAATGAGCCAACAATAGGTGTTATTGACAAGCCATTTAGAAACAATGTGTATTTTAGTGAATGGGTAGAAAGTCAAAACATTGATATTCCAGAAGAATTAATAGTAGATAAAGATTATAATCATGGTACAGGGGTAACATCTATTATTGTAGATGGACAAAATTTAAATCCATTACATGATGATGGTTGTGGAAATTTTAAAGTAAGACATTTTGGTGTCGCAATAGGCAATAAATTTAGCTCATTTAGAGTAATTCAAGCTATAGAAAAAATTATAGAAGCTAATAGAGATATAAAAGTTTGGAACTTATCATTAGGATCTGACAAGGAAATTGACCCTAATTTTATATCACCAGAAGCGGCATTTTTAGATGAACTTCAAACTAAATATGATGTTATTTTTGTAATAGCAGGAACTAATATTCCTAAGGAAGTTAATAAGAAAAATATGAAAATAGGAGCTCCAGCAGACTCAATTAATTCATTAGTAGTTAATGCTGTAGATAAAAATGATAATGTAGCTTCATATAGCAGAGAAGGAGAGGTATTATCATTTTATATTAAACCAGACGTTAGCTATTTTGGTGGAGATAATGGAATTGAAATGGATTGCTACATGAATATATGTGACAATGTAAATGTAGAACATTTAACTAAAGGTACTTCATATTCTGCACCATGGATATCTAGAAAACTAGCTTATTTAATTCATATTTTAGGATTTTCTAGAGAAGAAGCAAAAGCTTTAATCGTTGATTCTTGTGAAGAATGGTCTAATAAAAGCAAAAATAGTAAATTGATTGGACATGGGGTTGTTCCAACTCACATAGATAAAATAGTTCAAACTAATAATGATGAAATAAAATTTGTTGTTTCAGGAGTATCTGAAAAATATGATACTTATAATTATCAACTTCCAATTCCATTAGACAAAGAAAAATATCCATTTGTTGCAAAGGCGACAATGTGCTATTTTCCAAAATGTACTAGAAGTCAAGGAGTAGACTATACAAACACAGAATTTGAACTGAAATTAGGGAGATTAAAATTTAATAAGAAATCTAACGAATATGACATTATTGGAATAAATAATGATGTTCAGGATATTGAAGGAAGTTTTACAAATGAAGAGGAAGCTAGAAGTGAATTTAGAAAATGGGATAACACCAAATGTATTAAAGAAAAATTTAATTCTAGAGTAAGGGATAAAAAAATGTATGATAATCCTTTATGGGGAATTAGTATAAAAACTAAAAACAGAATAAATCCAGAGGATGGTAAAAACTTAAGATTTGGAGTTGTTATTACATTAAAAGAGATTCATGGAAAAAATAGAATTGATGAGTTTATTCATCAGTGCTCATTTCATAAATGGTTTGTTGAAGAAGTCGATATTCAAAATAAATTTGATATTTATAATGTGGCAGAAGAAGAAATTAAATTTGAAGATTAAAAATTGACTTTTAAGAGTTAGTCGTTAAAGAAACCAAAGAAAAAGAGCCATATTAAAATATAGCCCATAATAAAGTGTATAAAAATTTCCAACAGCTTATACATTTGTATTATAAAGCAAATTTTAAAATTTGTAAAGTGCTAGAATCTTAATATACAAGCTCTGGGAAAGGATATAACATGGCAAATAAAGTTAGAACATCTAAAACTGTAGCAAAGAAAGCAAGTAAACAATTAAGGAGCAATACAACTTCTAAAGCTCAAAAGTCTGTTGCAGCAAGTGCTTTAAGAAATAGAGCAAAAAAATAATAGTTTGAAAGGAGAATATTGTTATGTCAGTAACAAATAAAGGATGGAAAAATAAAAATGGAACAAGTAATCGTACTTGTAATTGTGGTTCATGGAAAAATCATTGGATTAATAATTCAGGAGAAAAATGGCCAGATAGATGTTCTGTTTTAGGTTGTAATAATTCAGCTACATTAGGTGCGCATATCATTAATAATAATGTATCAGGTGAATATATTGTGCCTGCTTGTGATTCATGTAATCAATCAAGTTATGAATTTGATTTGAGAGTTGGAATCAAGCTTGTTCCAGCTAATAAACAAAAAACATGTGAAAAATAGTTAATGAAATATACATAAAATAGCAGATATTAGATTATCTGCTATTAACCTTTTAAAACAATTGTATTTTTACTAATTTTATGGTATAAATAAGAAAAATATGAAAATTGTAGCATGATGTTGCAATTTTAAGAAAGGAAAGGTTCATTATGGATGAAAAATTTATAGATATTGCTATTGAAATTAGTAGAAAGGCAAAATATCCTTATGGAGCGATTATAGTAAAAGACGATGAAATAATTGGTAGAAGTGATGATAAAACATTAATGGAAAAAAGTATGTATTCTCATGCAGAACTAGAGGCAATAGAAAGTGCATCTAAAAATAAAAATTTATATGGCGATTTAAAAGGTGCAGTTTTATATGTATCATGTGAACCTTGTATGATGTGTATGGGGGCTATATTATATGAAGAATTTTCAAAAATTGTTTATGCTGCTACATTACAAGATAGTAATGATAATTATTGCCCTGAAATTCTTACTGATATAGATATATTAGCAAAATATGCTAACAATAAAATTGAAATAGTAAAAGAATTACATAGAGATAAAGCAGTAGAGATTTTAAAACAGAGAGGAGAATAAATAACATGAATAGAGAAATAATAATTATAACAGGTGGAGCAAGTGGACTAGGCTTGGAACTTATTAAACAATTTATAGAGAAAAATTATTTTGTATGTAACATAGATAGAGACTTTGAAAAAATGAAAGTATTAGATAATACATATAAGGATAATTATAAAGGATTTATAGGAGATATTTCTGATAGTAACTTTGTTAAAGATGCTATTAATAAAATATTAAATCTAGGAAATATAAAAATTCTAATTAATAATGCAGGAGAGCCTTCATTTAAACTACCTACAAAATATGAAAAAGAGGATATAGATAAATGCTTTAAAGGTTTGCAAGGTATGATTTTATTTTCAACGGAAACTTTAAAAGCAAAAGAAGAAAAAGACTTAAAAATAGTAAATATAATGTCATCAGCAGCATTAAGAGGAAACAAACAAGAAGCGGTATATTGTGCTACTAAATGGGGAGAAAGAGGATACACAGAAAGTTTGAGAGCCTGTTATAAAGGTACAAGCGTAAAAGTAATAGGAGTATATCCAGGTGGAATCAATACAGAATTTTATAAAAATAGTAGAGATTATGTATCAGAAGAAAAACAATCTACGTTTATGAAACCGAGTGATGTTGCTAAAACGATTGTAGATAATGTAACAAATGAAATTAATTTGACAGTAGCAGATATTATAATCGAGAGAAATTAAATAGAAGAAATAAAAACAATATCTAAAAGGGGAATAAAGTGAATAAGAAAAAAGTAGCAAGTCAAATATTAGTATTTTTGATATTTTTTGCGATAATTATAATTGCGATTGTAATACAAAATAATAATATACATACAGAAACAAATAGTTCTAAATATGCAAATCTAAACATCAATCAAAATGAATTAAACATATTTTATTTAGATGTGGGACAGGGAGATAGTACTTTTATAACTATAAATGGTTGTAATATGCTAATAGATAGTGGAAATGAACAAGATGGATATTACATTGTACAATTTCTAAAAGCACAAAATATAGAAAAAATAGACTATTTTGTACTTACTCATTGTGACGAAGACCACATCGGTGGTGCTTACAAAATATTAGACGAATTACAAATAGGAACTTTATATATGCCAAACAAAGAAAATGATACACAAACTTATGAAAGACTATTAAATGCAATTAAAAGAAATAATGTAAATGTTAATAAAAATCTAAAAGCATCAAAAGAAACACAATACATAATTGGCAATGCTAGTTGGAAAATTTTAAGTGTTGATGCTAAAAATAATATTAATGATTCTTCAATAGTAATTGAATTAGAATATGGAAATACTAAATATTTATTTATGGGAGATGCTACAAAAAGAGTAGAAGAAATGGTTGAATGGAATGAAGTTGATGTATTAAAAGTAGCACATCATGGTTCTAATAGTAGCACAAGCCAATTATTTTTAGAAAAAGTTAAACCTAAATATGCAATAATTTCAGTTGGAAGAGATAATTCGCATAATCTTCCTGATATAGATATAATAGAGAGATTAAAAAACAATAATATTAAAATATATAGAACAGATGAAAATAACACAATTTGGCTTACTAGTGATGGAACAGAAATTGAGATAAATCCTTTAAAATATAATTTAGATGGAACGGGAAGAAAGCAAGCAATATTTTTTGAAAGAAAGTATCGTTTAGCTTTCTTTTTTAATTGTCATGAGTATGAGGTAATTCAGATTTTCTAACTATATGATATAATCCATCATTTTGTAATTGAAGTTTGATAAATCCATCATTAACTAAACCATTTAATTCTTGGCTATAAATCATTTCATTTGGAATATTATATTCTTCATGATTAAAATAACATTGAATATGATTTTTCTCAATTTCGTTAATATCAAGCAATGTGTCTTGTGGTAGTTTTGATAATCTATAAGTAATATCTGACTTGGCTAAATAATCTCGTAATTCATGTATAAAATTATCTACAAAAGTATTTTTTAATTTAGTGTTATGAAGTGATAAATCAAGCTCACGCAAACCATTAGATAAAGAGTTAAAAAAATCGTTCATGAATAAAACCTCCTTTGAAAATAAAAGAAATTAGAATAAAAAGTAAATAAATTATACAATGAATTAAGAGAAAATTCAATAAAAATATATGTATTTATAGAAATTTTTATTATAATATTTGCATTTTCAAATAATTATGATAATATAAACACAATGGATTAAATATAAAGCAAAGGTGGCAAATATGGAAAAATTAAATATATTGGGAACAGGTCACGCAATGACATTAGATTGCTATAATACTTGTTTTACATTAGAAAATAATGAAGGAGAACATATATTAGTAGATACAGGTGGAGGTCTACAAATAATAAAACAACTATTAAGAGATGAAGTAGAAAATGCAGATTGGCTATTACATGAAGCAATGTGTATGGATTCAGAAGCAGATATATTTAAACCATACGAAAAAATGCATTCTACTGTAAAAACAGCATCAAAAATAGCAATGAGTTTAAATGTTAAAAATTTAGTATTATATCATGCAAGTGATAATGATTTAGAAAATAGAAAAAGGTTATACACAGAAGAGGCAAAACAATACTTTAATGGAAATATATATGTGCCAAATGATTTAGATGTTATTGAATTATAGAAAAGAGGAGAAAATAATGGTAGTTATAGCAGGTTGTGTTATAGTAAGAAATGATAAGATATTAATGGTAAAAGAGGCTAAAAAGAAATGTTATGGACAATGGAATTTTCCAGCAGGACATGTAGATGAACATGAGATAATTACAGAAGCAGCAATAAGAGAAGCTTATGAAGAAACAGGTTGTAAGGTAAGACTTACAGGAGTATTACCTATAAGTTGTGTTGATTTTGAAAATGGAGAAACACATATAATGGTAAGATTTACAGCAGACATAGTAGAAGAAAACATTAAATTTGATACAGAAGAAATACTAGATGTACAATGGTTAGATATAAAAGATGTAAAAAACATGACAAACAAAGAACTAAGAGGATATGATACAAGTATTCAATTTATAAGAGATTTTGAAGATGGAAAAATATATTCATTAGATATTTTTAACAATACAAAATATATTAGATAAGTATTTAAAAAAAGTTTTACTAAATGTATTGCCAAACCTAAAATTTTATGTTAAACTAAAAACATAGTTAATAGCAAAAAACACCGAATTGCAAGTATATTTCTTGCAAACTATTGCTATAACTACATTTGAAACGGAAATAAGTAACTTTTTTTGCGTTAGTTTTTCGAATACGTCCTACGCAAAGGAGCCATTTAGTAGTAACTCATAAGTAGCATTTATGTGAGGGGTTACAATTACTGTTAAGAGAGTTCTCAAATTAAAGGGAATTCTCTTTTAATATAATGAGAGGAACCAGAAAATGTCAAACATTAACGATTATTTAAGTTGGAGAGGAGATGTTCCAATAACAAAAGAAACTCCATTTAATGAAATAGATAGTATGATAATGGCAAGATTTTCATACTTAATTTTTGATAGAATTGAAATGAATGAAGAAGAAACAATAAAAACAATATCTAATAAAATGAAAAAATTCAAAAATGAAGAATTTCGTTTTAATGGTGATAAAGAATTAATTACTTTACTAGGAAAAAGTCTACGTTTTAAAAATATGAAAGTTACAGACTATGTAGAAAATAATAAAAAAGAAAATGAGAAACAATTTGCTGCAGTATTGGTTCACACAGGAAAACAGGAAATGTATGTGTCATACATTGGGACAGATGCATCTATTTATGGTTGGAAAGAAGACTTTAACCTAGCGTACATGGAAAACATACCATGTCAAATTGAAGGAAAAAACTATCTAAGAAAAGTAGCAGACAAATACAAAGATAAAAAAATAAGAATAGGCGGACATTCAAAAGGCGGAAATGTAGCAATATACTCAGCAATTACAGCAGAAAAAAATGTACAAAGCAAAATAATAAAAGTATATAACTATGATGGTCCAGGATTTAGAGAAGATTTTATAAATAAATATGAAAATGACGATGTAATAAAAAAGATTGAAACATACTTCCCACAAGACTCTATTATAGGCAGAATATTAAATCATAAGGAAACATGCTCAGTAGTATACAGTAATGAAAAAAGTATAATGCAACATGATATTTATTCATGGCAGGTACATGGAACAAATCCAATATATGAGAAAAAGCTTACAAATGCAAGTGAGATAATGAATGTGGCTGTTACAGCTTGGCTTGATAATACGACAGAAGAGCAAAGAAAAATATTCTTTGATACAATATTTGAATTATTATATTCAACCGAAGCAAATACTTTTGGAGAAATATCAGAAAATTTATCAAAAAATATGATAATAATACACAAAAAGTATAGCCAAGTATCAAAAGAAGACAAGCAAATGATTATAAATGTGGTAAAAATATTTATAAAATCGTATTTTAAACAAATTATTCCAACAAAAAAAATAGAGCTACACTTGCCTAAAACAAGGCGCTTTAAAGCACAATAATAAAAAAATACCAAAAAACGACAAAAATTTTTCAAAATTCCTTGATTTGGAAAAAAAATTGTGATATAATGGAAATGTAATTTTAGAAAGGGAGGTTGCAAGAATGAAAACAACAGGAGTTTTAAGAAAAATTGACGGTTTAGGAAGAGTCGTAATACCAATGGAAATAAGAAACAAATTAGAAATATCACAAAACGACCCATTAGAAATACATGTTGAAGGAAATTCAATTGTATTAAGAAAATATGAACCAGACTGCACATTCTGCGGAAGTTCTAAAAACGTTATAGAATTCAAAGGCAAAAACATTTGTGAAAAATGTCGTAAAGAATTAAACAAATAATACATAAGAATATAAAGAATGAAAAAGTTTAGAAGATATTTTATTTTGAAATGAAGTCTCATTTTAAAATAGAATATCTTCTTTTTGTATAAAACGTATAAATATAAAACTTACTCGTTACATTTATTTTACAATATTGTAACAAAGCTAGTTTTTGCTTGACTATAAAAGTTTGTAATGATAAAATGCAACATATAAAATACGACAAATGGGAGCTTTTTATATCAAACTATACAAAAAATTGACAAACACATAGTAAAATAAACAAGAACTAGAGATTGTATTAGTTAAAAAAGGTTTACAATAAAACAAAATCAGGAGGAATATAGTGATAAAGAAAGTAAATAAAATAATAGCAATAATTTTAACAATTATAATGATAATTACTTTATTTAGAATTTTATATACAAATAATGTACAAGCAGATTCTTACAGATATACTTATGATGGTAATAACTTAGATACTGGAGTATATCCACGGATTTAAGGAAAAGATAGATGAGTTAAAAAGAATACATCCCAATTGGACATTTGAAATCATGGAAACTGGCATAGATTGGAATCAAACAATAGTAGCTGAAACAGCAGGACATTGGGGAAGTCCATTAAATTTAATTCAAGGAAAAAATGGAGACTGGATATGTGCAACATGTGGAAGCCATAGATACGACAATGGCTCTTGGTATCATGCATCAGAATATGCTATAAGATATTATATGGACCCTAGAAATTGGTTAAATGACAATGGATATTTATTCCAGTTCCTGAAGCTTGACTATACTGAAACAAGTGATGAAAATGTACACAAAGCATTAAATGGAACATTTTTGAATAATGCTGATATAGCTGCTGGAATAAATAGAGCATGTAGAGCTCAAAACATGAACCCATTTTATGTAATATCAAGAATAATGCAAGAACAAGGAACTGATGGAAGAGGTGCATGGAAAATTGAACATGAAGGAGTTACATATTATAACTTATTTAACATCGGAGCAAGTGGAAATTCAACACAAGAAATAATAAATAATTCATTAGCAACAGCAAAAGCAAATGGCTGGACAAGTGTAGAAAAAAGTATAGAAGCTGGAATTAGCGGAACTTTAAAATATTATATAACTTGTAAACAAAATACAATGTACTTAAATAAATTTGATGTTGAATCATATAGAGGATTATATTCAATGCAATATATGCAAAATATTGAAGCGCCAAGGTCAGAGGCTTTATCAATGTATAATAAAATTAGAGATGCTAATTTATTAGGACAAAATTTAACATTTGTTATACCGGTATTTCGTAATATGCCATCAGAGTTTTCCACAACACC
>CAQYCU010000012.1:0-19520 GCA_948919095.1 uncultured Clostridia bacterium | reverse complement strand
TAACATTTGTTATACCGGTATTTCGTAATATGCCATCAGAGTTTTCCACAACACCGGACAATAATGTGGAAACTGGACCTAAAAATATTCGCTTAAAGGCAGGACATTCAGACTATAATGTTCGTGAAGCAAGAACAACAAACAGCACCTCACTAACAAAGGTTGCAAATCCTGACACGATAGTCATATCAGCACAAAGATTTTCGGATGGATGGCATAGAGTAGTACTAACTGATGGAACAGCAGGATATATATTATTTGACCCAAATGCATGGGAAGAAATAAATGATATAACAAACTGTAATGAATCAGTTACTTTAACAGGTGATGCAGTTAATTTAAGAGCTGGACCAAAAACAACAGAAGCTGTTATAACAACATTATCACGAGGACAAATGGTTACAAGGATTGATAATTCAGGCAGATATAATATTGATGGCATAATATGGGATAGAGTAATGCTTGCAGATGGAAGACAAGGATTTGTATCAAGACAATATCTAGCAAACAGAAATGAGCAAGAAATTCTTACAGTAAAAGCAGATGGAGGACTTAACTTACGTGAGACTCCAAACGGAAATGTTATACGTACATTATCAAATGGAACAAAAGTTACTAGAATTGAAATAGGAACTGAACAAATAAATGGAAACTACTGGGATAAGATAATTACACCAGATGGAGCAGAAGGATATGTTGCAAGAAGTTATTTACGTGATAGTAACGGAAATGTACCAGGTGGAAAAGTAGATGAGAATCAGCCACAAAATAGCATAAAGAAAGATGATGATGCTAAAACGGTTACAATGGAACCTTTAACAAAAGTAGAGAATTTATCAAGTTTAGGTTCAAATGTAACAGTAAAGAAGCAAGATGGAACTCAAATTGCAGAAGGACCAATAGGAACAGGCTATAAAATAAATGTTGATGGAACTGAGTTTACAGCAGTTAAGCTAGGCGACAATAGTGGAGATGGTGAAATTGACTCAATGGATATGTATGTTATGATACAACATATATTAGGAAATAGAGAATTTAATGAATACGAAAGAAAAGCAACAGATTTAGATCATGACGGAATTATTGACTCAATGGATATGTATATTATGATACAATATATTCTAGGAAATAGAGAATTAAAAGTTTAAAGGCACATAAAATTAATGGAAAAGGCATAGTGAAAGTGAGGTTTAAATGAGTTTTCTAAAAAATAAAAAAGTAATTTTATCAATATTAATGTTTATAGGAATTATATCAATAAAGCAAAATGTTTTTGCTAACACTGCTAATATTTCAATAAATCCAAGTAGCCCAAGAGTTGGAGATGCAGTAACAATTACAGTTACAGTATCAAATGTAAATACGGCAACAGTTACTGCAAATGTATCAGGAGTTGTAAATGGAACAGTTAAAGTTGTTGGCGGAGATATGGAAGGAAACTTAGGAACATTCTCTAAAAGCCAAACTTTTACAGCCCAAAGCGCTGGACAAATTAGTGTAAATGTATCAGGAAGTTGTGTTATAAATGGAGAAAAACAGAATACTAGCGGTTCAGCAAGTGCGACTGTTAGTCCAAAACCAACCCCAACGCCTACAACACAGCCAACAGCAAATCCTACAAATAGACCAACAACACCAACGCCTACACCATTACCAACCAGAATACCATCAGAAACAAACAACAATAACAATAATGACAACAATGAACCAAAATCAAGTAATAATCACTTAAAATCATTATCAATAAATGTAGGAAAATTAAAACCAGCATTTAATAGAGAAAATACAAACTATACAGTAGAATTTGATGAAGACTTTGACCTAAAAGCATTGAAATCAATTAAGGTATCTGGAGAAAAAGAACATGACAAAGCATCAGTAACAGGACTTGGCGAAAAATCACTTCAAGAAGGAGAAAATACAATATCAGTTGAAGTAAAAGCTGAAAACGGTTCAGTTAGAACATATAACATAAAAGTTGTAAAACCAACAACTTTGCAACAATCAGATTTAAGAATAAAATCATTAGTTGTAAACAAAATTAATAAAGAAAATAATTTCATAAAAGCATCACTTAATGAAGAATTTTCACCAGATAAATTTGAGTACACTATGGATGTTGACAAAGATATTATAGGTCTAGACGTAACTCCAAATTTAGAAAATGAGAATATTATTGTAAATATAGAAGGAGTTAATAATTTACAGCCAGGGGAGAATATTGTAAAAATAACCCTAACTTCAAGTGATGACGCAAATGTAAAAACAGTGTATACCATAAAAGTAAATAAAGAAAAAGAACCAGAAACACTTGCAACAACTGATGGAGAAGTTACTAAAAAAGAACCGCTAGCATTTCTAAAAGGACCAAAAGGGTTACTTACAATTGTAATTGGAATAATTGTAATTCTAGTAATAGCACTAGTTACATTAATGGTTATAGATAATAAAAATAAAAAGAAAATGCAAGTAGAAGATAAAGAATATCCAAAAAAAGATAAGAAAAATAAAGAAGATTACAATGTGTTTGAAGACAAAGAAGATAAAAAGAAAGCAACAGACAAAGAGGAAAGCAAAAAAACAGGAAGAGGAAAACGTTTTAATTAATATAAGCGGTTTTAAAAAATATATTATCTACTATGAACAGCCTTAATAAAAAGAGTTTACCTATAATTATGAAAAGAGATGAGGTTTGAGATATATCTAAGAAAGGATAAAATTATGGATATTAGCAAAATGACAAATGTTGAAGAAAAAAGAGACGTTGCAAAAAAAATATTACAATATGTTAAAGATAATCAAACTATAGGATTTGGGTCAGGTTCGACCTCATATCTAGCAACAATAGAAATTGGAAAATATGCTAAGGAAAATAATTTACATATTAAAGCAATTCCAACATCAAATGAAATTGAAGAACTATGTAAAGAATATGATATAAAAATTGGAAGTTTAGTCGAAGATAAGATTGATTGGGCTTTTGATGGAGCAGATGAAGTAGACCCTAACAATAATCTAATTAAAGGAATGGGGGCTGCAATGTTTAAAGAAAAACTAAACATCATAAGTTCAGAAAAAACATATATATTAGTTGATAAATCCAAATTTGTAACAGAGCTTGGTGAAAAACATCCAGTTCCAATTGAGGTATTTCCACGAGCAATGAAATATGTAGCAGAAGAATTAGGTAAAATTGGTGCAACAGAAACCATATATAGAGGAATGACAGAAAATGATAATGCAATACTTGATACACGATTTGAAAAAATAGACGCAAGTTTAGAGAAAAAAATAAAAACAATTACTGGTGTTATAGAAAGTGGATTATTTATGGGATATAACATTGAGGTAATGTCAAACTAAAGATAATTTTATAGGAGTAAATATTTTAGATAATTGTTTGCATAAACAATTATCTAAAATTATAGAAAGGAATAATTCAATTTATGAAAAAAATACTATTTTCTGCATATTCACTTGATTATGGCGGAATTGAAACAGCACTAATAACACTAATAAAATATCTGGCAAAAACAAAAGAATATGAAATAACTTTAGTACTCGAAAAAAAACAAGGGGCATTTTTAAGTGAAGTTCCAGAAAATGTAAAAATAATAGAATATACACCAAGTTCACACAAAATAATATTATTTAGAAAAGCAATAAATTTACTAAAACAAATAAAATTCAAATTACAATATGGAAATAAATTTGACTTTTCGGCAAGTTATGCGACATACAGTTTTCCATGTTCATTTGTTGCAAGATGCACAAGTAAAAATTCAGCACTATGGGTTCACAATGATTATATGAATTTTTACAATAATGAAGTGATGCTATATAAAAAATTCTTCAATGAACTCCAAATAGATAAATTTAAAAAGATAATATTTGTATCAAATTTGGACAAGCAGATATTTGGAGCAGAGTTTCCACAATATAGAAAAAAAGCAGAGATATGTCATAATTTAATTGATTACAAAACAATATTAGAAAAATCAGAAGAGAAAATAGATGATTTTAAAAGAAAAAAAGATATAACATTTATAAATATAAGTAGACATGATGAAAAACAAAAAAGAATAAGTAGAATAATAAATGCAACTAGAAAATTAAATAAAGAGGGATATAAATTTAATGTGGTATTAATTGGAAAAGGAACAGATACAAAGCAATACCAAAACATGGCGAAAAATTTGAAAAATATTGAATTCTTAGGAACAAAGAAAAATCCATTTCCTTATTTAAAAGTGAGTGATTGCTTACTTATGTCATCACAATTTGAAGGATATCCAGTAGTTTTTATAGAAGCACTAATATTAGGAAAACCAATAGTTACAACTGATGTATCAGATAGCAAAAAAGATATAAAGGACAAGTATGGTATTGTTAATGAGAATTCCGAAAAAGGTGTGTATGAGGGAATGAAAGAATTTCTAAAAAATGGATATGAAGCACAGAAATTTTCAGCTGAAGAGTATAATCAAGAAATTGTAAGAAAATTACAAGAGATAATTAACAGTTAAATAGTAAAATAAATAATGTTCAAACCCTATAAAAGAGCAATTCAAAGAATTTTTAGATAAGTTACTATAAATAATTTTCAAAAGAAAATATTAGAAAGAGAGAAAAGAATGATAAGTTTTATTATTCCAGCATATAACTCAGCAAACATAATAAAAAGAACAATTGATTCTATATTAAATCAAAAAACAGATTTAGAATACGAAATAATAATCGTGGATGATGGTTCAACAGATGACTTATATAAAACAATATTCAAATATTATTTTAACAAAAAAGAAAAGGTAAAATATTTTTATAAGGAAAATGGTGGAATCTCGGAAGCTAGAAATTATGGAATAACGAAGGCATCAGGAGACTACATAATATTTGTTGACCATGACGATTATATTAGTGATAATCTATTAAATGATATAAGTGAATATATAAAAGATGATATTGAATTAATAAAATGGAATCCAATTTGGGTAAACAATAATGGAAATGAGATAAAAAGAGAACCAGCAATAAGTAGTGATAAAATAATTACAGGAGAAGAAGGATTTAACCTATTATATGGTGTAGACCCAATGTTAATATGTGTATGGGAATATTGTTTTAAAAAATCAATATTCGAAGAATTTCCAGTAGGACGCTTCCACGAAGATTTTGCAATAATGCCATTTATTATGCTAAATGCAAAAACTATGGCTATAACTGATAAATATGAATACTACTATGTACAAACAGAAGGAAGCATAATGAGAACAACTGATAAAGAAAAAAGCAAAAAGAAATTAGAAGATATGTTAAATAACTTTGACGATATGATTAGAAAAACAGAAACTTTAAAAGTAGATAAAAAAACAAAGGAAAATTTAGCTATATTTGGAACATACTCATTAATTGCCAAATGTAATGACTTAGAAGGTGAGGCGCTTAAAAATTTTAAAAAAGAATTAAAAAAACGCAAGATAATTAAGCACATTAAGGTTAGAGGCGTAAAGAGCTTTATTAAAAAAGTATACTTAATGATAAAATACTAATTCAAAAGGAAGGAAAAATTTTATGATAAAAGTTAGCATAATTGTTCCAGTTTACAATGTTGAAGATTACGTCGAAAAATGTTTACAATCACTTGTAAATCAAACTTTAGAGGGAATAGAAATTATAGTTGTAAATGATGGCTCAACTGATAACTCAAAAGAAGTAATACAAAAATTCATTAAGGAAAATATTTCTAGTAATATAATTTATGTTGAAAAAGAAAATGGTGGTTTATCAGATGCAAGAAACTATGGAATGAAATATGCAAAAGGAGAGTACATAACATTTCTAGATTCTGATGATTATGTAGAAAACACAATGTATGAAAAATTGTATAATAAGGCAATTAGTGAAAATGCTGATTATGTAGAATGTGATTTTTATTGGGTTTATCCTAATAAAAAGAAGGAAGACAAAGGATTTAGATATACTAATAAGAAAGAAATGTTTGTACATGCAAGAGTTGTTGCGTGGAATAAGCTAATAAAAAGAGATGTTATAAAAGAAAAATTTCCATATGGAATGCATTATGAAGACGTTGAATTTTTCTACAAATTACTACCTAATATTACAAAATTTGCATTTGTAGAAGAACCTCTAATTTACTATATTCAAAGAGAAAATTCATTAGTAAATAAGCAAGGAATTGAAACAGCTCAAATATTTGAAGTATTAGATAATGTAATAAAATATTATAAAGAAAAGGATTTATATAACGTCTATAAAGATGAGATAGAATATACATATACGAGATTACTCCTATGTAGTTCATTAAAGAGAATAAAAAATATACAAGATAAAGAAATAAGAGAAAAATTAATATATGAAACTTGGGGAAACTTAAATAGCAAATTTCCAGATTGGAAGGGAAATAAATACATAAAAACTAAATCTTTTAAGAATTTATATATGAAATGTATTAATAAAGCAACTTACAAAATATTTAGCAAATTAAAGTTTTAAATTAGGGAAAAATGTAGAAAAATAGATTTCTATATTAGCGAAAATTGTAGGAAAAAAATAACTTCTAGCTTTTAATGAAATTTACTTGAAAATAACCGAGTTTATTGGTATGATATTTAATGTAAAAATATGACGATATTTAGGTTACATAAAATTAGCTTTTAGGAAGGGAAACATAAAATGATTGAATTTAAAAACGTTTCTAAAAAGTATGATACAGGAAAAGAAGCAGCAGTACATGATATAAGTTTTACGATAGAAAAAGGAGAGTTTGCGTTTTTAGTAGGAAGCTCAGGCTCTGGAAAATCAACAATAATCAAATTAATGCTAAAAGAAGAAGAGCCAACAGAAGGAAAAATAGTAATAAATGGACAAGATACAACCTACTTAAAGCAAAATAAAATTCCTTATTTACGTAGAAGTATGGGAATAGTATTCCAAGACTTTAGACTATTACCAGATAAAACAGTATATGACAATGTAGCATTTGCAATGCGTGTTGTTAAAGCAACTCCAAAGCATATAAGAAGGCAAGTTTCAATGGTATTATCACAAGTTGGACTAGCTGATAAAGCAAAGGTATATCCTAATGAACTATCAGGTGGTGAACAACAAAGAGTTGCTCTTGCAAGAGCAATAGTAAATAATCCATCAATGCTTATAGCAGACGAGCCAACTGGAAACTTAGACCCTAACACAGCATGGGACATAATGGAACTGCTAAATGACATTAATTTAAGAGGAACAACAGTAGTAGTAGCAACACATGCAAAAGACATAGTTGACAGAATGAATAAAAGAGTTATTCGTATAAGCGAAGGTAGTATTGTAAGAGATAAAAAAGGAAGGTATGACAGTGAGGATTAATAGTTTAATATATTTAATAAGCGAAGGTATTAAAAGTGTATTTAAACAAAAAAAGATGACAAGTGCATCAGTTATAATAATGTGTGCAACTATGTTTATGTTTGGTGTATTTTATCTTATTGGAGAAAATGTAAACTTTGTAATGCGTCAAGTCGAAAGCCAACAAGGAATGAGAGTCGTAATTATTGAAGAAGCAACAGAAAACGACATTGAGAATTTACAAGTGGACATACAAAGAATAGATGGAGTTAGTACTGTAACATTTGTTTCAAAGGAAGAGGCATTGGCAAGCATGAAAAATTGGCTTGGAGAGTATCAAGACGTAATTGCAGGATATGATGAGGATAACCCATTTCCAGCATCATACTTTGTTACACTAACTGATTTAGAGAGAAATGCAGAAGTACAAGAAAAGATAAAAGCATTAAAGTCAGTGGATAAAATAACCTCAAGCAATGATACAATATCAAAATTAGCAAGCATAGCAAAATCACTACAAACAGTAACATTGGTGTTACTTTCATTATTAATTGTAATTTCAATATTTATAATTTCATACACAATTAAGCTAACAGTATATGCTAGAAGACGTGAAATATCAATTATGAAATATGTTGGAGCAACAAATGGATTTATACGTGGACCATTCATTGTTGAAGGTATGGTAATTGGAGTTATATCTGCATTAATTACACTTGCAGTTGTAGGATTTTCATACAATGGAACATTATCAAAGATACTAGAATCAACAGTAATACAAAATATGACAGTTTCATTCTACACATTTGACCAACTATTTGTAAAAATATTAATTGTATATTTTATACTAGGAATTGGTATAGGTATACTTGGAAGTATTATATCAATGAGAAAATATTTAAAAGTATAAAAATGTCGAATAATAGATATTAGCACAATAAAAAATACCGAAAATAAGAAACATAAGTAAAACCAGCAAGAGTAACATTAATTTTAAATGCCTATATAAAGGCACAAGGAGGACGAATGAGAAACAAAATTTTATGGAGCACAGTAATACTAATTACAATTTTAGCATTTACTATGAATGCATTTGCAGTACCAACGCAATCAGATGTAAACAATATGAAAAACCAATTAAATAATGCAAGTAATGAGTTAAAAAATATTCAAAATGAGAAAAAGTCAACAATGGATGAAGTTGCAGAGCTTACTGCACAATTACAAAAAATACAAGGTGAAATTAATGAATTACAAGCTCAAATTAATACTTTAACTAACAACATAAACACAAAACAAAAAGAAATAGAAGAAAAAGAACAAGAAATAATTGAAAAACAAGAACTTTTGAAAAAAAGATTAGTATCAATGTATGTAAATGGGCAACAATCATTTTTAGATATACTACTTGGCTCATCAAACTATATTGAAATGCTATTTAATTATGATGCAGTTAAAGAAATAGCTGATGCAGATACAAAATTAATAAATGAGATAACATCAAAAAAAGAAGAAATTGAAGAAGAAAAGAAAGAACTAGAAACTGAAAAGCAAAAAGTTGATGCAACAAAGGCTCAAAAAGATGCAAAGAATACAGAACTATCACAAAAGCAAAGTGAGAAAAATGCAAAAGTTAATCAATTAACAAAAGAAGAAAAAGACAAGCAAGCACAAATTGATAAATTTAATGCAGCAATTAGAAATGCAGAAGAAGAAATCAGAAGAGCTGCCGAAGAAGCAAAGAACAAACCTAATGGAGGCTCAGTAAACACTGGCTCAATAAATAACTCAGCAGGAACTTTGGGGTGGCCACTTCCACTTCAATATGCAAAACATAGATACATAACATCATACTTTGGACCACGTCCACAACCTACACCAGGAGCGTCAACAAATCATGGAGCGATTGATGTTGGTGTTGCATACCAACCTGTATATGCAGCAGAAGCAGGAGTAATTGTTACAGCAGGAGCTGTATCAGGTTATGGAAACTTTGTAATGATATGGCATAAAGCAAAAGGCGAATTATACACTTGTTATGGACATCTATCAACAATTTTAGTAAAATCAGGTATGACTGTAAAAAGAGGACAACAGATAGCTGTATCAGGTAACACAGGTATAACAACAGGACCTCATCTACACTTCGAAGTACGTTCAGGAGGAAGTTCTTCATCAAGGAGAGTAGACCCACTTAAATATTTGTCTGTAAGCTAATTAAATGTTGTTAAATTATTAAAAATGTGATACAATATAAAATACATAGGTTTTAGGGACGCCTCAAAGTCCCTAAATTTTTTAAGAGGATTTTTAGTAAGAATGAATAATAACAAGAAAAAGAAAATATTATTTAATGTTATACTAATATTATTAATCATTTTTACCTTTTCAAATGTTATATTTGCTGATAATGAAAATAGTAATGAAACTGCTTTGAATAATGAAACAAACACTGTGAAACCACTAACATTAGAAGAGCAACAAAACCAAATAAAAGAGCAACTAACAAATGCAAATCAACAATTAGAATATGTTGAAGAAGAGATATCGTCAAAACTACTATCAATATCAAAAATTCAAGACAGAATAAACGAATATAAATCAGACTTAGATAAGGTTAACTTACAGTATACACAATTACAAAGAGAAGTTGCAAAAACCGAAAGTGAACTTGAAAAGATTCAAACAGAGTATAACAAAAAAGACAAAGCATTAAGAGAGAAACTTGTAGCAATGTATGAAAGAGGAACTTCATCATATATAGATGTGTTATTAAATTCGAAAACAGTACTTGAATTTATTTCAAATTATTTTGTAATACAAACAATAGTAGAATATGATTCAAAACAGATGATAGATATAAATAGAGCAAAACAACAAATGGAACAGATGAATATTGACTTACAAGATAAAAAGGCAAAAGCAAAATTACTAAAAATAGAAGCAGAAACACAATCAGTAATTTGGGAAAATACAAAAACAATTCTAGAAAATGAAAAGGCAAATTTAGATGAAACGGAACAGACTTTGTTATCTAATATTGATATATATAAAAAGCAAGAAGCAGAGATTAATAGACTTATAGCAAATTCAATTTATTCATCAACATACCAATTAAAATACTCTGGTGGCGTTATGATTTGGCCAACTGTAGCAAATTCATATATTACATCGCCTTATGGTGGAAGACTTCATCCAATCCAAGGAATAGTAAAAAACCATGATGGGATAGATATAGGAGCGAATTTAGGAGAACCTGTATATGCTGCACAAGATGGTGTGATAATCTATTATGGCTGGATGGGCGGTTATGGAAAATCTGTAATGATTGACCATGGTATAAATGACCAAGGAGTTAAAGTTGTGACACTATATGGACATGGTAATGAGTTATTTGAAACAATGGATGTTGGAACACATGTAAAACAAGGTCAAGAAATTATGAAAGTAGGTTCTACAGGAAATTCTACAGGACCACATGTTCACTTTGAAGTTAGAGAAAATGGCGTTGTAGTAGACCCTAAGAAATATTTATCAAATGATGAAAGTGCACAAAATAATGAAGAATAAAATAAGCTTTGACAAACATGATAAAAAGTATGTATACCAAGGAATAAATAAAGTGAGTGAAGGGAGAATAAAAATGAAAAAGAGTACAATGCATTTTAAAACAGTATTAACAATAATTATTAGTTCAGTAATTACATTTAGTATAACTATGTTATGGCTATATGGAAGTACTAATAAAACTCAAACTTCTAAAAATCCATTAACAGAAGTTGTGAAAAATGATAAAATGTCAACAAAATTAGAAATGATAAATAATAAAATTAAGTCAGAATATTTTGGCGAAATTGATGAAGAAAAATTATCAGAATATGCACTAAAAGGTTATGTTTTAGGACTAGGAGACCCATATAGTGAATATTTTAGTTATGATGAAATGCAAGATTTTACAGAAGATACTTTAGGAAACTATGTAGGAATAGGTGTATACATAACTAAAGATGACGAAAAGGAAGAATTAATAATATATGATACTGTAAAAAACTCACCAGCAGAACAAGCTGGAATAAAAGCAGGGGATATTATAAGAAAAGTAAATGACAAAGAGTATACAGTAGAAGATTTTGATACAATAGCAAATGAGATAAAGGGAAAAGAAGGAACAAAAGTAAAGCTTGTTATTGAAAGAGATGGTGAAGAGAAGAGCTTTGAAATAGAAAGAAAAAGTGTAGAATTAATTAGAGTTACAAGTCAAATGTTAGAAGACAATATTGGGTATATTTATATGTCAACATTTGATGGAAATGTAGCTGAGCAGATTAGAAAAGAATACAAAGACTTAAAAAGCAAAGGCGCAACATCACTAATAATTGATATTAGAAATAATGGTGGTGGACTTGTTGAAGAGGCTGTTGAAATTGGAGATATGCTTACTGACAAAGGAACAACTTTATTAATTCAAAAAGATAATAAGGATAAAGAAAAAACATACAAATCTGAAAAAGACAAAGAAATAGATATGAACTTTGTGTTGCTTACAAATAACTATTCAGCAAGTGCTTCAGAAATACTTGCAGCAATAGTAAAGGAAAAAGTTCCCAATGGTAAGATTGTAGGTATGACTACTTATGGAAAAGGAGTGATCCAGACTTTATATACATTAGCTGATGGAAGCGGGCTAAAGCTTACAACTGATGAATATTTTACACCAAATCATGAAACTATAAATGAAAAAGGTGTGACACCTGATTATGTTGTAGAAGGAAAGTTTGATAGCAAAGAATTAGACGTTAATAATGACAAACAACTAAAAAAAGCAATAGAAGTTTTGAAAAATAATTTTTAAGTAATATGTAATAAAATGAAGGGAACTCCAATTAAAGAGTTCTCTTTAATGAGATTAGAAAATACATTAGCTGTCAATATATAAAATAAAATTATAGAAAGAAATTAAATGCAAAGTTTGATAAAAAAATTAAAAAAATTTTCAAAATAGTGTTGACATTATAAGAATAATTTAGTATACTTAGTAAGTCAGTTAAAAATGGTCGCTTAGCTCAGTTGGCTAGAGCACCTGCCTTACAAGCAGGGGGTCATAGGTTCGAGCCCTATAGCGACCACCATTATTTGGCCCGGTAGTTCAGTTGGTTTAGAACGCTAGCCTGTCACGCTAGAGGTCGACGGTTCGAGCCCGTTCCGGGTCGCCATTTTTTTTATAAGGATATTTATCTAAAAATTATGCCTCGATAGCTCAGTTGGTAGAGCAAGGGACTGAAAATCCCTGTGTCACTGGTTCGATTCCAGTTCGAGGCACCAAGACGAGTTTTTGTCGAACTCTCTATAATACTTGATATAACTTGATTTCAAGATTATAAGAATTTGACAACACAAAAACTTTAAACCGTTTCAAAAAATGAAGCGGTCTTTTTTTGACCAAAAGTCTTGAAAGAAGGAGGTTTTTGTGTGATGGCGTTACATATAATTAAACAAGAAATCAATATGAGTAAAGAATTACTCTCTAGAATTGAATGGACTTGCCGTTTAAAATTTAAAGTTGAGAAAAATATTTATTAACCATATATACAAGTTAATGCAAAATGGAATGTTTGATATGACTATTGCAGATGAGAAATACAAAGAAGTTAGAACAACAGTTATGATGGACAAGCAAGAACTAGAAGAATATATTAAAATATAAAAAACAAATTTCACTACAAATTTACATAATTTGATTGACAATTAAAATGTAGTTTGCTATAATATTAATATGAAGAAAAGAGGTAAAATTATGAAATTGAAAATATTTTTAAACAACCAATTACATCATCATCGTAGGAGCTTGTAACTTCGCGCTTTAAAACAATGCGCAGGTACAGGCTAAAAATACTGTGCCTACGATAGTTTAAAAATATTTTTTATAGATATGTTAAAAGACTATATGTAGGAAAAATTCTATATATAGTCTTTTTGCATATCTATTTTTTTACTTTTTTTCTTTATTTAATTTATTATAGGAGGAAAAAATATGAATGGTCAAATCAAAGAACTTACGGATTTAGAAGATTTCAAAAAAGTATATAATGTGTTTTCAGGTCCACCTTATAACGAAAAATATACAGAAGAAGAATTAGAGGAAATTTTTAGAGAATATCAAGAAAAAGGATATATTTATGGCGCATATAATAATGAGGAATGTGTTGGAATGATAGCATTAGAAAGAGGTGTAAAAACGGATCAACCAGTTAAATTTAAAGAAGAAAATATTATGTATTTAGCAGATGTTGCAGTATTAAATGATTATAGAAGAAAAGGATTAGGAAATCAACTTATGTTATATGGAATTATGCAGTCTAAAGTATTGGGTTATGAAAAATTATATATGAGAACTTTAGAAAGAGGCTCTATGTCATATAGTATAGCTTTAAAGCTAGGATTTAAACAAATTCCTAATTTATTACAAAGTGTCAAAAGAGAAAGGGTAAATGGACAAGTAGAAACTATGCAAAACATATTTTTAGAGATTGACTTAAATTCTTTAAATAGAGATAATTTAAAACAGGTAATTAAAATGGTAAGTCCTAGTATAGAACAAGAAAGAGGAGATTAAAAGATGTTAAATGTAGAAAATGTTTTAGAAAATTTAGTAAAGTACAATACAATTAAAGATAAAGAAAATAAAAAGATATTAGATTATATAGAAAATACATTAAATTTAATAGGATTTAAAACAGAAAAAAAGGATAAATTTTTGATTATGTCTAATAAAGCTGAAACATCAATAGGCTTTTTAGGACACACTGATACAGTAGAATTTACTGAAGGATGGAAATATAAAAATTTTGCACTAACTAAAGTTAATAATAGATTATATGGTTTAGGTGTTTGTGATATGAAATCTGGAATTGCATCAATAATTTCAGCTATATCTCAAATTGATTTTGATAATCTAGGAAAAGGAATAAAATTATATTTTACTTATGATGAGGAAATTGGATTTAAGGGAATAAAGGATGTAATAAATTATGAAACTAATTTTCCAAAAACAATGATAATAGGAGAGCCTACATATAATGAAATTATGGTTGGAAGTAAAGGAATAATAGAGTACAAAATCTCATTTAAAGGTATAAAAACACATTCAAGTACACCAGAAAAAGGTAAAAGTGCTATTATGAGTGCAATATCATTTATAAATGAATTAAACAAATTTTATCAAATAGAAATAAAAAGCAATTTGAATAAAAAATTTGAAATACCTTATACAACTATGAATATAGGAAAAATAAATGGAGGTAGTGAAATTAATTCAGTACCAGATTTGTGTGAATTTTTAGTCGATTTTAGGACTATAGATAAAATAGACGAACAAAAGATTATAAGGAAAATTAAAATACTAGAAGAAAAGTATCAAGCAAAAGTTCAACAATTAAATAAATTATCACCATTTTTAAATGAATCAAAAATTTCTAATAAGACTTGTAATTTTATTACTGAGGCAAGTTTTTTAGAAAATGATAGAATAATTTTAGGAGCAGGACCAATAACAGCACATGAGGTAGATGAGTATATAACTGTTGAAAGTTTATATAAACTTGTTGAACAGTATAAAGAATTAATTGAAAAGTATTGCCAAATATAAAAATTTATGTTAAATTAAAAATAACAGTTAAGGCGAAAATTTCATAAGTGGATATACACTTTTCTGAAACTATTGCTATAATTAATTTTGAAACGGATAATAAGGTGCTTTTGTGTAAGGAATTTTTCGCATACGTCCTTCGCTAAGGCACCAAATCTAAAAATAATACATATAAATTATAATATTTTTATATTAAGAAAATATTTAAGGGGGCTCGAATGGAAAAAAATTATCCACCATATACAATAACTGATAAAATGTTGAATCATGTAGCAGAAATAATTTATTTGAGTGGATGAACGAAGCTAAAAATACAATAAATCCACTTATTCTATCTTCTATATTTCATTATGAATTTTTATTTATACACCCATTTTCAGATGGTAATGGAAGAAACGCAAGAATTCGGCAGACTGTAATTTTAGCTAATTGGGAAAAAGCATTTACTTATTTACCTATTGAAAGTATGATAAAGAAAAATCAAGAAGAATATTATAGAGTTATTCAAAATTGTAATAACGTTGGAAATTCAAATGAATTCATAGAGCTTATGCTAAAAGTTATAGACAAAACTGTAGATGGAATGATTTTAATATCTAACCAAGAAACTACACAAGAAACTACACGAGAAACTACGCGAGAAACTACACAAGAAAAAATACTTGAATTAATAAAAAACAAACCAAATATTACACAATTTGAAATGGCTAAAATACTTGAACCAACAAGAAATGGTGTATCATATAACATAAAGATACTAAAGGAAAAAGGAATTATTGAAAGAGTTGGAGCAACAAAGAATGGAATTTGGAAAATATTAAAATAAGGAGAATTAATATGAAAGAAAATTATTTTATAATACATGGAAGTTTTGGAAGTCCATTTGGAAATTGGTTTAGTTGGTTGCAAGATTTTATATCATCAGATGACAAACAAGTATATGTTCCACAATTCCCAATAGGTGTTGAGTATCAAAACTATGAAAATTGGAGCAAACTACTTAAATATTATTTAGAGTTAGGCTTAATTAATGAAAATACAACAATTATTGGTCATAGTATTGCACCAGTATTTATATCAAAATTTTTAACTGAAAATAAAGTAAAAGTAAAGAAGTTAATATTTGTATGTGGGTTTAATAACTATTTAGGAATAAATGACGAATATGACACAGTAAATAAAACAATGTATTTTAATAATTTAGAAGATGTAAAGCAATATGCTAATCAAATTATTTGTTTTTATTCAGACAATGACCCATATGTAAAATATGAAGTAGAAAAAGACTTTGCAAGTAATGTTGCAACAGAGCAAATTTTAATACCAAATGCAGGACATATAAACAGCGAAAGTGGATATGATACATTTGAAGATATAGTAAATTATCTTTAAAAATAAATAAGGAACTAAAATTTATGGAAGATTTAGAAAATATTAAAATTTTATGGGATTATATGAGGATGCATCATAAGCTTGAAAAAGCAGATTGTATTATTGGACTAGGAACAAAAGATATAAATGTTGCGAATATTGCGTCAGAATTATACCTGGATGGGTTTGCTAACAAGATAATATTTTCTGGTGGCTTAGGAAAAATTACATATAAACTATGGAATGAAACAGAAGCAGAGAAATTTGCAAAAATTGCTATAGAAAAAGGAGTTCCAAAAAAAGACATATATTTAGAAAAAAATTCAACAAATACAGGCGACAATTTTAGATTTTCAAAAAAGCTAATAGAAGATAAAAAATTAAACGTAAAATCATGTATAGTTGTGTCGAAACCATATAATGAAAAAAGAGTATATGCAGCTTTTAAAAAAATAATGCCAGAATATAAAGTTATAATTCATTCAGAAAATATTAATTGTGAAGAATATTACAAAAAGAACGGAAAAGAGTGGATTGATATTCTTGTTGGAGATGTGCAAAGAATGGAATTATTTTGTAAAAGAGGATGGCAAATAAAGATGGAAATTCCGCAAAATGTATGGAATGCATATAAATCTTTAGCCCAAAAAGGATATGATAAATTTGTTTTGAAAGATATACAAGACAAAGGAGAAAAAGAAAACATTGAAATAAAATTGAATAAAGTTTTATAAATTAACTAATCATTAATAATATAATAAAAAGTCTTGCAAAGAATTATTTTGTGAGGCTTTTATTATGGAGAAAATAAAAACTTTATAAATAAATTTATAAAAAGACTTGACAAATACAAACATATGTTTATAATACTCAAAATGAAAGGAAGTGGTTTTATAATGAATGAAACAGAAAGGTATACAAATAGAAATTTTGAAGATATTAAGCATATTGATGAAAATGGGGTTGAGTTTTGGTATGCGAGAGAATTACAATTGGCTTTAAATTACAAAGAATGGCGAAAATTTGAAAATGTTATAAGCAAAGCCAAAAAATCTTGTAAAAACAGTGATGTTAGCGTGTTTGAACATTTTGTCAACGTCGACAAAACGATAAAAATGCCTAAAGGAGCAACAAAAAATATTAGAGATTATAAACTAACCCGTTATGCATGCTATTTAATAGCACAAAATGGAGATAGTAGAAAGAAAGTTATTGCTCTTGCTCAAACATATTTTGCAATTCAAACTAGGAAACAAGAAATTAGTGAAAAAGAGTATACTTTGTTAACAGAAGATGAAAAAAGGTTTTATCAAAGAAACTTAACAAGAAAAGGGAATTATTCACTTAATCAAGTGGCAAAAAATGCAGGAGTTAAGAATTTTGATAAATTTCACAATGCTGGATATAAAGGCTTATACAAGGAGCACTACCAACAAGGACAATTATTGGTATGTGCTCCATTACTTTAAAATAGTACAGATTAAGCTGTTTTTATTTTTTTAATACTTTCCTGAAAAGCATTTTCTAGCTCATATTCATTTAGTGGAAAATTTATAATTCCAATTCCATTATAGTAAATGTCTATTTGCTGAGTTGGTTTACCATTTACCTTTTCTGATTGATATACATATATTTTATCAATCAATTCATTTATAATTTCTGGTGTAAGTTCTGAAATTTCAGTGTATTGTTTTACTTTACTAACAAAAGATGTTAAATCTAGTTCTTGCTGTTTAGTTGTATCGAACTTACTAGCTAATTCTTTAATTTTGCTTTTAAGTTCTTTTTGTTCTTTTTCATAATTTGATGATAGAGTAGTAAATCTTTCATCTGTAATTTTGCCAGAAATATTATCTTCGTAAATATGCTGTATCAAGTTATCAATATCTTTTATTCGTTTTTCATATTGTGATAATAATTTTTTGTTTATGCTATCTATTTTTTTCTGTTCTTCAAGTGAAGTTTCAAGTTTTTGCTTTATGAATAAATCTTCATAAGAACGGATATAAGATAGGACTTGTTTAATATTTTCTAAAACTAATTCTTTCAAGATATGTTCTCTAATAGTATGACTTGTACATGATTTAGAAGAAGTATTTTTATATTTTGAACATCTATAAAAGTGTCTGTTTTCTTTATAACTTCTTGAAGTACAATAATATAATTTTGAACCACAATCCTTACAAAATAAATGTCCTGAAAATATATTTGTTTTACCAATCTTAGTAGGGCGTTGTCTATTTTCTCGAATGCGTTGTACAGTATCCCAAGTTTCTTTATCAATGATAGGCTCATGTGTATTTTTAAATATCTTCCATTGTTCTTTTGGAAAATAAATTTTACTTTTGTCTTTAAAAGATTTAGTTGTGCCTTTAAAATTTACTGTATCTCCAATATATTCTTGTCTGAATAAGATGTCATATATAGACCTATCCTGCCAACATTATTTGACTTCAGATATATGATAATTGCATAAGCCATGAATTGCTTTATATTCCTTTGGAGTTGGAACTTTTTCTTGTTTTAATATATTGCATATTTGATGAGTCCCATATCCTTGAATACATAAATCATATATTCTTTTTACTATTTCTGCAGCTGGTTCATCTATAATCCATTTAGTTTTATCCAAAGGATCTTTTTTATAACCATAAGGCACATTAATAGTTAAAGGAATACCTGAATTACCTTTATTTTTAAATACTGCTCGAACCTTTTGACTTGTGTTTTTAGCATGCATTTCGTTAAACCAGTCTTGTATAGGAAGAAAATCATTTAGTCCCTTATCTGTATCAATATTGTCCATTATAGCAATATATCTAATATTTAGTCTAACAAAATCTTCTTCTAATAATTGACCAATTATTAGTCTATTTCTACCAAGTCTTGAATGGTCTTTTACTATAATTGTTCCAATATGTCCTTGTTCTGCAAGTTCCATCATTTTCATAAATGCAGGTCTTGTAAAACTTGTACCAGAATATCCATCATCTACAAAGAATTTGGTATTTATAAAATGATTATCTTTAGCATATTTACTTAAAATTGATTTTTGATTTTTAATACTATTGCTTTCTCCTAGCTGTTCATCATCTCTTGATAAACGGCAGTACAAAGCAGTTATTTTTTCGTTATTTGACTGTCC
>CAQYCU010000011.1 GCA_948919095.1 uncultured Clostridia bacterium | reverse complement strand
TTTCATTATCAAAGTAATCATATTCTTCTCCATATGCTAAGTATTTTCTTGCTAGTAAAAATGTGTCAAGTAGCTCTTTTATCCCTGAATATTCTTTTTCTGGAATTCCATAATAATCACCATAGAATATACAAGGTGTTCCAATATCTCTAAACATTATCATTGCATATGCTAGCGGTTTGAACCATGGTTGTACCCAAGACTCTAGCGCTTGACCTGGTTCCGTGTCATGGTTATCTACAAATGTTACTGCCTTTGATGGTCTTCTATCTAACAATGTATTTTGGAATATATTTCTCATATCATAATATCCACTACTTTCTGATGCAATTTTGAAGTGGTCATGTAGTGGTACATCAAATAGTGCATTTACTTCTTTGTTACTATCTAAATAATATAATAATGCATCTATGTTTACACTAAAATATTCACCAACTGTATATAACTCTTTATTGAATTCTCTTTTTAGGCTTTCTAGCCAAGTTTTATAAAATGATAAACGTATGTGTTTCACTGCATCTAATCTAAATCCGTTAACATGCGTTTGCTCATAAAACCATTTTCCCCAATATAGCAAATCATTTACTGTATCAAGGTTATTAAAGTCTACATCACATCCCATTAAATAGTCAAAGTTTCCACGTTCTTTATCTACTTCATTACTAAATTGCTTTCCATAAAATCTAAATATTCCATTTTCTTTTTCGTTGTCATCATAGTCAATAGATGTAAAGTGCGACCAGTCTAACTTAAAGTCTGAATATTTATTTTTTCTTCCCTCGAAATTATACTTTGTCCAAGCTTTTATTGTTCTATAATCCCCTATTGTTTCATTTCTATTTTCAGGATTTATTTTATATGCTATTATTTCTTGTTGTTCATCTGCTCCCATTCTATGATTTAAAACTATATCTGCAAGCACTTGAATTCCTTCAATTTGTAGTGCTTGAATTGCTGCTATATATTCGTCTTTTGTCCCATATTTAGTTCTTATCGTTCCCTTTTGATTGAATTCTCCTAAGTCATATAAATCATATACACCATATCCTGTATCATTTATCCCTGCTGCTGATTTACACGCTGGTGGTAGCCACACTGATGTTATTCCTTTCTTTTTCAATTCTGGTGCTACTTTTATTATATTGTTCCACAAATTGCAATTACTTGGCAAATACCATTCAAAGTATTGCATCATTGTTTTGTTTGTTGATTTCATCTTTTGAATATTACTCCTTTTTGAATATTATACTTCAAATACGTTTTTTATTCTAAAAGAAGTATATCATAACAAATATAAAAATACTATAATATTTTAGAAATTTTATTGTTATTCTTTTTATTTTGTATAATTAATAAAACAAGTCCTAAAATAATTAAAATTACTTTTGAACTTGTTTTAATCGTTTGTATAAATTTATTCTGTTTTTATTAATACATAATAATACCCATCTTTATACCCATTTTCTGGATACTCATTTATATTTTTGCTAGTTACAATACCATATGATGTACTTCCTTTTTTACAACTACTTGGGTCTCCAGTACTTGTTATTCGTGTTCTATTATATACATACTTTGATGACCCTGACATATGTGAAAATGCATATACTGTAACTGAACTAGAAGAAACCACATACCATGCTGACCCTCCTGAATGAGTTCCAGCCGTTCCAACGCCACTAAATGTACCTGTACTACTATTAAACTTATAATCTCCATAACAATTACTTATATTTCCACCTGATATTGTACTTTGTCCTAAAGAAGTAGATACTGTCTTATATCTTGTAAATGTTGCATTCCATTTCTCCCATTCATATTCTTTTGGTGCACTCTCTGTTTCAGCTCTTGCTATATTTCCACATAAGTCTTTAACTATAATTTCACAATTATATCCTTCTCCTTCAAAGCCATTAAATGTATTAATAAATGTTTCTATTGTATTTATATTTTCTACTTGAACATTACCTTCTTTATTACCATCTATATAAAATTCATAACTAGACAAGCCTGATTGTTCATCTTGTGCTGTAAACTTTAATCTCAATCCTATTCCTGTTTCTTCTACTTTAAATGAACTTATTGTAGGTGCTTCATTATCAAAATAAAATGCTTCACTTCTCCATTTTGTTTTTTCTCCACTTTGTGTTTCTAACATTGTCCATAAATAATGTGTTCCAGTAACTTCATTTTTTGTTATTGTATCTCCACTTCTAAATGTTTGTTCTTCTGTAAATTGATTGTCATTTGGCTCTGTTACACTTGGTAACCATACATATTTGGCTTTTACTACTTTGTCTGCTGTTTCTTGTATTGTCACAACTGTCGAATGTGATTTTTGCCAGTCATTGTTTCCATTTGGTTCAAATGTTACTGATGCTACTATGTCTGTAACTTCTACTATTTTACTTGCCATTAAATCTCCATATGCTTTTATTGTGTACTTTCCATTTTGTGTCGCTATGTATGGTGGATTTACTGTTATTTCTGTTTTTACATTATCATAAGTATATTCTTTTATTTTTTCTCCTAATAGCCATATTTCTATTTTATTTATTCCATTTGTTTCTTCTTTTGCAGTTATATTTATTGTTGCATTTTTCTTGTCAGTTGCTAAATCTACTGTTGCATTTACTGTTGGAAATACTAGTTTGTCTACTTTTCCTAGAGCTCTACCTATCTTTGGTACACTTCTATCTAGTTCAAAAGCCCACTCTCCTACTATTGCTACATCTCCTTTTATTTCTGTTCCTGGTATTTCGTTTTTTATTAATTTGTCTAAAAAGTCATCTTGATTATATTCTGGATTTATATTTTTTTCATATTGTCCATCTGCTAATAATACTGTTTCTAATACTTCTCTTGCTTTTGCTTCGTTGTATTTTGCTCCTGCAGTTTCTGTTCTGTTAAATATTCCATCTTGTCCAAGTACTGAACTTAATGTTATTCCTGCTAATATTAAAAGCACAATTAGGGTCACAAATAATGCTAATATTTATTCTAGTTGTTTTTAAATTCACAGTTTTTTAAATGATTAATATAAAACTTATCTTTTTTATATACTTCTATTACATCAAATCTAATTAAACTATTTTGAAGTTTATTTTTTAACACATATAATCTAGTTGTCATAGTAATTTTTCTTTGTTTTGCTTTATCAACTGCTACTGCTGGTCTTCCAAACTCTTTATTACTTCTTGTTTTTACTTCAATAAAACAATATTCATTTGTTTTCATATCTTCTGCTATTATATCAATTTCGCCTTTTTGGCATCTAAAATTCTTTTCTATTACTTTATAGTTACTACTTTCTAAGTATCTTCTTGCAACACTTTCTCCTTCTTTTCCAACATCATGATTTTTATACATAATTATATACCTACCTTTCGTTTATTACATACTTGCCAGCTCCTATGTTCTTTATAAAATTATCAACTTCAAGCATGAATAAAATTTCATTAACTTCATTTATTTTTTTATTAGTTATTCTTGCTATTTCATTTGAAGTTATTGGTATTGTTCCCATATTTTTATATACTTCCATATACTCGTTTTTTACTTTATGTTCTTTTGTAAAATTATAACCTTCATATTCTAATACTTCTAAAATATCAGATGGTGATACTACCAAATACGCTCCTTCCGAAATTAATTTATTAGTCCCCCCACTTCTAACTTTATCAATATTTCCTGGAATACAGAAAACTGGTTTTTGTTGTTTCATAGAGTATCTTGCAGTTATTGTACTACCACTTTTATATTTTGCTTCAACTACAAGTGTTGCAACACTAAGTCCACTAATTATTCTATTTCTTTTTGGAAACCTGCTCATATCTACTGGTGTATTCTCTTCCCACTCACTTATAACACATCCACCTTCTTCTAGTATTTCATTATATAGTCTTTTATTTTCTTCTGGATAAATATGGTTAAACCCTGATGCTAGTACTGCAATAGTTTTTCCTTTTTTATTTTTTGAATATTCATGTGCTACTGTATCTACTCCTCTTGCAAGTCCGCTAATAACTGTTAAACCTTGCTCAGATAAAAAGCCTGAAAACCTTTTTGATTGTTCATATCCATATTGATCAATATCACGTGAACCAACTATAGCTATTGATGGATTATCGAGTAATGAACTATTTCCTTTAACATATAACTTCTTAGGACATCCTTTTATTTCTTTTAATCTTCTAGGATATTTTTCATCTGTATCTTTTATTATTTCTATACTATCTTTCACAACTTTCCTTTCTATTCTTTAAAAAATAATTTAACTAAGTTTATTTTTATTACAGTCTAAAATTTATTGGTTTTATTTTAGTTTCTTCTATCTAAACTTCTATAGCTAATTGCTTCTATAACATGTGTCTTTTCTATATTTTTCTTTTTTTCTAAATCAGCTATTGTTCGTGCTACTTTAAGTATTCTACTATGTGCTCTAGCACTCAGTCCTAGCTTATTAAAAGCAATTTCTAATATTTTCTTACTTTCATTATCAATTTTACAATATCTTTCTATTAATTTTGGAGTTAATGCTGAATTAAAAAATATACTTTCATTTTTGTATCTATTAAGTTGAATTAATCGTGCTTGAGTTACTCTTTTTCTAATTTGATTTGAAGTTTCTGAATTATTGTTTTGTAATTTTTCATACTTTAAATTTTGAACTTGGATTTGAATATCAATTCTGTCTATTAATGGACCACTTACTTTATTCATATATCTTGATATTGCTTGTGGACTGCATGTACATTCATGTATATTTGAGCCATAATATCCACAAGGACATGGATTCATTGATGCCACTAACATAAATTGGCTTGGATATAAAATACTTGAATTTATTCTACTAATTGTTATCTTTCCATCTTCTAATGGAATTCTTAAAAGTTCTAATATTTCTTTATTAAACTCTGGTAATTCATCTAAGAATAATACTCCTAAATGTGCTAAACTAATTTCGCCTGGTTTTGGAATACGTCCTCCACCGAATTAAAGAAACTTTTGTAATATTATGATGAGGACTTCTAAAAGGTCTTTGTACAATTATTGGATTTGTTTTGTCTAAAGTTCCTGCAATACTATGAATTTTCGTAACTTCTAATGTTTCTTCAAAACTTAATTCTGGTAGAATTGTTGGTATTCTTTTAGCAATCATTGTCTTACCACTTCCGTGGATTTCCGCTCATAAGCAGGTTATGCCCGACCAGCTGCTGCAACTTCTACCGCTCTTTTTACATTTTCTTGTCCTTTTACGTCTGAAAAGTCCAAATCTTCTATATAAATTGTATTAATTAAATTATTATATGGTTCTTGTATTCTATGTAAATCTTCTCCTTCATTTAAAAAATTTACAACTTCTAATAAATTCTTTGCTCCTTTTATTATAATATCTTTAACTATTGATGCTTCTTTTAAATTTTCATATGGTATTATCAATCTTTTTATGCCTATTTTCTTCGCTTCAATACATATTGGAAGTATTCCATTTACTGGATTTATTTTTCCATTCAATGAAAGTTCTCCTATAAATGCCATATCACTAATGTCAACTTTTTGTATTTTCCCTAAACTTGATAAAATTCCTATTGCTATTGGCAAATCAAGAAATGAACCTTCTTTTCTAATGTTGGCAGGAGCCAAATTTATTACAATTTTTCTACTTAATGTTTCAAATTGAGAGTTTTTTAATGCTGTTCTTACTCTTTCTTTGGATTCTTTTATACTCGTATCAGGAAGTCCTACTATTGTCCATTCTGGCATTCCTGCTGATACATCGACTTGTACATTTACAACATAACCATCTAATCCATCTAGTTCTATACTCTTTATAATTGATAACAATTTAAGTTCTCCTTTTTTTAGTTTTTGCTTGTCATATTTTGGTATCATTATATTATCATTTTCTTTGAATGTCAACAAAAATCGTTCGTCAAATGCTGTCATTTTATGCGGATTTTTCATTGTCGTTTTCTGTAATATTAAATCGAATTTCTTAAATTAAGTAAAAAGTAGAAACAGTGATTTTAAATGTTTCTACTTTTTTCACGCTTTATTGACTTTTAATAATTTTAATTCATTTCATTATTTTCTTTCACTTCTATTATTGTTTCGTTTTTATTTTCTTGGTTTTCCTGCTCTTCTTCTGGAATTATTTCTCTGCTTACCACTAGAAAGTCTTGTCCATCTATTTTTATATTGTATTCGCCTGTTTCATTATTTATTTGTAAATAATCTAGCCCCTCTATTGTTTCTAGTGCTGTTTTTAATTGCATTCCATCTGTTGATGAAAATGTTTTTATTGCTGTATCTAGCTTTTCTTGCGCTGTTCCCTCACTTATTTTTGCTAGTATTCCATTTTCTGATTTTATCAAATATATTATTAATCCAACTAATAATATTATTCCCGCTAGCTCTGCTACTGCTTTTGTGATTGTTATGATTATTGTTTTTTTGCTCATATTACATTTCCTCATTTACCTTTATTTTTTGAATGTTTATGTTGACATTTTTCGACACTTTACTACATATCCTCTAATCTTTCATAAATTGTAAATGTTCCATCATCATATAGTTTGTTATATTGTATATTTCTTTGCAAAAATATATTAAAGTTTGAGTTTGTTTTGGTTATGATATGTGTTATTTCATATTTCTTAAATGTGTCCTCATACCATACTTGAAGTGATGATGTTTGCATATAGTCTAAAAAGCTATCTTCTTCTCTTTCATTAAATACTGGATCATATGCATCTGCTCTACCATCTATAAATACTGGAATATTATTGAATAATAAGTAACTTCCATAGTTAAAGTCATTGAATAATTTCATTTTTGTTTTGTCTATTTTGTAATTGTCTTTTAACCATTTTGTTGCTTGTACTGGGTATTCATTGCTGTCTACAAAGTTTTGTACTGCTATTTTTTTATATTGCCATAATGAAATTGCTACTGTTATTAATGTTATATATATCATGCCTTTTATTGATAATAGCTTGTCTATTAGTTTTGTCGTTTTTTCTTTTATTTTGTTTGGTATTACTTGTACTGATAATTTGTTTATTATTGTCATTGTACATATTAAGAATATTGGAAATTGTTTATATGATATTAGTGCTAATATTGTCATTCCTAGTAGCATGAATACATCTTGCAAACGTATTTTTATTTTGTTTGAGAATAATAGTGTAACTGTTATTAACATTATTGCTAATGTTGGTATTGTATGTATTAAGTCTACTGCTTGGTGTTCTGATATAAAGTTCATTGTGTTGCCTTTTATTGATTTTATCATATATGTGTACGGTATGTCTTTTAGTGGTGTTAGTAGTCCTGTGAATATACATATTATGAATATTATTAGTAGCCACTTCATATTTTCTTCTCTTTTAATAACTATTTTTCTTTGTTTTGTTTTTTCTTCATTTTTTATTGTTTGTAGTTTACTTTGTAATTCTTTTAGCTTTTGATTTTTCTTTTTTAGTTTTTCTTCTTGTCTTTTTATTTTTAGTGTTAATTTTTCGTTGTTAATTTTGTTTGCGTTTTTAGTTTCTTTGTTAGTTGTTTTCTTTTTTTCTATTTTTTTATTTGATATTTTTATAGTCTTTTCTTTTAGTTTTATTTTTATTTTATATCTTTCTTCTTTGGTTAAATATGAAATTATATATTCTCCTATATATGGCAGATATATTACAAAGTATATTGGAAATAGGGCTGCATGACAGTTTGCTAGCAGTATTGGTACTAGAAATAGTCCTACCAAGTATCGCTTTTTTCTTGTTTCTAAAAATCTTTCTATAAATAATACTGTTAATATACAGCATATATATGTTATTATTTGTGCTCTTGCTGTTATAAATCCTTGCATCAAATATATACTAGCTATTGTTATTATTGATGATAGAATATTATTTTTTCCTACTTTTATGTTTGTATAATATATTAGCATATATGTTAATATTCCAATTATAAGCACAAAGATATATATTCCTAAGAAGTCAAATGCATTATATATTAAGTAAAATATTATATCTAATAACCAATGTGGATATGTATATTTCATTCCATCGAGCCAACTGAATGGCTCGATTCTTTCTTGTATTACTTGCATTCCATTTGCACTTATATATTCTCCTACTTTTATCATGTAATATGTGTCTTCTTGTAGTGTTTTTGGTATTGTTGCTATTGCAAATAATGTTATCATTAATATTATTATTAGATTAAATTTTAGTTTTGTTTTTTGTTTCATAATTTCCCTCGTTTAATTTTATGTTTGTAAAATTTAGTATTCTCCTTTATAGACATACCAAATTCCATCTTCATATCCATTAGTAGGATATGAGTTGCTATTTGCTGAAGTGACTTCGCCCTTATTTTCATTACCTTTGCTATATATAGTTTCTCCCTTGGCTGAGTGCTTAACGAAATAAGCATTAGCACTCCTATCATTTCCATCGCCCATTCTAACTAATACACAAACTTCACGAGAACAATACCTACTAGCCGCATCCCATATCATGTCTACGCATTTCCAGCCCCAATATGTCGACCCGAACATACCTACTCACGTTTGCATACATTGTGTAGTTCATGGATCCGTGCGCCCTTAAAGCACCCATTCACTGAGTCAAACCTTCTTCCCGCAAAACTGTGCCCAAATTTCGTACTACACGATAGAGTAACCATAAATTCATCAGACACTTCTTCAGAATATGTAGTTGTGCCAATAGCTGACCACTTAGTCCAGGTATATAGCTTTGTTCCTGTTTGTAAACTTTTACTACTATAGTTTCCGCCTAAATCATACACTATAATCTTACATAAATGTGTCCCTGTACTCAAGTCATTTATCGTTTTGCTACTATTTATATTTTCTCTATTTTCTTCAAATTCTTGAGTATCTTTCAATTCATCATCAACATAAAATTCAATTTTTCCTATTCCAAAACCTAAATCCTTAACTGTTAAACTTATTGTTATTCCTGTTGCTGAATATCCTGTCCCTGTAAATGCTTCTATTGTTGGTCCTTCATTATCAAAATTAAATCCTTCACTTCCGCATATATTTGTTTTTCCTGTTTTTGTTGTTAGTAATATCCATAAATAATATGTTCCATTATAGTCTTTGCCTGTTACTATGTTATCTGTTGGACAAGTTTCCATGAATTCTGTTTCTGCTGGTGGATTAGCACCACTTGTTGTCCATTTATACTTTAAGCTTGTCACTCTTTCTCCTGTTTCTTTTACTATTATTTTTGTTGAGTGACTCTTCTTCCATTCTGTGCTTCCATTTGATGAGAATTCTACTGCTGGTACTATATCTGTTACTTCTACAGTCGTACTTGCCATTAAATTCCCGTATGCTTTTATTGTATATTTTCCATTTCTATTTACTGTAAATAGCTCTGTTATTTTTGTTTTTACATTGTTATATGTTTTTGTCAGTGTTTCTATTTTCTCTCCTGAAAGCCATATCTCTATTTTGTTTATTCCGTTCTTTTCTTCTAATGCTGTTACTGTAAAGCTTGCTGTTCTGTAATCTGGTGCTAATACTGGAGTTGTTGCAGTAACTGTTGGAAATATGAGATCGTCTGCCTTTCCTAGATAACGGCCTATCTTTGGCACACTTCTGTCTAGCTCATATGCATATTCACCTATTATAGCTACATCACCTTTTACGTCTGATCCTGGTATTTCACTTTTTATTAATTCATCTAAAAAGTCATCTTGGTTATATTTTGGATTTGTGTGTTTTTCCATTTGCCCATCTGCTAATAATACTGTTTCTAATACTTCTCTTGCCTTGGCTTCGTTGTATTTTTCTCCTGCATTTTCAGCTCTACTAAATATTCCCTTGTCACTAAAAATTGAAGTAAGTGAGACACCTGCAAGTATTAATAACACTATTAGGGTCACAAATAATGCCTTAACTTTAAATTAAAATAGCAACCTCATTAATCTTAATCTCATAAAATTATAAGTTCAAAAAAACTGCCATTCATTATGACAGTTTTTATTAAGTATCTAAATCATTTACCTCTTCTCTTTTACGTTTTAATTCTCTTATTGCTTGTTTTAAATTTGGGACCCCCTGCATATTTACTAATCCATTTTGTGTCATTTCAGCAAATTCTTGTATTGACATTTTGCAATATCTATTTTCTTCTATAGAATACATATACATGTCAGTACTTTTATTACATTCAACTGCTATACAATTTTTGTATTCTCTCTGTTCGCCTGTTTGTTGGTAACAATCAATTATATGTATTCTTCGTAATTCCTCTGGAGTAAATAATTCACTTAACATTTTTTTATGTCGCCATTGTCTTTCGGCATATTGAATTTCTGAATTTTCATGAATATCTATATTTTCTAATACAAACTGAACTTTCTCTGCAAAATCGTCAAAATAACTTACACCCATTTTTAATGTATACATATAATCATCTGTATAATAATGTTCATCATCTATATAACCTAGTTCTCTATCTATTTGCTCAATATTAAATCTTCTTATTAGCGGTTTTCTTGAATCTACTGCTAATCCATAGTTTGTTGTAAAAGCATGTGCTTGTATGTTTTCAATGTCTTCTTGCAAGTCTATAATATATTCTTCTCCTTCTTTTGGAGTTACTACATTATATATATGTGCACATTTTCTCATATCATATGGGGCCACTACCGTTCGTATATTTATTCCAAAGTTTTTAAGTATATATTCTAATATAAACGATATATCTTTACAAATAATTGTATTGCTTTCCATTGCTTCATTCATATACTGTTCACATTTTCCTCTAGTATATATCTTTTGTCTTGCTTTTGCATTTCCAAATGCAAAGTTCAAATTAAATGAAAATCGTTTTCCTAAATCTAAATATACATATCTTATTAACTTTTCATCTGTTATTTGTGGATTTTGCTCCTTGTATTCTCTTATCTTTGCTATGTATTCGCCTAATTGACTCATTTTTCCTGCCTCTTAATTTGTTACTCTTTCTTATAAATAATTTACAAGCCTATCTATTATACCACAATTTTTTGAAAATGTGAAATACTTTTATAATAATTCTTTTTATATATTGAAATTTTTCAAAACTCACATTTACTTTTTTATTTGTCTTTATAAATAATAATTTAACAATTAATACCTAATCTACATTGTAACTCTCTTCGTTAATTTCTAAATTTCATTACATTATTTATATAACACAAACGAACTTTTACTTGGCAATTCTGCCTTGTAAAAGTTCGTCTGCTATGACATTAGTCTGTATACTGTAGGAAATTAATAAGTGTTTGGGTAATTTTCTGCCAGCGGAGTTCTTCGTGGTATGCGTAGGAAAGGTATGCGCAGGCGGGGTAAACATCGCTTTTGCCAAGAGGTCCAATTTTCTCGATGGAATAGTCACCATAAATGTTGTGTTCCCTCTCGTTTACGATGAACGATTTGTAATGGTCTTCCATTTCGGCTCTTTCCCAGTAGTTCCAGCTTCCCTGGTCGTCCTTCCACGGATACACTCTTCTTCTGGCTGTAACCTGTGCGAATTTGTCGCCAGTAAGGGTTGCAATGTAGGGATGCTTCTTCACTAAGTTCTGGAAATGTGCCTGTGCTTCATAGCCAAGCCAAACAAAGTTTACGTCCTTGTCTTTTACACTGGATACCCGTTTGCCTTTCTGAGGATCTTCCACAACTTTTGTGTAACGTCGTTTCAGGTACCAGGTCACAAAGCTCACGATGTCGCTGTCGTCTCTCATCAGCATAAGCTTGTCTTTTTCGCTTTCCTTTGCCGCCTTTCTTTTAGCCCATGCCTTTCTTGAAAATACTGCTGTCAGTGTCATATCTTTCTCTCCCTTTATTATAATGTTTTTTGTTTTTGAAGTTGCTAGGGTTTTGCTACATTAGCACACTGCTAATTATATACATAATACCACTTTTTACATAAAATGTCAAATTTCGTTTCCAAATTATGTATGTTTACTACTTGGATTTCAACTAAAAATAGCTCTACTTATCATTTACTCATTATATAATTTCATAAATTCTCATTCAACCTTTTTTGCAATTAATCCTTTTATCTTTATGCCTTGTTCTTTGAACATCTTTTCATGTTCTGTTTCTATATTTTCTTCGCCATTCCAAAATAAATCTTCACTTGCTAAATCTCTTGTAAGTTTTTCTATCTTATATCTGCTTCTCTCAAAATATTTTAATGAATGTTCAAATAAATTATCATCATCAGTTTTAAAAAAAATATCCCCTGTTAAGAACTTTGCATATTGATTTAACTGAACCTCATGAGTTAGTCTTTTTTTATGATGCTTTCCTCTTGGCCATGGATTACAAAAATTTATATATATTCTTTCAATATTATCATCTATTCCAAATATGTCAGATATTCTGCTAATATCATATCTTGTAAGCTTTAAATTCTTGACAATCTTTTGTTTTTCTATCTCATTTTCAATTTCTTCTTTGATTGTTGATTTACGTATTCCATATTCAGCTTCAACATTTCTTTTTGCCATACCAAGCATTGCATCAATCAAGTCAATGGCAATATAATTAATATGTTGGTTATTTTTTGATAATTTTGCTATAAAATTTCCTTTTCCACACCCAAGTTCGATATGTAACTTCTGTTCTTTTTCAAAAACAGTGTTCCATTTATTTTTATATTCTTCTGGGCTATCTATATAAAATGGACTTGTTTCTAACTCTTCTCTGGCCCATGGTTTAAATTTCATTCTCATGGCTTTTCCCTCTTTTTTTTAATTATGTATAGCTTTTTTGTAAATTATGTGTTATAATGTGCTCGAATAAAGACTTTGCACATAAAATACTAATAAAAATTATACTCTAAAATTAAATAAATTGCAAGTTCTATGTTCGATAAATACTAATAAATCAATAAAAACAGGATTGGAGGAGTTTATTTTGAAAATAACATCTGATAATGATTCTCTTGCTGAAAATAAAGTATTGATTTTATACGTTTTAGCTAGAAGTCAAAAACCAGTCACAAATGATGCTCTTTATAGTATTGTTAGAAATGCTGTTGATTTAAATTATTTTTACTTTCAACAATTTCTAATTGACCTAATTGATTCTAAATATATAAGTTGTTATGAAAGTCAAACTCAAAATATCTACAGTTTAACTGAAGAGGGTAAAAATACTTTAGATTTGACTTTAGATTTATTGCCTGGAATTGTTAAGCTAAAAGTTGATACTAATTTTAAAAATGATATTGAAACTCTTAATAATGCTCAATCTATTGTGTCTGAATTTACTCCAATAAGTGAAAATAGATTTGAGGTTAATTGTAAAATTGTTGAAAATAACGAAACTATTTTTGAGGTCAAAACTATTGCGTTTTCACGTGATCAAGCTCAAGTGATAGTTGATAATTGGAAAAAACATGCTAGTAAATTATATCCTAAATTATTAGAGGATTTAACTAAATAAAACTAGTAACCTTATAATTTTAAAAAAATTATCCTAAGTTAAATAATTACTCTTAGGTTATATAAAATGCTTGACTATACTTACTCAAGCATTTTTATTTATTATTCTTTAATCTTTACTCCTAATAAATACAATAAATCAAAAGTTTGCAATTTGTCTATTATTGCTCCTTTTATATCATCTATAGATATAGCAATTCCTTCTATATTACTATTTGACAAATCAATATCTCTTAGGCTTGTTTTGAAAAATTTTGCATTTACTAATTCTGCATTATCAAAGTAAACATTTTTCATATTTGCTTCTTGAAAATAGCTATTTTGCAATCCAGTGTTTTTAAACAATATATTATCCATACTAGACATTGAAAAACTAGCATAATTTGCATTAGTTTCTGTTAATTGAACATTATATAGCCTTTCCTCTGCAAAATTACAGCCTGAGATTTTGCAATTATTAAATTTGCATCTAATGAATGTTGTTTCAAGAAATTCTGTATTTGAAAAATTACACTTTTCAAAAATTACGTCTTTAAATGTAATTTTTTCTAATATACTATTTTGCATAGATACATTATTAAATTTACAATTTTCAAATTCTGCATCATATAATTTTTTATCATTACATTCTTCTTCAAACTCACAGTATTCTACTTTTTCTTCATCTATTACATCATATAAATAACCTTTTTTTAATTCTTTATTATTAAGATTCTGCGGATTTTTAATATTCATTATACTCTCTTTTCCTTAATATATAAATTAAATTTTTTCAAACTTTACTTTCTTTTCTTTCATTGATATTTTCCCTACTTGATATCCATATTCTGTTGCTTCTTTTTTATTTTCCTTTAAATATTTCCATAAAGGTTCATATTTGCTCATTATCAATTTTCCTTTCTCATTTTTTCTAAAATTCCATTAATAATTAGTCCAATTCCATATCCAAATAATATTCCTAAAATTGTAATGAATAGTATTTCATTGTTTCTAAATCTATTTGCACTAAATGACCATATCCATGAAATATTACCACCTACAAACATTGCACCTAAGTAAATATAATTGAATTTATTGTTTCTTTCCATATTATATTGTTCATTTTCTAATAATTCGTCTATACCAACTTTTAAAGCTTTTGACAATAATTTTAGTTGTTCTGGGTTTGGCGCTGTTTCTCCTAACTCCCAATTTGAAATAGTTTGCCTTGTTACATTTACTTCTTCTCCTAACTTTTCTTGTGAAATTCCTTGCTTTTTTCTTAATTTGAAAATATTATCTCCTAGTTTCATTTTAAAGTTTCTCCTTTTTATTTATCTAAAAGGTTTTTGTGTTTAAAGTCGCTCCTATTATTAACCTTTCACTTTTAATTATAGAATTTTATCACTTAACAAGTCTACTAAATTGCTTTTGAAGCTTGTCAAAGAGTTTTAACATTTGTTAAATTATAGTGATTATAACATAAAAGATAGATAATTTCAATTTATCTATCTTTTAATTTTTGTTTAATTATTATTAGTTTGTTATTATATATTTCTTGAAACAATAATATTGCTTTTCCATATTACTTTATAATTTATTAAATCATACATTACTTACTATAAAATCAATAACGTCATCTTCTGTGTAATTTTCTTTATCCTTATTTCTATCTTCTTCTGTTAATTCAACAAAATATTTATTACATTCTGGCATAACAGATATAGAGTCTAATGGATATCCTGGATTTCTTTTTTCACAAGGCTTGTCTACAAAATAAAAATGTCCCTTGCTCCAGCTATATTGTTTTACTTTTTTTCCATCGTAAATTACCATTCCATAAATCCACTTTGCGGTTAACTTCCCTCCATATTCATTTACTAAATTTGAATAATATTCAATCATTTCATCATCATTTAATTCCTTCCCATTTACTCTTCTTACATGAGTTCCTGGTTGTTTTTCCTCTGGTATCCCTTCTATATATAAATTATTATCCATTCCAATAGTTATTATTTTTGTCTTATCAAAATATGCTTTAGCCTTAATATATGCATTTTCTATGGCATTTTTTCCTGTTTCTGCTGGTTTTAAATTTATTCCTATGTCCTTAATTGTTAATATTTCTATATTGTTTTCCTTTAACTTCTCTGCATATTTTCTAATCTTAGCAGGATTCGTTGTTGCAAATAATATTTTCATTTATTTAATCTCCTTAAAACCGTTTCTGCTCCATAGCCATAATGAAGTATGTATGTCAATAGGTTTAAATTTAGTTCCTCTAAATAATTCATTCCTCCTATCAATTACATATTACACCTCTATGTCTTTTCTTCTACTACAATTTTTTTGAATATCCTTGTATATATTATTAAATATGATATTGATACTAAAAATCCGCCTATGACATCAGTTGTATAATGTACTCCTAGATATATTCTACTTATCCCAATTAGTATTGGTAATATTGACAATACTATAATAAGTGCTACTTTTAGATTTCTAATTTTTATATACTTATAAACTATATATATTAAAAAGCCATAAAATGCCATGCTTACCATTGAGTGTCCTGATGGAAAGCTATAGCCATTCTCGTCAATTAGTCTGAATTCAGTTGGTCTAGGTCTTTGCACAATATTTTTTAATAGTAAGTTTAAAAATGTTATTGTGAATAAATTTATAACAATCGCAGCACCAATTTTCTTGTTTTTTATTCCTACAAATAATATTATTGTTGATATAGCTATAAAAATAACTCCACCAAAATTTGTAATTACTTTTGCAATAGGTGTTGCAAAATCAGATATCAAAAATTTGGATACCAAATTATATCCCATTATATCTAATTTTATTATTTCTTGTTTACATACTTCTTCAAATATTGCAATAAATCCTATAATACAAATAAATAATATTATTAGTTTTATGTTTTTAATTTCAAATTTAGTTAATTTTCTTAGTTCCATAGTGTTTCCCTTTTTTAATTAAAGAAATGTTTATCCATTTTATATGACGTTCCACCATCTTCATTTAATATAAATTCAATTTGAACAGAATTATAGATGTTTTTTGATAATCTAAATTTATATTTTCCGTGGTTGCAACTTACCATACATTTTTGTCCAATCAAATTTTATGATTTGCTTTGATTTACTATTATCTATATTTTGTGATTTTACCTCTGTTTCTTCACATGATATGTCTGCTATTTTATCTAATTCCTTCCAAGTTAAAGTCGTTCCAGTATAATTTTCTATAGTACCATTAAATTGCCTTATATAATTTACAGGTTCTTCTACTTCTCTAGATACTGTATATTCATGAGAAATCTCATAAGGGTATTCATTTGTATCCTCAATATTCAATGCAATTCCACTATCATGTAATTCTAATATTTCAACTTTTACATTGCTTTCAGAACTATAGCAAAATTTAAGTATATTCTCTGGTATTTCTATCTTACTTTTTTCTTTTATAATTTTAATTTTTTTAACTCCTGTTGGCCTTCCTGGATAACATTCTTGCATACATCCATTATAATAAGCTATTACTTCTTGTCCTTTTTTAAAGCCAATATCTCCTTCTTCTGTAAAACTTATATCATAAAGGTCATTCCAGCTTTCTGTTCCCATTACCGTCATACTTTTATCATATACTTTAACAATTACTCCTCGTATAGTAGAACAATCCTTATATCTAATATTATTATCCCAAAATTTATATACTAAAAAAGCTGTTATTGCTAATACTATAAGTATACAAATTAAACTAACCTTTGTTTTCTTTTTCATATAAAACTCTCCCCTATTATATTTCAATGATTTTTCGCTTTAATTATATCATACTAAAAAATACTTATACAATGAATTTTCATAATTTATAGCTTATTTTTAACAATACTTTTTATAGTTTTTATTTATATATGAATTAATATATTCCATTTTGCTTTCTATATCTTCAACTAATTTTAGTTGATTTCGTGCTCTGTCTAAGTTATGTGTTTCATAATTGCATTTAAAATATTTATCACCATTTATATAATCATTTAAAAATCGCATTGCAAGTTCTAGTGTTATTATTCTTATTGATTGTCCCATCAAATTTATTTCTTCATTGTTCATATATGGTGCAAGTTCGCTTAAATATCCATCAGTGTAACTTTCAAATAATTCATTTATTAAATAAACTTTGTCCAAGTCTTTTTCATCTTCAAATACATTAGCTGAGGCCGACCTTATTCCATCTCCATAGTCATATAATCCGCTTCCCCTCATTACTGTATCAAGGTCGACAACAGCTATAAAGTCATTACTACTGCTGTCAAACATAACATTATTTACTTTTGTATCATTGTGTGTGACTCTATATGGAATTTCTCTGCTTTCTAGTTTGTCTACAATCATACTGCATATATCTTTCCTATCTAATATAAATCTGATTTCTTTTTCCACACTTTGTACTCTTTTTGCGTAATCTTCTTTTATATCTTTTTCAAATGTTTTTAATCTATTTTTAGTATTGTGAAAATCTATTATCGTTTCATTTAATGTTTCTATTGAATAGTTATTTAATAACTTTTGAAAATTTCCAAATGCTTTTCCAGCTGTTCTAACAATTTTGGGGTCTTTAGTTGTATTATAAGAAATAGTGTTTTCTATAAAATTATAAACTCTGTAAAATTCTTCTATTCCCTCTTCATTTTTACATACTAACATATTTCTATTATCTATTGTTTCAATTACATTAAGAACTTTATGTTTGTTATCATTTTGTCTTTTCAATTCATTTTGAATATGTGTTGTAATTCCTTCAATGTTATCCATAACTTCATAAGGATTTTTAAATACATAGTTATTTATTTGTTGAACTAAATATTTATTTTCTTTTCCATTTTCATCATATGTTGCAACATAAGTTCTATGGATATTCCCTGTTGGTAGAGGTTTTATTAATTTTAACTCTCCACTAATTTGAAATTGCTTTATAATTTCTTCTTTTATCATTTTGTCTTCTCCCAATTTTAGTTATTCATTTTTAGTTGGTATAAATCCTTGAGCAAATTTATACTTCTCTCTATTTTGAACATACAAAAATCCAATAACACTAAATACAACGGCTCCTATAAAGTTTACAAATAAATCTTTCATTGTATCAATAAGACCTATATCTAAATATCCATTTTCGATTACTGTAATACTTCCATCTTTTGAATAAATTTCTGTCTTTTCTATGTCTTTTATTCTAACAGGCTTATTTTTTCCTTCTGGATTTAATTCTACTGTATAAATGTTTGAAACTATTCTATCTTTTTGCATATCAAGTTTAAGTACATTGTCTGCTGAAAACTCGAAAAACTCCCATAGTATTCCTACTGTCATTGAAAAACAGAATGCAACTAATGCTATATATAGTGGTGATAATGATAATGATTTGCTATTTTGATTTAATAAATCAACTAATGAAAAGCCAATTCCTGCACATAAAAATCCGTTTAGAGTATGTAACATTGTGTCCCAAAATGGTATTATTCCATAAAAGTTATTTATCTCCCCAAGTATTGCTGTTGAATAAATGAATAAATAAATTATTGCTTCTAATAATGATGGAATTCCTATCTTAAATTTTTCTGAAATTAATGTTGGTATTGTGAATAAAACTAATGCTAATATACACATGCATACATTTGAAATATTGCCCATTAGTATTTGTACTATCATACTTATAATAACTAAAACTCTTAATAATAGATAAATTGCAATCGATTTTTTATTGGTTTCTTCATGTTTTTTTCTCATTGCTCTAGTAAACTTGCTCATAAATATCTCCTTGCTTTTTCCTCATATTATCACAAAAGCAGATAATTTTCAACTAATTATCTGCTTTTGTTTTATTCTTTAAAGAATAATGAATCAATTATAAATTTACCTACATTTATCCATTCTTTTCTCAATTCTTCTGTACAATTAAATGTTACAATAATTAAATTTCCATTATATGAAAAACATATCATATTATTGTATACTTTTGTGTCAGCTGCATCTGAAATTAATTCAATTTTTCCAATATTATGACCATTAACTTCATAAACATACTTATTAATTATTTCACTATTACTTTCTAGTATTTTTTCCATATAATCTATATATTCATTAATTTGGCTGTCTTTCATTTCATTTTTTGTTATACTTATTGCTAAATTTATAGTTGTTTCATCATTTGAAAATACTATACTTGGTACCTCTCCACTATATTTTTGTGTAATAGTTTCATAATCTAGTTGTTTGAAATTCTTTGGAATTTTTATATAAATTTTTGCATTATCAATTTGTATATACTCAGTTTCAATTTCTACTCCACTTGTTGTTGTAATATTTAGTGTTTCATATTTCTTACTTTCTTCTTCTAATTTTTTATCTTCATTCTTAAGAACTACTTGAATTACAATACATACTGCAACAATGATTATACACACTACTCCAAATATAATTTTTGCAAATTTTTTATTGTCTTTCATATATTTCCTCCTATTTTTATTACAGTTTTTTTATTTCTTCTATTCTTTGTAAATATGGGTCGTCACTTATCTTCTCTAATTTGGTGTATACTTTTTTTAATGTTGTATCTTCTTGAATAGACATTTTTGCTTCCTCGCTTTCTGGATTCAATATGAACTCAATCCATTTTTTTAACTTTTTATCAGTTTTATTATACTTTAATACTTTTGGCATTTCTACAATATGTATTTCTATATCATTAAATAAATTAATACTTGTATCTCTTACTTCTCTCATATTCCATATAGTATGTGCATCTCTATATTCTTGACCAATAATAATAATTCTCCTAGTATTTCTTCGCTGCCTTTTACACCAAATAGTGCTTGAAAGATTACATCATACTTTGGTGTTAATAAGCGCTTTTCTTTAATGTTATTTTTCAATAATTTTTCCTCCATGATTATATAATATTTTTCTTATAAGTGCAATACTTTTGATTACTTTATAACTATTTTTCGTTGCTAAATTAACTACATTTGTTTTACTTTTGTCAATATGATATTAGCAAAAATGTCAATTAATATTGCATTAAAATTTTTATAATAAAAAATTGAGAACTACTTTTTGTAGTTCTCTTTGAAAATAAAAGGGGATCTGGAGACATTGATTAGGTTTGTCTCCTCTTTTGTGCTAATTGCTTGTTCTACAATTAGCACAGTTTTGTATTCACGTAAGCCTTACGAAAATAAGACATTAAAGGTTATCACTTTTTTATTTTTTCATATACTCTACTTGGAAGTTCTCCCTCTTGCACTTCTTCCCATGAGTGTACACCAAATGTTCTCACTTCAAGCTTCAAATATGCTTTTTCTCTTAATTCTCTGCTAGTTTTAAACTTTATTTCTTTTTCTTTCCCATCTGCATTGTATGATTTTAGCGTATATTCATACTTCATATCATCTGTGCTATTTATTTTTTCTATTTTACTATTATCTATTTGAGTATAATATATTGTTTCATAGTTTTCAATAAAATAGTATGCGACACTACATATTGCGATTGCTACTATTACTGCAATAGTCATTGGTAATTTATCTTTTAGACTTTCCATACTGAATTTTCCTTTCTTTATCGCTTCTTTTAGAGGCACATAATAGTTTATCTTTCTTCTTTAATAATGTTTTTACTTCCTAGGTATGTTGCAATAAAATATGCTCCATAAATTATGCCTATGATAATTACTGTTGCAATTGCTGATGGTAGTAAGTCTTCTTTACTTGCTAGTCCTGACATTATTGTTATTGCAAATTGTATTCCAAATATAGAATGTATAATTGCAAGTACTAGTGGAATTCCAAAGAATATTCCAATTTGCCTAAATAATGATTTGTTAATCATTTTTTCATCACAGCCTATTTTTCTTAAAATTGTATATCTTTGTTTATTGTCTGATGCGTCTGTTAGTTGTTTTAATGCTAATATAGCTGAGCTTGCAATTAAGAATATTACTCCTAAGTAAATTGCTATAAATGTTACTATTGTTGCTATTCCTACACTTGATTCCATAATACTTATCTTAGTCATACCATCTATTTCTATTCCCTTGCTGTCTAGACTTTGTATTAGCCCTGAATCTCCACTTGAAAATATAACTTCTATTTTTTCTTTTTCTTCTTCAGTGTTTGCATTATAATTAGCAGCTAAAAAATGTCTTTCTTTCATTTCTTCCGTTAATGGACAATTATCTGGAACTAATATAATTCCTGTATTTGTATGACTGGTTGACATTACCACAAATCCATCTTTGCATTCATTGTATTTTGATTTATATTTTTTATTTGCAATTGTTAAAATATTTCCACTTTCTAAAGCTCTGTTTCTTATTTCAATTTGACTTTTAAAATCACAAAGTAAAATGTATTCGTTATCATTTAATGTGTACTCTTCTATTCCATATAATTTTGCAATTTTATTGTAATCTGAGATTTTTATAATCTCTTCTGCTATATCATAATTAAGCATTGGGTATTCTTGTTTTATCTCTTCATATTTGCTTCCAAAAAATTTACCTAAAGTTAAATCATCACTTGTATATGTTGATATTTCAATAATATCCTTTAAAACATTTATATCTAATCCATTATTTTTTAAAGTTTGTGTTATTGGTATTTTTGAATCTTCTCTTTGTTCTCTTGTTGATTTTTTCTTTACGTTATATTTCATATATGTTTCTGGTAAATTAGCTGTTTTATATAGGTTTAAGTCTACTGGTGTCATTTCTACTAACTCTCTTTGCATTGTATTACGTAATGCTAAGCTTGATGAAAGTACTGAAATTGTCATGAATAGCATTAAACAAATTATGCTCATACTTGCTACCATTGTATTAATTTTATTATTTATCTGCCTTAGTACAAACATATTTGTTCCATTATAATATGTGTTTTTCATTCTTTGAACAACGTGTATTATAAAGCCTGATAGTGACCAGAAAATTAATATTGTACTAGCAACACCCATAAGTATTGGTGGTAATATTTTATCAGCTGTTGTTATTGATGATGCATCAGCAGTTACTTTCCAATAGGCATACCCAAGCATTGTACTTGCTCCTAAAAATACTAATATGCATAGAAAAGGATTTTTCATTTTTATCTTTTCGTTTTTCTTTTCTGCATTTAATAAATTTATTAGTTTATATCTTGATACTGTAAATGTGTTGAAAAACATTACTGCTACATACATTACAGCAAAGTATATGCATGTTTTTATACATGCTTCTTTCGAAAATACAAATTGAAAACTACTCATATCCGCTTCAAACATTTTCGCAACCAATATTGACATAAACTGTGAAGCAAATATACCAACAACTAAACCAACTATTAATGAAATTATCCCAATAAATATTGTTTCCATGATTATTATTTTTGATATCTGCCTCTTGCCCATTCCGAGTGTCATGTAAATTCCAAATTCTTTTTTACGTCTGTTTATCAAGAAATTATTTGCATATACAATTAAAAGTCCTAGTACAAATGCAACAAATATTGATATATAACCAAGCATTGTTATCATTAATTTTATAATTTCTCTTTGTGATTGTGATACTTGTAACATTGCTTGTTGACTATCGATTGAGTTGAACATATAAAAGATTGCAACACCTAATACTAATGTTAAAAAGTATATACTATAATCTTTTATACTTTTTTTCATATTGTTGAAAGATAATTTAAATAACATTGTTTAAATCACCTCCAAGTAATGTTTGAACTTCTATTATTTTTTCAAAGAATTGTTTTCTTGTGTCATTTCCCTTTATAATTTCATTGAAAATCTTTCCGTCTTTAATAAATAAGATTCTATTTGCATAACTAGCTGTGAAAGCATCATGTGTTACCATTAATATGGTTGCATTCATATTTTTATTTAAAAATTCAAAATTCTCTAATAATTGCCTTGCTGATTTGCTGTCTAGTGCTCCTGTTGGCTCATCTGCTAGTACCAGTTTGGGATTTGTTATTATTGCTCTTGCTGATGCAATTCTTTGTTTTTGTCCACCTGATACTTGATATGGATATTTTTTTAAAATCTCTTTTATTCCTAGTTTATTAGCTATGTCATATACTCTTTTTTCAATTTCTTTTGAATTTACCTTTTGAATTGTTAGTGCTAGTGCTATGTTTTCAAACGCTGTTAGTGTATCTAATAAATTAAAGTCTTGAAAAATAAATCCTAATTCTTCTCTTCTAAATTTGTTTAGCTTATTTCCTTTTAGTTTAGTTATATCTTCCCCATTAACTATAATATGTCCTGCTGTTACTCTATCAATCGTTGATATTACATTTAATAATGTACTTTTTCCTGAACCACTTGCTCCCATAATTCCAACAAACTCACCTTTTACTACATTAAAGCTAATATTATTAATGGCTTTTGTTAAATTTGATTTGTTTCCATAGTATTTCTCTATGTTCTTCACCTCTAATACTTTTTCCATAGCTTCTCCTCCTTTAAGCTTTATTATAGTAAATTTTTTTAATATTTCATATTGATTATTCTTTCATTTGTCTTACATTTTTGAAAGGTTATTTTTCAATATATAGTTTTATCTAAATCCAGATAAGTGGAACTTATTACATTAAGTTCATAAAACTCCCCTTTGGAAATACTAATCTAATCTCTGTTCCTTCATTTTGTATTGAATTTAACTCTATTGCAATTCCTAATTTGCTACATAAGTTCTTACATAGATATAGTCCAATTCCAGTCGATTTTTTGCCAATTATTCTACCATTTGTTCCAGTAAAACCTTTTTCAAAAACTCTTGTAATTTCTCCTTTTTTTATTCCTATGCCATTATCCTTAATATACAAAATTACATTTTCTTTGCACGCTTTTCCATACACTTCTATCTCTAAATTTCTGTCTTGTTTTTTATACTTTATACTATTTTGAACGATTTGGCTTAATATAAAAACTATCCACTTATTATCAGTGTTTACTTCTAATTCTAAATCGTGAATATTAATAGATACTTTTTCATTTATTAAAACACTTCTGTTCTTTTTAATGCTTTCGTTTACAATATCTTTCAAATTAACTTTTTTTACATAATAGTCTTTTTCTACTGTATTACTTCTTGCATAGTATAATGCTTGTTCTACATAGTTTTCAACTTTATTCAACTCTTCATTAATGCTTTTTGTAACTTCATTTTTATTGTTTTCAATTATCATTTTACTTGCTGATATTGGTATCTTTATTTCATGTATCCATAACTCTATATAATCTTTATAATCCTCTTGTATATATTTGTATTGGTTTACATTCTCAATCATTGATTTGTTTATTTTCTCTAATGAATTTCTTAATATTTTACCTTCTATAAAATCTGGCTCTTTTACAATTTCACTAATTAAGTATTTATCTTCTAGTTCATTTAATGTATCTTCAAAATTATTATAATATTGCTTTTTTGTAAAATATTCTATCGTTAATGTAACTATGTAAAATAATAAAATACTTATAGGAATATATATTTTTATAAATATACCATATTGATATGGAATTAAAAATATTTCAATTGTTCCTAATACAAATATCATAAGTAGAATTCCTACCATTTTATCATGAAAAAATTTTTTTACATTCATACTAACTCTCCCTTTAGCATATAGCCTTGTCCTTTTCTAGTTTCGATTATATCTTTTAGTCCAAGTTCTTCTAATTTATTTCTAAGCCTTGTAATATTTACACTTAATGTGTTGTCATCTATAAAACTTTCACTTTCCCACAAACAGTCCATTATTTCTTCTCGTGAAATAATTTTCCCTCTATTTTCAAGTAGATATTTTAAAATTCTATACTCATTTTTTGTTAACTCAATTACTTTATCATTTTTCATTATTGTGCTATTTGATATATTCAAAACAAAGTCCTTTGCATCAATTTTGTCTTTTACAATATTACTGTTTGTTCGTCTTAGTAATGAATTTATTTTTGCAAGTAGTATATGAATATTAAATGGTTTTGTTATGTAGTGGTCTGCTCCATAGTTTATTGATACTAATTCGTCTAATTCATTATCTCTACTAGTTACAATTATTATTCCTATATCTGATTGCTTTCTAATTTCTTTGCAAATATATTCCCCATCTACATTTGGTAAATTTATATCTAATAAAACAACACTAGGATTTATATTTAATATATCATTTATAGTGTTGTCAAACTTTGTTAGGCTCTCTGCTTTATATCCATTATTGTTCAAAAATATTTCAAGTTCACCTCTTAGTTTTTCATCATCTTCAACTATAAGTATTTTATGCATTTTTTATTCTTCCTTTCTATGTACTTTCATACCATATATTAAATTAGCATTTTATTTGTTAACATTATAGCACATTTTTTTTATAATAACCTTACAGTTTTGTAAGAAAACATAATTTTTATACTATTAGTATTGCAAGTTCTTAATACTATATGAAAACAAACTACATTATTAAACATTTTCGTCTAATAATGCAGTTTATTTTAATTTTCTAATATAAGAGAATTTTGGGGTAATTTTAAATTTATTAATTTTCGATTGTTAGGTTTATTTCATTATTTTGCATTTCTCCATTGATTTGTAAATATATCTTCTAGAATTTCTTCAATATCTTCTTCATTTGATATGCTATTTTTCAAAATTTTATAGATATATGAATTATATGTTTTGATTACTTTTTCAATATCTTATACTTCATTTTCTTTAAAGTTTTGTATCGTTTCTTTTTTCAATTTAGACCTAAACTCCTATTTAAAAGTACTTTCATATATATATAGTTACTTATTATCAAAAAAGGTTACATTTTTTCCAAGTTTTTTATTTTCATTTTCTTTTATTACTTCTTCATGATGAAAATATGCTGAGTAGTTTATTTTGTTTTTGTTACAATAGTTCTTTATGTCATTATCCATATCATACAATTCTTTTCTTTCACCTTTTATATAAATTCTTTCATACATAGGATATACTTTAGGGTATTTAGTTTGTATATATCTTAATATATTATATTTATAATCCCCTCTTAAATTTAAGTCTTCAAACCAATATTCACTTATATAATTTTTTGATTGTTCAATTATTGCTTTCCAGTCTGTTATTCCAATAAAAATTGGCGACATGAATAAAATCGTATATATTCTATTTTCATGCAATGTTTTTAATGTTTCTAATCTTTCATTTATAGAACTTGCTCTATCCATATCTTTTTTAAAATTTTCATCAAGTGTATTTACTGACATTGCAATGCTTAACTTTTTCATCTGTTTTAGCAAATCTAAATCTCTTAATATTAATTTGTTTTTTGTTGATATCTGCAAATTACATTCTACATTTACTAGTTGCTCTAGTACTCTTCTTGTTATTTTATATTTTGCTTCAAATGGGTTATAACAGTCTGTAACTGATGACATAAATACATTTTTGCCCTCTATCTTTTTTACATCTATTGGTTTATTGCATCTTTTTATATCTATAAATTCTCCCCATTCTTCTTTATGATTTGTAAATCTTTTCATAAATGATGCATAACAATACTTACATTTATGAGGGCATCCTACATAAGGATTTATTGCATATTCTCCTAGTTTTGATTTTGTTAGATAATCTTTTACTTCTTTTTCTTTTATAATCATATTTCGCTCCCTCTACAAAACTTTTGTTTGTATAATATAACATTTTGTTGAATATGTCAAGAGTTTTTATAATTCGTTATTTTTCCAATATATCCCATGTTCACATTGACATTTTCTGCCATTTTGTAGTAAAATGTACTTGCCTAACTACTTATTTTTAGGTAGAAAGGAAGAACTTATATTGAAAAACATCTTAGAATTACTAGAACTTATAATAATTTACTACATAGTTAAACAATTAAGTAAGTAACTAGCAAAAAAAAGACTAGGACTCAAACTCCTAGTCTTTTTTTATACTTATTTTTACTCAACATCTTAGATTTATCTTGAGTTAAGTTTATAATATCATAATTGTTATTATTTGTCAATACTTAATTTTCAAATTCTACCACTCCATTTCTTCTTCATTGCCATATAGCTCTGGTTTTACTATATCACTATCTTTTACTGTATCAAATGTATATTCATAGTCAGTTCTTGAATCTATATTTGAGTATTCCCTACTAGCCTTCCACACCTCTCTAATACAAATTCCAGTTTCTTTATCATAATAGCATTCAATATTTAGTGTTGCATTATTGATAATATAACATTCTTTTCCATTGCAATATCCACTACTTATAGTATTAAAATGTGATTCTACAAAAAGTTTTATAATATTACTTGGTTGTCTAGGCTTTTTTATTGCAACTATCATATTCTTATTAACTCTCCTCGTTTGTGGTGTTTCTATTAATGCAACAAAATCACCATTATTTTTATAACAAGTAATTTTTTGATTTTCATTAGTAGCTTTCATTAAATAATTTCCATCTTTATGATAACTTTCTGTCATCCTTAATCTTCCTGTACTATAACTATAAGTTTTTACATAGTAATTTGTGTAGTTAAAATTTTCACGTTCCTTTTTTTCAATTGTATATAATATAATCATTCTTCTTGCAATAATCATAATATATATTGTCAAAATAGCTAATAGTATTGCTTTTAAAATTTTCATCTTATTACTGTATTTTTTAATATACTTTACCTCTCTGTTGTCTTTTTTATTTTTATTTAATTCAATATCTTTTTTCATATTTTCATATACTTTTTTACATTTGTCACAAGTATTTAAATGTTCCTCAATGTATGCATTTGTTTCTTCATTAGTTAGTTTCTCAATGTAGTTTGGTAATAGGTCTTGAACAATTTTACAATCCTTTTCTTTCATATTAATCACTCTCCTTCAACATGTTTTTTCCTCGATAAAATGTTACTCTTGCCCAGTTTTCTGTTTTATTCAAAATAGCTCCTATTTCTTTAAAACTTAGTTCTCCTGTTATTCGCAAATACATTACTTCTCTTGTTTTTTCATCTAACTTTTGCATCTTTTTATATAATTCTAATTTTTCACTATTTGAAATAACCTCTTCTTCCAATATTCTAAAATCTTCTATATTTAAAAGTTCTGTTTCATTGGTGTTTTTGATTTTTTTATCTTTTCTACATTGGTCATACCACAAGTTCTTTGCTATTTGGCATAGCCAAACCGACATTTTACATTCCCCTTTATATGTATCTATTTTCTTCACTGCTTTATAGAAAGTTTCCTGAGTAAGTTCTTCAGAAATATCATTATTTTGAGTTAAACAGAATAGGTATTTATTTACTGTTTCAAAATATTCTTTGTATATTTGTTCCATATCCTGCATAACTTTTATCCTCCTTTGACTATATGACGTATGAAATTTTATTTTGTTACAAAAAATTTACTACATAGTTAAGCAATTAAGTAAATAGCAAAAGAAAAGGACTAGGAAAGTTTTAACGGGCTTCCTAGTCTTTTTGATATTTTTCATTACTTAACTTAGTAGATTGAGTTATTTTAATAATATAATAATTACTATTATTTGTCAATACTTAAGATTGCATTACTCCCATATTTTTAAAATTTTCATTACCCAAGAAGCTCTTCCCATTCTTGCATTTTTTGTTCTATCTCACCTTCAAGTTTTTGTATCTTATCTTGTAATTCTTTTAATTTCACATAGTCAGTACAGATAATTTCATCTAACATTTGATACTTTATCTGTTCTATCTCAGCTTCTTTTTGTTCAATTTGACTCTCTAACTTAGAAATTTTATTTTTTCTTCTTGTCTCCTCTTTCCTTCTAAAATAATCGTTATATGATTTACTTTCGTTTTTATTATTAGAGACTATTACATTTTCATCGTTATTAAATTTTTTTGATTTATCTAAGTTTGAATCCTCTTTTTCAACTATTTTTTCGTCAGATTTATTTTCTCTATACTTACAATATTCTTCATAACTTCCATCAAAATATACAACCTCTTCTTTTTCAAATGCAAGTATTGAGTCTGCTACCTTATTTGCAAAATATCTATCATGTGTAACAAATATTAAAGTTCCCTTATATTCTTTTAAAATATTCTCTAAGCTTTCTTTTCCTAGTATGTCCATGTGGTTTGTAGGCTCATCTAGAAGTAATAAATTTGCTTGTTTTTTTAATATTTTACATAGTTCTAGTCGTACTTTTTCACCACCAGATAACACTTTAATTTCCTTAAAAACATCTTCTCCTGAAAATAAAAATGTTCCTAAAATTTGTCTTGCTTTTGTAGTTCCAAGGTCTGGAAACTCATTTATGAATTCGTCAAAAACTGTGTTATTAGGATTTAAAGAATCCATTTGTTGGTCAAAATATTCTTTTATTACATGATATCCATACTCATATTCACCACCTAGATTTGGAATATCTCCCATTAGTGTTTTTAATAGAGTTGACTTTCCTTTTCCATTCTCTCCAATAATTGCAAGTTTTTGTCCTTTATATAGTTCAAATGATATTTCAGCTAGTAGCTTGTCATATCCTACTTGTAATTTTTTTGCTGATAATACTAATTTACCACTTTCTACTGGAATATTAAAATTTGTATGAAATGTGTGCATATCATAATTATTTGGCTCTTCTACAATAGTCATGTGTTCTATTTGCTTTAATTTTGATAATGCCATTTTTGCCTTTGTTGGCTTATACCTAAATCTATCAGCAATGGCTTGAAGTCTTTTTATTTCAGCTTGTTGATATTCATAATCTTTTAGTTGCTTTTCATAATTAGCACGTTTTTGCTTTTCAAATAAAGTATAGTTTCCTGTATATTCTGTAAGTTCAGCATATTCTATTTCATACACTTTGTTCACAATTTTATCTAAAAACATTCTATCATGCGAAACAATAACTACTGCTTTTGGATAATTTTTCAAATAAGTTTCTAGCCATTCTATTGTGATAATATCAAGATGGTTTGTTGGCTCATCTAATAATAATATATCAGGCTTACTAAGTAATAATTTTAAAAATGCTATTTTCGTTCTTTGTCCACCTGAGAATTCATTAATCTTTTTATTCTTGTCTTCATCTGTGAATCCAAATTTTTTTATTGCTATTTCATATTCTTTTTTATATGTATATCCACCGCAAATCTCATATTTATCAAAACTTTCAGTGTATGTTTTTATTAAATTTTCGTTAGTTTCATTTTGCATTCTTTCTTGCAAATTATTTATTTTCTCTTCAAGTTTGATTATGTTTTCATATGATTTCAATATTTCCTCTAATAAAGTATTATTTGAATTTTCAAATTCTATTTGTTTCAAGTAACCTAAAGTTGGATTTCCTTGTTTGTATATTCCAAACTTTTCTTCTCCTATTCCTTCTTCCAATATTTCGTTGTCAACTATTGCTTTTAATAATGTGGTTTTTCCAGCTCCATTATTTCCAACAATGGCAATTTTGTCTTTTTCCTTTATTTCAAAATCTATTTTTTCTATTATTGTTTCGGCTCCATATGATATAGAACCATTTACAATTCTGTAATTCATTTTGTGCTCCTTAAATTTCATGTTCAAATTTTTATCAAGCTTTTAATAATAAATAGCGAACCTTCTTTTTATATCAAAGTAGGTCCGCTTTGGTTCATATTTTATAAATTTTATTAATACTGTCGTCCCCATACTACCATATCTTTTGCTTGCTTTCCACAAACTACACACTTATCATCAATATGTTCTTGTTCATAAGGAATGCATCTTGATTTTGCTCCTGTAATTTCATGTATCTTTTCTTCGCATTCTGGGTCTCCACACCACATTGCTTTAATATATCCTTGATTCTCATTAATCTCTTTTTCAAATTCTTCCATATTATGTGCCACGTTTGTTCTTTTTACACGTACTTCTTTACACATATTATACATGTTTTGTTGAATATCATCTAATAATTTTACTACTGTTTCATTTAATTCATCTAACTTAACAGTCATCTTTTCAAGTGTGTCACGTCTGACTACTACGCACTCTCCATTTTCAATATCACGTGGTCCAATCTCAATTCTTACAGGAATACCCTTCATTTCCCAGTAGTTGAATTTATATCCTGGTGAATATTGTTCCCTTAAATCTAGTTCTGCTCTTATGTCTTTATATCCTTTTAACTCATTATAAATTTCAGTTGCTTTTTCAATTACGCCTTCTTTGTTTGTTGCTACTGGAACTATAACTACTTGAATTGGTGCTACCTTTGGTGGTATTTTTAAGCCTCTATTATCACCATGTGCCATTATTAGTGCACCTAGTAATCTAGTTGATGTTCCCCAAGATGTATGATATGCAAATTCCTCTTTTCCTTCTTTATTTTGGAACTTTACTCCAAATGGTTTTGTGAAGTTTTGTCCAAGATAATGTGAAGTTCCTGCTTGTATTGCACGTCCATCAAGCATTAAAGTTTCAACTGTATATGTATCAACTGCTCCTGCAAATTTTTCAGATTCTGTTTTCTTTCCTTTTAATACTGGAATTGCTAGTAAATTTTCTATAGTATCTGCATATACATCTAACATTTCTAGTGTTAATTCTATCGCTTCTTGTTCTGTTGCATGAATTGTGTGTCCTTCTTGCCAGTAAAATTCTCTACTTCTTAATATTGGTCTTGTTTCTTTTTCCCACCTTAGTACGTTACACCATTGATTGTATAGAAATGGTAACTCTCTCCATGATTTTAGCCATTTTGAATACATTCTACAAAATAGTGGCTCTGATGTTGGACGTATGTATAGTTTTTCTTCTAATTCTTTTTCTCCACCTTTTGTTACCCAAGCTACTTCTGGAGCAAATCCCTCAACGTGGTCTTTTTCAGTTGTTAAGTAATGCTCTGGCATTAACATTGGTAACGCTATATTTTGCACTCCTCTTTTTTTGAATTCGGTATCTTCATATTCTTTTATTCTTTCCCATATCGCAAATCCATATGGTCTATATGCAATAAATCCTTTTACTTCTGTATAATCTACTAACTCTGCTTTTATTACAACATCTGTAAACCATTGAGCAAAGTCGTCTTCCATATTTGTTATTTCTTTTACAAAATTATCACTCATTTATATTACTCTCCTCTTCTTTTAATTGTTCATTTTGGTAACTTATTATCTACTCTGTTTCTTCATTCGGTTGCTCATTGTCTTGTTCTGTATTACCATTCGGCATTGGAGCCTCATATTTTATATCATTTTCATTAATTTTTTTATTCTCTGTATTATTTTTATTATCAATAAACTTTTCTTTATTATTTTCTATTTCTTCTTTATTAGAATTATCCTCATCATCAAATAAATCTTCAATATCATCTATTACGATTTGTCTATTACTGTCTAATTTATATTTTGGAAGCTTAGGAAGTTCTTTCAAACTCTTTAGTCCAAACATTTTTAAGAAATCCTCTGTTGTTCTGTATGTCATTGGCTTTCCAGGTAAATCTGCTTTTCCTGCTTGTTCTATTAGATTATATTCTGTTAGTCTGTAAATTGATGCACTTGAGTCAACTCCTCTTATATTTTCAATATCAGCTTTTGTTATTCTTTGATTATATGCTATTATTGCTAATACTTCTAGTGAAGCTTGGGATAATGTTGGCTTTATTCTTTTATCTAAAGCTGGATATAAATATTCGTGGTACTCAGTTTTAGAAGCTAAAGTAAATCCATCTTCTACTCTAACTATCTGTATTCCGCGA
>CAQYCU010000010.1:30787-37955 GCA_948919095.1 uncultured Clostridia bacterium | reverse complement strand
AAACTCTTCTTCTTTTTGGTGGTCTACATCCATTATGTGGAATTGGTGTTACATCTTTGATTGATACAATTTGTAAACCAGCTGTTTGTAATGCCCTTATAGCAGATTCTCTTCCTGCTCCTGGCCCTTTTACATATACTTCAATGGTCTTTAGACCATGTTCCATAGCAGCTTTTGCTGCTGTTTCTGCAACTTCTCCTGCTGCAAATGGTGTGCTTTTTCTTGAACCTTTAAATCCTAGTCCACCAGCACTTGCCCAAGAAATTACGTTACCTTGAATATCTGATATTGAAACTATTGTATTATTAAAGCTAGAGTGTATATGTGCTTTTCCACTTTCGATATTTTTGCTAACTCTTCTTCTTGTTGTTTTTTTAGTTGTTACAGCCTTTGCCATTATTTAATTCTCCCTTCATTATTTATCAGATTTGCTCTTGCTAACCAATTTTCTTGGTCCTTTTCTTGTACGAGCATTAGTTTTTGTTCTTTGTCCTCTTACTGGAAGACCTCTTTTATGTCTTTGTCCTCTATAGCATCCCATTTCTACTAATTGTTTAATGTTAAGTGCTACTTCTCTTCTCAAATCACCTTCAACAACATATTCTGACATTGCTTTTCTGATTGCTTGTTCTTGGTCTGCTGTTAGGTCTTTTACTCTAGTATCTGGATTTACACCAGCATCCTTAAGTATTTTTTGAGATCTTTTTAAACCTATACCATATATGTAGGTTAATCCAATTTCTACTCTTTTTTCCTTTGGTAGTTCAACTCCTGCTAAACGAGCCATTTTTTCTTTCCTTTCTGAGGTATTAATTCCTCTTTTCAATATATTTTTGTTTGTAGTTTTTATATTTGTTTTTTATTCTTGATTTTTAAAGGTGAAATGCATTAAGCTTTTCAAGACTAATATAATTTTGAAAGGTAATCACTATATTAGCTTTCAAAAACTTAATCTTTAAAAATATAGAATAAAATTTATATAAACATAAATCTATTCAGCCGCGTCTAGATTTACGTAAATATCTAAAATACATATAGCATATAACTATACTTTATAGAACTCAAAAATAATTGTGCAATATCCTTGCCCAATTATTTGTTTAATTAGCCTTGTCTTTGTTTGTGTTTAGGATTTTCACAAATTACTCTAACAACGCCTTTTCTTTTTATAACTTTACATTTTTCGCACATTGGCTTTACTGATGGTCTTACTTTCATTTCTATCTCCTCCTTTAATCTTATCTGCTTCGTTCTACTTTGTCAGATTTTATTACAATTTCGTAAATATACTTATGCACTATTTCCTCATTATTCATCATCTTTCTCGTATAACTCGCGCCTAAGCTTAAATATTTTTTATAACTTGCATCTAAGCTTAAATATTTTATAACTCTATTTTGCTCTCCAAGTAATTCTTCCCTTTGTTAAGTCATAAGGTGAAAGTTCAATTTTAACTTTATCTCCTGGTAGAATTTTAATATAATTCATTCTTAATTTTCCTGAGATATGAGCTAATATTTCATGTCCATTTTCTAATTTTACTTTAAATAGTGTATTAGGTAATGCTTCTGATACTACGCCTTCTACCTCTATTACATCCTCTTTAGACATACTTGTTTCCTTTCTTCTCTTCGCTTAGAATTCGCACTTCATAAATTTTACTTTGTAAAATTCACGAAGACACGATGATGCGGACTAATTCAATTTTGGTTTGCATAATATTGCTATTTATACCAATAGCTAATATATTATATAACAAATCTATTCTAATGTCAATATTTCTGGCTCTTTTTCTGTAATTAAAATTGTATTTTCATAATGTGCTGATAAACTCTCGTCTTCAGTCCATATTGACCACCCATCTTCTCCTTGATAGATTTCAGGATTACCAACTACAACCATTGGTTCAATAGCAAGAGTCATACCTGGTTCTAGTCTTATTCCTCTTCCTGCTTTGCCGTAGTTTGGAATTCCTGGTTCTTCGTGCATTTCTCTTCCTATTCCATGTCCTTCAAATTCTTTAATTACTGCAAAACCATTTTTTTCAACATATTCGCCTATTGCATGACTTATGTCACCAAGTCTATTACCTTTTTTGGCAAATTTTATTCCTTCAAAAAATGCTTGTTTTGTTACATTAATCAAATTTTGTGCTTCTTCAGTTATTTTTCCAACTTTATATGTACGACAACAATCTCCATTAAATCCATCTTTGTATGCTACAAGGTCAATACTTATTATGTCGCCTTCTTGTAGTATACCAAATTTAGATGGTATTCCGTGTAGAATATTATCATTGATTGATGCACAAATTGCTCCGGGAAAATCAGGAACGCCCTTTTGATAACTTGGGTATCCCTTTTCTGCTGGTATTGCGCCATTTGCTCTCATTGTTTCTTCTGCTATCTTATCTAAATCATATGTAGATATGCCAGGTTTTATTGCCTTTTCAACAGCTTTTTGAGCTAAGTTTGCTATTTTACAAGCTTCTCTCATCTTTTCTATTTCAAATTTTGATTTTATCGTTACCATTTTCTCACATTCTTTCTAAGTTTGGAAAAGAATTGTTATTTTACTAGGCAATTGAGATTAAAATCAATGAGGCGTACTTTTTGTACATCGATTTGATTTTAATTGAAGAGCCACTGCGTAAAATGGCAATTATTTTTCAAACTAACTTTTCCCAAAAGGGACTATCCATAAAGGCGCCCCTTTTGTTTAAAACTATTTATTCAAATGTTTTTCTATTCTTCTTATAGCTTCTGCTGTTGTATCTTCCTTAGTTGTTGGTGAATAGATATCAACTTTTATTGGTTCTAGTATTCCTTCACTTTCATAGTATTCTACTAAAGGTTCAGTATTTTGATAATATACATCTAGTCTTTGTTTTATTGTTTCTGGTTCATCATCTTTTCTTCTTATAAGTTCTGAACCACATACATCACAAATTCCTTCTACTTTTGGTGGTAAGAATACTGGGTTATATGATGCTCCACATTTCTTGTTTGAACAAACTACTCTGCTTGAAGTTCTTTTTATTATGTCTTCATCTGGAACAATTAAGTTTATTACTGTTGTTATAGTAGTAACTTTCTTATTTGGTCCTCTTAAAATTTCCTTCAAAGCTTTTGCTTGGTCTATTGTTCTTGGAAATCCGTCTAATATAACATCTTCCATTCTATCTAATGTGTTTTCCACCATTTTTATTGTAACTTCATCTGGTACTAATTGTCCCTTTGAAATATAGCTTTCTGCTAATTGTCCTAATTCTGTTTTATTTCTTATTTCTTCTCTAAATATATCTCCTGTTGAAACATGGTTTAAATTGAAATGTTTACATATTTCTGCACCTATTGTTCCTTTTCCTGTTCCAGGCGCACCTAACATTATTATATACATAATTTTCCCTTCTAAGACCAAGACAAACTTGAAAAAGATTTTATCCTTTTCAAGCGTCTTCTCTATTATTTCTCTAAAAATCCTTTATAATGTTTCATTGCTAGTAATGATTGTAATTGTTGACTTAATTCAATAGCAACACCTACTACAATTAATATTGATGATCCACTAAATGCAGTATTTATACCTATTCCTTTTAAGAACATTGGTAATATTGCAACCGCTGCTAAGAATACTCCACCAAATAATACTACTTTTGATAGAACTGATGATAAATAGTCAGCTGTTGGTTTACCTGCTCTAATTCCAGGAATAAATCCACCATTTTGTTTTATATTATTTGCAACTTCTGCTGGATTGAATGTAGCATAAGTGTAAAAATATGTGAATCCTACTATTAATAATAAGTAGATTATAGCATTTATAATTGTGTATTGCCAAGCAACATCTGAAGATGAAGTTGCAATTGATAAGTTATATATTACTTTCCAAAATCCTGTTTGACTTGCTATATCATGTGCAAATATTTCTATAATAAGTGCAGGAAAAGTCATAAAGCTACTTGCAAATATTATTGGCATAACGCTTGCCATTGCTGGTTTGATTGGAATATGTGTATTTTGTGCTCCAACCATTCTTCTTCCTACTACTTTTTTAGAATATTGTACAGGTATTCTTCTTTCTGCTAATTGTACAAAGATTACACCTATTACCATTACTAATACTCCTATAATCATAAGTAATGCTATTATTAATCCTTTTGTACTGAAGCTTCCATTGTCATTTAGTAAACCAAATAATGTTCTTAATGCTGTTGGTACACTAGAAACTATACCTGCAAATATTATCATTGATATTCCATTTCCAACACCTTTTGATGTGATTTTATCTCCTAACCACATAAGTAGTGATGTTCCTGCAATTAATGATAATACTACTATAAATGCAGCTTTTACTCCTGTTTCAAGAAATATCCCTGTTGATTTGTATTGGAAATAAATTCCTAATGCTTCAACAGTTGCTAGTACTAAAGATATTATTTTTGTATATCTGTCAATTTTCTTTCTGCCTTCTTCTCCACCTTCTTTAGTTAATCTTTCTAATGATGGTATTACCATTGCCATTAGTTGAATTACTATTGATGCTGTAATATATGGAGTAATTGACATTGCAAATATTGATAACCTAGCAAATGCTCCTCCTGATACTATGTTTATTAATCCTGTTATTCCATTTTGACTTCCTGACATAATACCGTCTAATGTACTAATATTAACCATTGGGATTGTTATATAACAACCTAATCTAAATATTACTAAAAGCAATAATGTGTATAATAGTTTTTTTCTTATCTCAGGAGTTTTTAGTGCGTTTTTTACTGTATCAAACAACTAAATCACCTCTGTCTTTCCACCTAAAGCTTCGATTTGTTCTTTTGCATTTTTAGTAAATCTCTTAGCTTTTACGGTTAATTTTTTGTCTAATTTTCCAGTTGCAATTATTACTATTCCATCTTTTGCTTTAGATATTATTCCGTCTTTTATTAGGCTTTCAGCATCTACTGTATCAGTTGTAGCTTTATTTAACATTGTCAAAGTAACTTCTACATAGTCTTTGGCGAATTCTGCATTATTGAATCCTCTTTTTGGTAATCTTCTATATAATGGTGTTTGACCACCTTCGAATCCACGTCTTACTCCACCGCCAGATCTTGCTTTTTGTCCTTTATGTCCTCTTCCTGAAGTTTTTCCAAGTCCTGAGCCTATTCCACGTCCAACTCTAAGTTTTCCTTGTCTTTTTTGTGATGGTTTTAATTCGTCTAATTTCATTATGGATTACACCTCCTTGTTTTTTATTTATAGTTCTTTATTCTTAAATTTTATTATATTATGTCTTCTACTTTTAGTCCTCTTTTTCTAGCAACTTGTTCAACTGTTTCCATGCTCTTTAATCCTTCTAATGTAGCATATACACAGTTTCTTGGATTATTAGTTCCTAATATTTTAGTTCTAACATCTCTATAACCTGCAAGTTCTAGAACTGGTCTAACGCTTCCTCCAGTAATAAGTCCTGTACCTTCAACAGCTGGTTTTATTAAAACACTTGCGCTACCAAATTTACCAATATATTCGTGTGGTACTGTTGTTCCGACTATTGGAACTTCAATTAAATTCTTCTTAGCATCTTCAATTGCTTTTTTGATTGCATCTGGAACTTCAGCTGCTTTTCCATTTCCTACGCCTACATGTCCTTTACCATCTCCAACAACAACAACTGCACTAAATCTAAATGTTCTACCACCTTTAACAACTTTTGCTACTCTGTTGATAGCAACAACTTTTTCATTTAATCCATCGTCTTCTTGTCTTTCTTTTCTTTCTTGCACTTGTCTTCCCTCCTTCTCTTAAAATTTAAGTCCACCTTCTCTTGCACTTTCAGCTAATTCTTTTACTACCCCGTGGTAAATATAACCACTTCTATCAAATACAACTGTTTCTATTTTCTTTTCTTTAGCTCTTTTTGCAATTAATGCTCCAACTTCTTTTGCAGCTTCTTTGTTTGAGTGCTTTGTTTTTACTTCTTTGTCTAAAGTTGATGCTTGAGCTAATGTATTTCCTGCTACGTCATCTATTAATTGTACATATATACCTTTATTGCTTCTGAAAACACATAGTCTTGGACATTCAGCTGTTCCAGATATTTTTCTACGAACTCTTATATGTCTTCTTTTTCTTTCAAACTTTCTATCTGTTTGTGAAACCATAGTCTACTATAACTCCTTTCTATTATTTCTTACCTGTCTTACCCTCTTTACGTCTAATATGTTCATAATCATATTTAATACCTTTGCCTTTATATACCTCTGGTGGTCTCTTTGTTCTTACAACTGCTGCTGTTTGACCAACTATTTCTTTATCAATTCCTCTAACTATTACTGTGTTAGCGTCTGGAACATCAAAAGTAATTCCATCAGGTGGGTCCATTGTAACTTGGTGTGAATAACCTAAGTTCATAACTAGTTTTGTTCCTTGTTTTTGTGCTCTATAACCAACACCATTTATTTGTAAAGTTTTTGAAAATTCTTTTTCAACACCTTCAACCATATTACTGATTAATGTTCTTGTTAAACCATGTAAGTTTCCGTCTTGTTCTGAAGCTATTTCAACTTTTATCTCATTTCCATCAACTTTAGCTGTAACTTTTGGATGAATATCTCTTTCTAATTGTCCTTTTGGTCCTTTTACAACTATGTGGTTTCCATCTATTGTAACAGTTACTCCAGCTGGTATTGCTATAGGTTTATTTCCTATTCTTGACATTTAGATTGCCTCCTTCTTTTATTATTTCATTAATTGCTTACCATACATAAGCCAATACTTCTCCACCAAGTCCTTCTTTTCTTGCATTTTTGTCAGTTTTAATTCCCTTTGAAGTTGAAATTAAAGCTATTCCAAGGCCATTAAGAACTTGTGGTATTTCTTCTTTATTTACATATATACGAAGTCCTGGTTTTGATATTCTTCTTAAACCAGAAATTACTCTTTTTCCACTTTCGTCATATTTTAAAGTAACTCTAAGAATTCCTTGTTTTTCATCTTTTATTTCTTCAAATGACTTTATATATCCTTCATCTAATAGAATTTGAGCTATAGATGATTTCATTTTTGATGCTGGTATGTCAACAGTTGAATGTTTTGATGTGTTGGCATTTCTAATTCTTGTTAGCATATCTGCTATTGGGTCTGTTGTGTTCATTCTTTACCTCCTT
>CAQYCU010000010.1:0-30687 GCA_948919095.1 uncultured Clostridia bacterium | reverse complement strand
TTAACACCTGGAATTTCACCCTTATGAGCTAATTCTCTGAAGCATATACGGCAAATGCCATATTTTCTTATGTAAGCATGTGGTCTTCCACAAATTTTACATCTATTATATTCTCTAGTTTTGTATTTTTGTGGTTTTTGTTGCTTTACTTTTAAAGACTTCTTTGCCATGTTTTTCCTCCTATACTATTTTTTGAAAGGCATTCCAAGAAGTGATAATAACTCCTTAGCCTCTTCATCTGTTTTTGCTGTTGTAACAAAAACTATATCCATTCCTCTAATTTTATCAATTTTATCATATTCGATTTCTGGGAAAATTAGTTGTTCTTTAATACCCATTGAATAATTTCCTCTTCCATCAAATGAATCTGATGATACTCCTCTAAAATCTCTAACTCTAGGTAATGCTGTGTTAAATAGTTTGTATGCAAAATCATACATTTTTCCTTTTCTTAATGTAAGTTTTACACCTATATTAACTCCTGCTCTTATTTTGAATGCTGCAATAGCTTTCTTAGCTTTTGTAACAACTGGTTTTTGTCCTGTTATTTGTGTTAAGTCAGCTACAGCTCCTTCTAATGCCTTAGGATTTTCTTTCAAATCTCCTAGACCAACATTTAGAACTATTTTATCTAATTTTGGAACTTCCATTACAGATTTATAATTAAATTTTTTCATTAATGCAGGTACTACTTCTTTTTCATATTGTTCTTTTAATATTTCCATAAGTCTTAATAGACCCTCCTTTCCACTTAAAATTATTTCAATTCAGCTCCGCAACTTTTGCAAACGCGAACTTTTTTATCTCCATCAATTTTATATCCTACTCTTGTTGCTTTTTCGCATTTAGGGCATACAACTGCAACTTTACTTGAGTTTATTGCATGCTCAGATGCTATAATTCCACCTGTTTCTCCTGCTTTTCTAGGTTTTGTTGCTTTTTTTCTGATATTAACATCTTTTACAACAATCTTTCCTGCTTTAGGGTCAACGCTTAGAATCTCACCTTTTTTTCCTTTATCATTTCCAGATAATACTTGTACAGTATCTCCTTTTTTTAATTTCATGTATTTCACCTCTTTTCATTATAAAACTTCTGGTGCTAGAGATAGAATTTTCATGTATTCTTTATCTCTTAATTCTCTTGCAACTGGTCCAAATATACGAGTTCCAGTTGGTGTTTTATCTTCTTTTATTATAACAGCTGCATTTTCATCAAATCTAACAACTGTTCCATCAGCTCTTTGTATAGGTTTTTTTGTTCTAACTACTACTGCTTTAACAACTTGACCTTTTTTTACTGTTCCACCTGGGATTGCTGATTTTACAGAAGCAACTATTACATCTCCTACTTTAGCATATTTTCTATATGAACCACCTAAGCATCTAATACACATAAGTTCTTTTGCTCCAGTGTTATCTGCTACTTTAAGTCTTGTTTGTTGCTGTATCATAGGTCTTTCCTCCTTCTTAAATCTTAATTTTTAATGAATTATTTTATTATAGCCTTTTCAATTACTTCTACAACTCTCCATCTTTTATCTTTTGATAGAGGTCTAGTTTCCATAACCTTAACTGTATCACCAGCTTGGCATTGGTTTTCTTCATCGTGAGCTTTTAATTTGTAAGTAGATCTTTTAATCTTACCATAAGTTTTATCCATTTTTCTTGTATTTACAGCAACTACTACTGTTTTATCCATTTTATCAGATACAACTTTTCCGATCATTGTCTTACGAAGATTTCGTTCCATTTATGGTTCTCCTTTCAAATATTTATTTTTCGCCCATTAATTATTTTTTCTCGTTAATGGCTAACTTTCTTTCTGTTAATATTGTATTTACTCTAGCAATGTCTTTCTTTACTTCCTTGATTTTCTTAGGATTATCTAACCCATTTGTTGCTAAGCTAAATCTTAGTTTAAATAACTCTTGTTTTAGTTCTCCTAATTCTTTTTCAAGGTCTGGTGAAGACATTTCTCTGATTTTGCTTATCTTCATATCTATTCTTACCTCCCTTTCGTTACTCTGCTGTAACTTCGCTTGCAACATTTTCACTTGCAACACTTTCGCTTGTTATTCCTTCTTTTTTAACAACTTTTGTTCTAATTGATAATTTAGAACCTGCAAGTCTTAGTGCTTCCTTAGCTATATCTTCTGGAACTCCTCCCATTTCAAACATAACTCTTCCTGGTTTTACAGGAGCAACCCATTTTTCAACATTTCCTTTACCTGTACCCATACGAGAACCGATAGCTTTTGCTGTTAATGGTTTATCTGGGAAAATCTTTATCCAAACTTTTCCACCTCTTTTAATATATCTTGTCATAGCAACACGGGCAGCTTCGATTTGGTTTGATGTTATCATTCCAAGTTCTAATGCTTGAAGTCCGTATTCACCTTCATATACTTTATTTCCTCTAGTAGCTTTTCCTCTATTTCTACCTTTTTGTTGTTTTCTAAACTTAGTCTTTTTTGGCATTAATGGCATAATTATTTTCCTCCTTCCACTTCTTTGTTTTTCTTTGCTGGAAGAATTTCTCCTTTATATATCCATACTTTAACACCAACTTTTCCATAAGTTGTGTTTGCTTCTGCAAATCCATAATCAATGTCAGCTCTTAAAGTTTGAAGTGGCACTGTTCCTTCTTTATAGAACTCAGTTCTAGCCATATCAGCTCCTCCAAGTCTTCCAGAACAAGCTGCTTTAATTCCTAAAGCTCCCATTTTCATTGCTTTTTGCATACATTGTTTCATAGCACGTCTAAATGAAATTCTTCTTTCTAATTGTCCTGCAATATTTTCTGCAACTAATTGTGCATTTGTGTCAACATCTTTAACTTCTAAAATGTTTAGGTTAACTTGTTTGTTAATCATTTTTTCTAATTCATTTTTTAAGTTTTCAGCTAGGTTTCCACCTTTTCCTATTACTATTCCAGGTTTTGCTGTATAAACATTTATTTTAACATTTTTAGATGTTCTTTCAATTTCAATTTTTGAAATTCCGCTTACATATAATTTTTTCTTTATATATACACGAATTTTATGGTCTTCAACAACATAATCTCCAAAATGAGCTTTATCTGCATACCATTTTGAACTCCAGTCATTTATAACACCAACTCTAAATCCACGTGGATCTACTTTTTGTCCCATATTTTGCTTAAGCCTCCTTTTCTTTTAAAACTATTGTTGTATGACTTGTTCTTTTTCTAATTCTTACAGCTGAGCCTTTAGCTGCTGGTCTAATTCTCTTTAATGTTGGTCCTTGATTTGAATAAATTTCAGCAATATATAATTTGCTGTGATTCATCATATTGTTGTTTTCAGCATTTGCTATAGCAGATTTTAATAATTTTATTAAAACTTCTGCACCTGCCTTTGGTGTAAATTCAAGTATTGCCATTGCCTCATCAACATTTTTTCCTCTTATTAAGTCTGCAACAATTTTTACTTTTCTACTAGATATTCTTGCATATTTTAGTGTAGCTTTTGCAACTAATTCTTCTTCACTATCAGTAGTTTTTTCTTTTTTATCTACTTTAACAGTTTTCTTCTCTTCTTTAACTGTTTCTTTTTTAGCTTGCTTGCTAGTTGTAGCTTTTTCTTCCTTTTTAGCTTTTACAGGTGTTTTTTCAGTTTTTACTTCTTTATTTTCTTTTTTAGCTGTTTCAGCTTTCTTTTCAGTAGCTTTCTTTGTTTCTGTTTTTGCTGTAGTTGTTTTCTTTGTTTCTGTTGATTTTTCTTTCTTTTCTGCTACTTTCTTCTCTTTCTCGTCAGCCACAATATTTTCCTCCTTTTTTAATATTTTCATATATTAATCTAAATTGCATTTAATTTAGTTTTTATTGTCTGTTTTACATGACAATTATTATTTTGCTGATGTTGTATCCGCTTTGCTTCCAGAGTGTCCTTTGAATGTTCTTGTTGGAGCAAATTCACCTAATTTATGTCCAATCATTTCTTCTGTAATATATATTGGAACATGTTTTCTTCCATCATGAACAGCTATTGTATGTCCTACCATTTGTGGATAAATTGTTGATGCTCTTGACCATGTTTTTATAACTTCTTTGTTTCCATTTTCATTCATTGCATCAATTCTTTTTAATAGTTCTGGAGCTACGAATGGCATTTTCTTGCTTGATCTTGACATATTTAATTATCTCCTTTCAATTAGTTTTATTTTCTTCTCTTTGTTATTAATCTATTTGATTTTTTGTGTTTTGCTCTTGTCTTGTATCCTAGAGCTGGTTTGCCCCAAGGTGTCATTGGTCCTGGATGTCCTACTGGTGCTTTTCCTTCACCACCACCATGAGGGTGATCATTAGGGTTCATTGCAGAACCTCTAACTTCTGGACGTTTGCCCATGTTTCTTTTCTTTCCTGCTTTTCCTATTTTAATGTTTTCATGTTCTTCATTTCCAACTTCACCTATTGTAGCTTTACATGTTGCTAAAACTAATCTCATTTCTCCTGAAGGTAATCTTAAATGTGCATATTTTCCTTCTTTAGCCATTAATTGTGCAGATTGTCCTGCAACTCTAACAAGTTTTGCTCCTTGATTTGGATTTATTTCGATGTTGTGTAGTAATGTACCTACTGGAATACTTTCCATTTTCATACAGTTACCTGGTTTTATATCTGCTTTATCTGCTGATATAACTTTATCACCATCTTTTAATCCTCTTGGTGCTAAAATGTAACTTAATGTTCCATCTTCGTATTTGATTAGTGCTATGTTAGCACTTCTGTTTGGGTCATATTCAATTCCAATTACAGTTGCTTCCATATCTAATTTATTTCTTTTGAAATCAATAATTCTATATTTTCTTTTATTTCCTCCACCTTGATGTCTAACTGTAATTTTTCCTTGAGCATTTCTTCCTGCTTTATGAGGTTTTACAGCTAATAATGATTTCTCAGGAGTTTTCTTTGTAATTTCTGCAAAGTCTGATACTGTCATATTTCTTAGTGATGGAGTTGTTGGTCTAAATTTCTTTGTTCCCATTTTTTTAATTCTCCTTTTAATTTTATTTTCCTAGTTTTAAAACTAGATAATTATACTTTTATAAATTTTAGAAGCGATTGCTTTCCTAATGATTAGGCACCAAAGAAGCCTTCTATACTATCTTTGTATTTTTTAGAAACTTTAGTCTCTTTTCCGCCTTTTGCAAGGTATTTTTGGTCTGCTGGATTTGTATCTATTTTTACTATAGCTTTTTTCCAATCAGATGTCATACCTGTATATCTTCCTACTCTTCTTTCTTTTCCTTTTACAAGAATAGTGTTAACACTTAAAACTTTTACGTTGAAAAGTTTTTCACAAGCTCTTTTTACATCTACCTTTGTAGCTTTTTTGTTTACTTTAAAGGTATACTTTCCAAATTGTATTTCATCATTACTTTTCTCTGTAACGATTGGTTTAATTATTACTTCTTCTGGTAACATTATGCGTACACCTCCTCTAATTTTTTAACTGTGTCTACTGTTAAAACTAAGTTTTGATATTTTACTAAATCATAAACATTGATTGTTTCAACTATTGAAGCTTTAACGCCTTCAATGTTTCTAGCTGATTTTTGTACATTTTCATTGTTTGCAGGTAAAACTATAAGTGTTTTTCCTGTTGCTTTAACATTGTTTAATGTTTTAACCATTTCACTAGTTTTAATTTCTTTTAAGTCTAATTTATCAAGTACGATTAATTCTTTTTCAAGAACTTTTGAACTTAACATTGACTTAATTGCTAATTGTCTTTCTTTTTTGTTTATCTTATATACATATGAACGTGGACGTGGTCCTAATGCAATACCACCTTTTATCCATTGTGGTGCTCTTATTGAGCCTTGTCTTGCACGACCTGTTCCTTTTTGTCTCCATGGTTTTCTTCCACCACCACGAACTTCTGCTCTAGTTTTTGTATTTTGTGTTCCTTGTCTTTGATTTGCAAGGAAATTAACTACTGCTGTATGAACAACATTTTCATTTGGTTCTATACCAAATACTTTTTCATTTAATTCTAAATCTTTAACTTTCTTTCCATCTGTACTTAATACGTCTACTTTAAGCATTTTGTATCCTCCTTTCTTATGCTTTTACGCTTGATTTTATTTTTAATATTGAACCTTTAGCTCCAGGAACACTTCCTTTTACTAAGATTACATTTTTATCTAAATCAACTTTTATTACTTCTAAGTTTTGTATTGTGATTGTTTCACATCCCATATGTCCTGGTAATTTTTTACCTGGGAATACTCTACCTGGTGTTGATGTTGGTCCCATTGAACCTGGTCTTCTATGATACATAGAACCATGTCCCATTGGTCCTCTTGATTGTCCATGACGTTTGATAACACCTTGAAATCCTTTACCTTTTGAAGTTCCTTGAATGTCAACTTTATCTCCAGCTGCAAATACATCAGCTTTTAATTCGTCTCCAACATTTATTCCTTCAACTGTATCTACTCTGAATTCTCTTAAATGTTTTTTAGGAGCTAATTTAGCTTTGCTAAACTTTCCTAATTCTGGTTTATTTAGTTTTGTTTCTTTAACATCTCCAAAACCTAATTGAACAGCTGTATATCCGTCTTGCTCTACAGTTTTGATTTGTGTAACTGTACAAGGTCCAACTTCAATAGCTGTTACTGGTATTATTTTTCCTTTTTCGTCGAAAATTTGGGTCATACCAATTTTCTTTCCTAATAATGCTTTGTTCATTCTTTCTTTCCTCCTATTGGCTAACTCTTTTTTAGATTTTAGTTACTTAAGTTTTTAGCCTAATTGCTAAACTTTTAATTTTACTATATCTTATTATGTATTGGTTAGCATAGATATTTTAATTATTAAAATTATAATTTGATTTCTATATCAACACCTGCTGGTAGTTCAATTTTCATTAAACTGTCAACTGTTTTTTGAGTTGGATATAAAATATCGATAACTCTTTTATGAGTTCTTAATTCAAATTGTTCTCTTGAATCTTTGTGTTTGTGTGGAGAACGTATGATTGTTACAATCTCTTTTTCAGTTGGAAGTGGAATAGGTCCTGATACTTTTGCTCCTGTTTTTTTAGCAGTATCTACTATCTTCTCAGCAGACTGTTCTAAAACAACATGGTCATAAGCTTTAAGTCTTATTCTAATCTTCTCACTTTTTACAGATTGTGTTTTTGCAGTTTTTTCTGCAGCTGGTTTTGTTGCTTTTTTTGCAACTGTTCCCTTTGTTTTTTCTTTTTTGTCTTGTTCACTCTTTGTTGTTGCCATTTTTACCTCCTATCGTTGCACTTTGTTGTGCTTTTTAATTTTTTCGGGTCGGAAGTTATAAATGCACCCTGGCGTTTCTTTTTTTGCCAATATAAAATCCCAAGATTGCATGAATATCCTTGGGCTAAGTGCTTTATTATAAATTACTTTATAATATTATATTAAACTTGCCGCCTGGTCTAAGCCATGACATACTCCATAGAAGTTCCCTCCATCGCCTGCTAAGCAGGTGTGTAGCCACATTCTACTTCAACGTTAATTTACATGCACTTTTTATTATACAACCTTGAGATTATAAAGTCAAGCTTTTTACATTAATTTTTCAAAGTTTTTTGTGTTTTTTCAATTAATATATAATGTTAAACAAACATAGTTAACCAATTAAATAAATAGCATAAATGAAAAAGACTAGGAAAGTTTTAAGAGGCTTCCTAGTCTTTTCTTAACAAATATTGTTACTCAACATGTTTTATCTTGAGTTAATTCTATATTATCATAATTACTATTATTTTTATATGTTTCTAGTTAAATCCAATCTTTCTTTGTTTATTATCGGCAATTAACTTGTCATAGATTATATCTGCTTCTGTAATTTCAAACAAGTCTACTTTTGCCTTTGGCTTTTCAGTGTTTTTAGCATGTTGTATTAAAACCTTTTGGAATATATTATTTATATATCTAGCATTTCCAAAGTTTTCAACACTCGCTGATTCTTTTATAATTTTCTTTAATTTTTCTAAAGCTTTATTTGTAATAGTTAAATTATTCTTTTTTAATAAATTTAAAAATATCTGTGTTAACTCTTCTATGCTAAAGTTTGGAAAGTTTATTGTATATCCTATTCGTGATAGTAGTCCAGGATTTGCGTCTATAAAGTCTCTCATTTCATCTTTATACCCAGCAAATATTATTATCAATTTATCTCTATAATCTTCCATCATTTTTAATAATGTTGCTATACATTCATTTCCATACTCTGATTTTTCAGCAGTTATGCTGTATGCTTCATCTATGAAAAGCACTCCTCCTAAAGCTGATTTTACAACGTTGAAGGTCTTTCCTTGAGTTTGACCAAGGTACTCTGCAATTAAGTCTTTTGAGGTTACTTCTGTTAATTTATTTTGCTTGATATAACCTAGATTATAAAAAATATCAGTTATAATTCTTCCAACTGTAGTTTTTCCAGTTCCAGGATTTCCCTCAAATGTCATGTGTAAATTAAAGTTACTAATGTCAATATTCGTCTTTTTATTAAATCTTAATAATGCAACTAAGTCATTGATTTGTTCTTTTATTTCTTTTAAACCAACTAGCTCATTTAACTCTGACATTATTGAATCTATATCTTTGGTATTGTATGCATCAGGAATATCTTTTATTGTTAATTTGTTTTCCTTGTCTATGTTAAATTTGTTATTCATATTTAGCACAATTAAATTATATAACTTATTAACATATTCTAAATTTTGACTGTCGCTTTGTTTGTACGTTGCTTTTATGTAGTTATAAATTTTGTCTTTTACTTCTTGCGTTAATGTAGTATGGTCTTCTAATTTTTTTATTACTAATTCGTTTATTTTCTCAACGTCTAGGTCATCAATTTCAAGTTCTAAGTTAATTAGTGATTTTGATAATTTATGGTGATTACTTAGTATTTCTTTTATTATTCTTCTATCTCCATAAATAATTGTGCAAACTCTATTGTTGTTTGCTTCTATTTCATCTGACAAAATATTTAATACTAAGTCTTGTGTAACTTTTTCAGCATAAGCTAAATTTTCAAAATCATGTATTAGCATTATTCCATTTTTTCTGTTGTTACCATCATAATATAGCTTTTTAATTAAATATTTATCCAAAATGATATTATTCATGTATTCATTGTAAAATCTCATGTCATTAGCAAGATACCCGAAGAACCACATAAATTCGCTTAATATATTGCTTATTTCTTCTACTCCTTCTTTGTCGTTTGAATAAATCAATATGTTTATTGGAACATAAGGAGTATTGCTTATATATCTATAATTTAATATGTAGTTCAATATCTCTTTTATTTGATTTTTTGTTTTCCTTGAATATGGTAATTGTTCAACGTTGTCGAAATATCTGTAAATAAAATAACGTGCTCTTACTCTAATTCCTTTTATGATACTTTCTGGATTTACCATTTTTTTAAGTTTTGTTAATATGTCTATTTTTTGTACTTCCATTACATATTTATAATATCCAGCAAGTTTATATATACGAATGTTTTTATCTTCCTCTTTATTTATTTCTTTCAGACTTTTTACATTCAATTCTAATTTTTCTACATTCTTTTTGTTTTTATAATAATTTAAAAATTTGTTTATATAGAATATATTGTCCTTTTTATGTGTTATATCTAAATAATTAAATTGAGCCACTTTCTTTTCTTCGTCATATTTTTCAATATTTATTAGGTCTGATTCTAGTATTGCTTGCACATATAATAAGTCTATTGTGTCAACACCTTCAAACATTCTTGCATCTGCAACTTTGTCGAATTTTGTTTTTTTATGTTTTAAAATAGCATCTAATACGTCTAAATATTCAAGTTTCCACTTTTTGCTTGCATTGTATTTGTCTATTTCATTACATAATATAATAACACTCTTTTTTATACAATTTTTGCAATTACATTTTTCGCAAACTTCATAATTATATATCTCATCTAAAGTACTATTTTTGCTAACCTTTGGCATGTCAATTTTGTTTCTGAATGATACTATATAATCTAGGTAATTAAAGTCTTTGCTAAAACAAGTTTTTATAAAGTCTGCTGTTGGTGCTTTTTCTGCTTTTTTTATAATAGTAAATAGCTCTAATGAAATAAAAGCTCTCATCGCCTTTAATTCTTCTTTTGGATAGTCTAGGTATTTTTTTAGATAGCTATTAGTTTCAAGTAGTGTTGTTATTCGTTGGTCCATTTATTTTCTCCTTTTAGTTAAATGAAAATCAGTGTCTTGCGTTGTCAAGACTACTTAAAATTCTTTGAAATATACAAATAGTATAATCTCAAAGAATTTTACTTGCTTTTTTAGCAATATGCTAATTTTGATTTAACTTTATTTTACCATTAAATTCTTTATATACTCAATCTCCATTTCAGTTTCAAGTCTCATAAATAAAGGCTCTCCCTTTTCAATAACTTTAATGTTTTCAAGCTCTGTATAATTTTCTAAGTCTTCAAAGCTTATATTATCTGATTTAATTCCTAATTGATTTAATATATTGTCAGATGTATCTTTCATTAAAAAGCGAATTAGTATTGCAATTTCTTTTAAATTTGCAATTAAATGATATATTACTGATTTTAGTTTCTTCTCTCTAATTTTTTTGTCTTCACTAGTTTCGTTTTCTACTTCTTTTGCTAATGCCCAAGGAGATGTCTCATCAATATATTTATTAGTTCTTGCTATTAAGCTCCATATGGATTGCAAAGCATTTGCAAATTCAAATTCTTTCATTTCATTTTCAAATTTTTCAATCGCTTCTTTTGATTTATTTTCTAAGTCTACGTCTGCATCATTAACTAATCCCATATATTCAGGCACATTTCCTTCAAAATACTTGTTAGTCATTGCTATTGTTCTATTTAATAAATTTCCAAGGTCATTACATAAGTCAGAATTGTATCTTTCGACAAATCCCTCTGGTGTAAACATTCCATCTGAATTTGTTGGCATTTCACGAATTAGATAATACTTCATCGCATCTAGTCCATATTTTTCCATTAATTGTTCTGGATATATAACATTTCCTTTTGACTTAGACATTTTACCATCTTTCATAGTTATCCAGTTATGAACAAATATTGTTTTTGGTAGTGGTAATTCTAATGACATTAAAAATATTGGCCAATATATTAAGTGAAATCTTGCTATATCTTTTCCAACTAATTGTACATCTGCTGACCATAATTTTTTAAATAACTCATCTTCATTTGTAGTATAACCTAATGCTGTTAAGTAATTTGTTAGTGCATCAAGCCATACATATATTACATGTTTAGGGTCACTTAATACTGGAATACCCCAATCAAATGAAGTCCTAGTTACACATAAATCCTCAAGTCCTGGTTTTATAAAGTTATTTATCATTTCTTGTTTTCTATAATCTGGCTTTATAAATTCTGGATGCTCTTCATAGTATTGAAGTAATTTGTCAGCATATTTTTTCATATTAAAGAAATATGCTTCTTCCTTCATTTTTCTAACTTCTCTTCCACAGTCTGGGCATTTTCCATCAGCTAATTGAAATTCAGTAAAGTAGCTTTCACAAGGCTCACAATACCATCCTTCGTATTCTCCCTTGTAGATATCACCTTTTTTTAGCATTTTCTCAAAAATAACTTGAACTGCTTTTACATGATAGTCATCTGTTGTTCTTATATATTTGTCATATTCTATTTTCATTTCTTTCCATAGCTTTTTTGCAATTTCTGCTTGAATATCAACATACGCTTGTGGAGCTAAACCTGCTTCTTCTGCTTTGGTTTGTATCTTTTGTCCATGTTCATCAGTTCCTGTAAGTAAAAAACAGTCATCGCCTTTTAATGCATGGTATCTTTTTAATGAATCTGCCAATACTTCTGTATATGCTGTTCCTATATGATACTTTCCGCTTGGATAGTATATTGGTGTTGTTATATAAAATTTATCCATTTTCTCTCCTATTCTAATATAGCTTTAATACGTCTAACTCCTGCTGAGCTAGCTTCTTCTTTTACAATCTTGAAATGTCCTAACTCCTTAGTATTTGTTACATGAGGTCCACCACAAATTTCTTTTGATACAGTTCCTATTGAATATACTGTTACTTCATCTGGGTATTTTTCAATAAACATACATTCTGCTCCTGATTTTACAGCTTCTTCTTTTTGCATTGTTTCGAATTTTACTTCTAACTCTTCTTGTATCCATTTATTTACTAAATCTTCAGTCTTCTTCTTTTCTTCGTCTGTTAACTTATGGTCACAACTAAAGTCAAATCTCATTCTTTCTGCTGTTATATTTGAGCCTTTTTGATGACAGTCTTTTGATACTGTTACTTTTAGTGCTGCATTTAAAAGATGAGTTGCTGTATGATATTTTGTTTCTTCTTCTCCTGTACCTGCAAGTCCACCTTTAAATTTTTTATCGCTTCCCATTTTTGATTTTTCTTGGTGTTCTTTGAACAATTTATCAACTTCATCCATATTAACTGTTAGTCCATTTTCAGCTGCTACATCTTTTGTTACTTCTGGTGGAAATCCAAATGTTTCATATAATCTAAATATGTCAGCACTTTCGATTGTTGTTTTTCCTTCTTGTTTTAGTTTTGCCATAACTTTATTAAATTCTTTTTCACCTGATATAAGTGTTTTTTGAAATTTATCTTTTTCAGTTATTATTACTTCTTTTATTTCATCTTTTTTACTTAAAAGTATTGGATACATTTCTTTTAAAGCTTCGATATTTAACTCAATTAAATTTCCTAGCTCATTTAAGTCTATTTGCAATTTATTTAGATGTCTTGTCATTCTACGTATTAATCTTCTTAGTATATATCCCCTGTCAACATTGCTAGGTCTTCCGCCATCAGCAATTAGCATAATACTTGCACGCATGTGTTCTGCAACAATTCTTCTACTTTCAATTTCGTCATTTTTTGCTAATTCTTTTAATTTGTCCATTACTGGTTTAAATAATTCTATGTCAAATGGTGTTTCTTTTCCTTGTAAAAGCATTGCCATTCTTTCAATTCCTAAACCTGTATCCACATTTTGTTGTTTTAATTTTGTATATGTTCCATCTTCATGTTTGAAATATTCCATAAATACATTATTCCATATTTCAACATATTTTCCACAGTCACAAGATGGTTGGCAATTTTGTCCGCATGCTGGCTTTCCTGTATCATAGAACATTTCAGTATCAGAACCACAAGGTCCTGTTTCTCCTGCTATCCACCAGTTATCATCTTTTCCATAAAAGTAAATTCTTTCTTTTGGTATACCCATTTTCTCCCAGCATTCTGCTGTAACTGTATCTTTAGGACAGTCTTCATCTCCTGCAAAGCATGTTACTGATAACTTTTCTACTGGAATATTTAATACTTTTGTTAGAAACTCAAAGCTCATTGCTACTGCTTCTTCTTTGAAATAGTCTCCTAATGACCAGTTTCCTAACATTTCAAAATATGTTAAGTGTCTGTTATCTCCTACCTCGTCTATATCATTTGTACGTAGACATTTTTGATAATCTGTAAGACGAGTTCCTTCTGGATGCTTTTCTCCTAATAAATACGGCACAAGTGGTTGCATTCCAGCTGTAGTAAATAATACAGATGGGTCGTTTTCAGGAATTAATGGTGCACTTGGAATCACTGCATGTCCCTTTGATTTAAAATATTCTAAATATTTATTTCTTATTTCTATTGCTTTCATTTTTTGTTCCCCCTTACAGATTTGTCAAGTTTTGGTTTATTTATTTTGTCTTTTATTTCTGCTATGTTTTGTTTTACATTCATTTGTATAATTTTTTTATGTATCTATATTACACCATTTTTACGAAAAAATCAATTAGTAAATGAAGGTTTTTGGAAATTTTGTTTTATATATTTTATAATTTATTTCTATTATATAAAAATGCAAAAAAGACTATGTTATTTGTGTAACCTATTTCAGATTCACATATATAATTGCCTGTTTCGGGTCACAAAGCTTGCCTAAAATTTATTAAATATGTTATACTATAAAAAATATAAAAAGGAGATATTATAAACTTTAATAAAATGGATAAACAAGAATTAATGAAATCATGTGCAAAAGATGAAGATAAAATTTTAGTTGCAAAGCTACTTGATAAAATAAAATTTACCTCTCAAAAAAATCAAATACAGGTGACTGATTTTTTAGATGGATATGAGCAAAAACTTTCTGCCCAAGTATTACAACAAGCAAAATATAAAACATATAAATTTTATGGTGGTTATGAAGAGTCTGAGAGAAAAATTTTATTTTTTCTTCCCGATAAATTATTTGATTTAATTCATGAACCACTTGAAACAAACAAAATGATACAAAATGAAATTGAAGTTATTAGTATTGTTCTTCCAAATGACTTAGTCGGTAAGTATCACCATCGAGATTATTTGAGTGCTATTATGAAGCTTGGAATTAAAAGAGAAAAAGTTGGTGATATTTTAGTTAGAAATAATGGTGCAGATATTGTGGTTCAAAAGGATATCTCTGAATATCTATTGTCTAGTTTACAAGAATTAACACGATTTAGAAAATCAAATATTTATATAAAAAAACTTCCTGAATTGGAAGTAGTAACTTTGAAATTTGAAACTATGACCATATTAGTTCCTCAATTAAGATTAGATACCATTATTTCTGAAGTTTTGCATACTTCTAGGACAAAGGCAAATGAAATTATAGCTAGTGAACGTGTTTTAGTTAATTATGAAACAAAAACAAAAAATTCTATCCTTTTACAAAAAGATGACTTGTTAACAATTCGCGGAAAAGGCAAATATAAAATTGGTGATATTATTTATCAAACTTCTAAGGGAAAATTAAGAGTTGAAGTTAATAAATATATTTCTTAATTAAAATAAACGATATATTTTAACACTTAATCTTCACTCTTAATAATTATTTCTTTATAAAGTCAAGGTGGACAGTGATATACACACCGCCCACCTCTTTTGAGGGGTTTGTCCTAATTCGGCTTAATTACGCCAATATATTCCTCTATGTCTTTGTCAGAGTCCTCTAAATACCATGCTAAAACGTCTTTTGCGGTTCTCTCCTCCTCAGTTGTTACCTCCAGCTCGAACTCCAGTACTGTAGCAAGGTAGTACATCCAAAACAAAGTTTCAGTAGTACAGTCCTTACCACTTACCTGTTCCCGCACAAGCTCCTCAATGTTCCTCAAGTACTCATCCCTTACGGAGCCGTCAAACAATACTCCCATACTACATAGTGGAGTAGTTTTATCTTTCCCGTTTGACAACTCGTCAATTAGACTTTTCTTGAGCCCTGCCGTCGCTTTGCCACTAGTAATCTGCTGCATAAATACATTTGCGATAGACATAGGTGCACCTCTTTCTGCAAATAAAAGTGTCGTACTTGATTATATCATCTATTTTAAAAACTGTCAAAACTTTTCTATATTTTTCTTTTTTTCTTGCATTTAGAAAGTATATATACTCTAAATCTCAATTACTTTTTCCCAAGGTAATTCTTTTTTACCAAAATGTCCATAATTTGTAGTTTTTCTAAATATAGGATTTTGTAAACCTAAATAATCAATTATTCCTCGTGGAGTTAAGTCAAATTTACTTTCAATTTTGTTTACTATTTTTTCTTCTGAAATTGTATTTGTTCCAAATGTATCAACATATATTGCTACTGGCTTTGCAACTCCAATACTATATGCAAGTTGAATTTCGCATTTTTTTGCATATCCATTTGCAACTATGTTTTTTGCAATATGCCTTGCCATATATGAAGCTGACCTATCCACTTTTGTAGCATCTTTTCCTGAAAATGCTCCTCCACCATGTCTACTATATCCACCATAAGTATCAACAATTATCTTTCTACCTGTAAGTCCACTGTCACCAAGCGGTCCTCCTATTACAAACCTTCCCGTAGGATTTATAAAATATTTCGTTTTATCATCTAATAAATCATTTGAAATAGTAGTGTTTATTACCTTTTCCTTGATATCTTTCTTTATTTTTTCTAATTCAATATCTGCTCTATGCTGTGTTGATACTACCACTGTGTCCACTCTTATTGGTATGTCATCTTCATACTCTACTGTTACTTGTACTTTTCCGTCTGGGCCTAGATATTCAATTATTCCTTCTTTTCTAACCTCTGCTAATTTCTTTGATAGCTTATGTGCAAGTAATATTGGAAGTGGCATCAATTCTTCTGTCTCATCACAGGCATATCCAAACATTATTCCTTGGTCTCCTGCTCCTTCTGATTGCACATTTTCTCCTTCTTTATCTTCTAATGATTTATTTACGCCTAACGCAATATCTGGAGATTGTTTTGACATATTTATATGTACCTTACATGTTTTATAATCAATATCTACTTCTGCTCCAAAATATCCTATTTCCTTAATTGTATTCCTTACTACTTCTTCTATATTAATATTTGCTGTTGACGTTATCTCTCCTGTTACAAATACTTCTCCTTTTCCACACATTACTTCACATGCAACTCTTGAATTTTTGTCTTTTTCTAAATAACTGTCTAGTACACTATCTGATATATAATCACATAGTTTGTCTGGATGTCCTTCTGTTACACTTTCTGATGTAAATAGTTTTCTCATAATAATCTATATATCCTTTCTACAAATATTTTCATACGCTTATAAGTTTAGCCTCTTTTTATATTCTTGTCAAGATTACATAAATTAGCCTTATAAAATCTCTATTATTGACTTTTTGGGCTTGGAAATTATACTTACTATCTTTACAAAAAATATTGTACAAAATAGTTTCAATCTTGGATTACACAACACACACAAGTAGAAAGCTAAGCAGAAATGCTTGCCTTTTTGCTTATAAAATACAAAAGAACCTATCTATTATTTTCATAATAAATAAGTCCTTTAATAATTTTTAAACTTATAGTAATTATTTTGCGTAATCTACAACTCTTTTCTCTCTAATAAGATTAATCTTAATCTGTCCTGGATAATCCATTTCTTGTTCAACCTTTTCAGCAATTTCTCTTCCTATAATAGTCATTTGGTCATCTGATACTTTTTCAGGTTTTACAATAATTCTAACTTCTCTACCTGCTTGTATAGCAAATGATTTATCAACTCCTTCAAAAGAGTTAGCGATACCTTCAAGTTGTTCAAGTCTTTTGATATATGCTTCAAGTGTTTCACGTCTTGCACCTGGTCTTGATGCAGATATTGCATCGGCAGCTTGTACTAAGTATGCTTCTGGTGTTTCACCTTCTACGTCACCATGGTGTGCTTCAACTGCATTTATAACCTTTGGGTCTTCTTTAAATTTCTTTAATATATCAACACCTATTTGCACGTGTGTTCCTTCCATATCATGGTCTAGTGCTTTTCCTATATCATGTAATAGTCCAGCTCTAGCTGCAAGCTTCGTATTTAGACCAAGTTCATCAGCCATAATTCTTGCAAGGTTTGATACTTCAATTGAATGCATTAATACATTTTGTCCATAACTTGTCCTATATTTAAGTTTTCCAAGTAATGTTATAATGTCTGGATGAAGTTTCATAACACCAGTTTCCATTGATGCTTTTTCACCTTCTTGTTTGATAATTTTTGAAAGCTCTTCTTTTGCCTTCTCAACCATCTCCTCAATTTTTGCAGGGTGAATTCTTCCATCATCCATAAGTTTTTGAAGTGCTATTTTGGCTACTTCTCTTCTAAGTGGGTCAAATCCAGAGATTACTACTGATTCTGGTGTATCATCTATAATAAACTCAACTCCAGTAAGTGTTTCTAACGCTTTTATATTACGTCCTTCTCTACCAATTATTCTTCCCTTCATTTCGTCACTTGGAAGTGATACTATTGATACTGTAGATTCTGCTGTATGGTCAGCAGCACATTTTTGAATTGCGTATGTAATAACATTTTTAGCTGTATCTTCTGATTTTTCCTTGATTTGGTCTTCCATTTGCTTAATTCTTTCAGCCTTTTCTGTTATAAGTGTTTCATCAAGTCTTGCAAGTAGTTCTTGCTTTGCTTCTTGTGTTGAAAGTCTCGCAATTCTTTCAATTTCGTCTAATTCTGAGTCCTTTAATTTTTGTACTTCGTCTCGTATTTGTTCGATTTCGCTTTCTTTGATTTCTAATTGTTTTTCTTTTTGTTCAACATTATATATTTTTTTATCAAGCCCTTCTTCTTTTTGAATTAGTCTTTTTTCTTGTTGTTGAACTTCACTTCTTCTTTCTCTAATCTCTTCGTCTAGCTTATTTCTCTCATTTATTATTTCCTCTTTTGCTTTGACTATCTCTTCCTTCTTCGCATTTTCTGCTTCTTTTTGAGCATTGTCTAAAATTCTTTGCGCTTCTTTTTCTGCACTTTCAATTTTAGCCTCTGCTGATTTCTTTCTTACTGTATATCCAACGAATAGAAAAACTATTGCTGAGATTAGAAAAATAGTGATATAAATTACAATTTGCATAATATATACACCTCTTTCTATTAAATTTTCAATGTACAAATATATATAATTTTTATAGATATTTTACTTATCCATTTTATTATTAATTCTTAAATATGTCAAGTAGTAATTGATAATTTATTATGTAAATTTGTTTTTTATTATAATAAATTTAAAAGAGGCAATTTATTATGCCTCCTAATTTATCCCTTTCATTGATAACTTAACTTTTTGCTTTACTGTATCAATATCTATAACTTTTACTTTTACTATATCCCCTATTGAGGCTATTTGTGATGGATTTTTAACAAATTTCTCACTCATTTCTGATATATGTACTAAGCCATCATGTTTTACACCAACATCGACAAACGCCCCAAAATCAGTAATGTTTCTAACTGTTCCCGTTAGTATTTGTCCTACTTTTAAGTCTTCAAATTTAAGTACATCTGAACGAAGTATAGGCTTTGGCATATCTTCTCTAACATCTCTTCCTGGTTTTGATAATTCACCTATAATATCATTTAAAGTAATTTCTCCGATTTCTAGTTCTTCAGCAGTTTTCTTTACATCAATTTTAGACAATTTTTCTTTTAATTCTGAAAGTTTTTCTTTATCTAATAAGTCTTCTTTTTTATATCCTAAAGACTTTAATAACATTTCTGTTTGTTTGTAACTCTCAGGATGGACTGCTGTAATTTCCAGTGGATTTTTTCCATTAGGTATTCTAATAAATCCTGAACATTGCTCAAATGCTGATTTTCCTAATTTAGGAACTTTTAGTAATTCTTTTCTTTCAGTATACTTTCCATTTTCTTCTCTATACTTTACAATGTTTTTAGCAACTCCTGAGTTTATTCCAGCTACATATGATAATAGTGATGGTGTTGCAGTATTAATATCAACTCCAACTTCATTAACAGCGTCTTCTACTACATTTGCTAAGCTTTCTCCTAGTTTCTTTTGGTCAACATCATGTTGGTATTGACCTATTCCTATTGCTTTTGGGTCTATTTTTACAAGTTCAGCAAGTGGGTCTTGCAGACGTCTTGCAATCGATATTGCTCCCCTTAACGATACATTAAGGTCTGGATATTCTTCTGTTGCAAGCTTTGATGCAGAATATACTGAAGCTCCCGCTTCTGATACTATTGAGTAATATACATCTTTATTTGTCTTTTCTTTATATTCTTTTATTGTGTCTGATATAAATTGTTCTGACTCTCTTGAAGCTGTACCATTTCCAATAGCTACCATATTAATGTTGTATTTCTCAAACATTTCAATAATCTTCTCTTTAGAACCTTCAACATCATTTTGTGGCTCTGTTGGATACACCACTCCTGTTCCTAATACTTTTCCTGTTTCATCTATTATTGCTAGCTTGCATCCTGTTCTATAAGCTGGGTCAAATCCTAAAACTGTTAATCCCTTTAGAGGAGCTCCTAATAATAACTGCTTTGCATTTTTGCCAAATACTTTAATTGCCTGTGTATCTGCTTTTTCTGTAAGGTCTGCACGTATCTCTCTATCAACAGATGGCTCTATCAATCTTTTAAAACTATCCTTTATTGCTTGAAATAATAATATTTCTCTTGTTGTGTCTGCTTTAATTTCATCAACTTTTATATCATAATATTGTTTTAGATTATTTGTAAAATTATAATTCTTTATAATATTTTTAGATATTATATAAATTATCTTTTCTTCATTCTTTGTTATCTTTACTTTTAAAAATTCTTCTTTTTCTCCTCTGTTTATTGCTAAAATTCTATGACTAGGTATTGTTGATATTTTTTCTTGAAATTCATAGTACATATTATAAGTAGTATTTTCTTCTGGCTTTTCAGCTGTTGTTTCGATTACACCTTCTCTATAATATATCTTCTTTATTGATTTTCTAAATTCTGTATCGTCTGATATTTGTTCAGCAATAATATCCTTTGCACCATTTAGTGCATCTTCTGGTGTTTCTACTACTAATTCTTTTCTAGATTTTTCGTCTAAATTTTCATCTATTTCATCAATTGTTTTCACATAATTTTTAGCTAATTCATATATTGATGCTTTGTCTTTTTGCTCTAATATATTTTCTGCTAATGGCTCTAGCCCTCTTGCTTTTGCAACAGTTCCTCTTGTCTTCTTTTTTTGTTTATATGGTCTATAAATATCTTCAACTTCTGCTAAAGTTTTAGCATTTTCAAGACTTACAATTATTTCATCAGTTAGCTTTCCTTGATTTTCAATTGAATTTTTAACTTCTTCTATTCTTTTTTCAAGATTTCGTAAATATGTAAGTCTTTCATCTAATTCTCTAAGTGTTTCATCACTTAAGTTACCTGTTACTTCTTTCCTGTATCTTGCGATGAATGGAATTGTATTTCCTTCATCTATTAATTCTACTGTTTTTTGTACTTGATTTTCTCTTACATTTAATTCTTCTGCAATTTGTTTAATTATGTTCATTTTATTTCTCCCTCACGCATTTTTTGTTAATTCTCTATAAAAGAAGACTATGTAAAGTCTTCTTTATATTCTTTTTCTTTTGTTTTATTCTTACCACATTTTACCTATCATCTTTATCATTAGCAGCTTTATCTAGTCTCATCTGGGCTAGTCTTTCTTTTAACTCTGTTACTGCTGTATATTCTTCATCTGAATAATCTATTTTATATCCATCTTCATCTCTTGTAGTTATTATGCTTCCAAGATATCCATTATTGCTTTCTCTATTTATATTTTCTAGACTTAATAGCTGTTCAAAAAATATTTTTCTATATTGCTCATCTTTTTCTAATTTTCCTATATTTAATCCATATGTAAATACTTCTCTTTGTACTTCTGGTGTTTGTATCAAATATTCTTCAATATCTGCCATCATCATAAATACTGTTCTATAACTTAATTTACCAACTCTTTTTAATCGTATTTGTCTTCCTTGATAATCATATACATGAGTAGGTGTTTTTCCTTCACTATATCTTCCATATCCTATTTCTTTTTTTCCTGTTTTCCTGTTTGTAAGTAATAAATCTGGTTTATTTAACTTTTCAAAACCAACTGCCATTTTAGAATTTGTGTCTCCTGTTTTTGTTAGGTTCTCTTTTTGTCTTGATGTTGTTCCTAATTTTGTACCTTCATTTGGCTCCCCACCAAGTTGTGCTTCCTGTCCTACTAATGTCCTTACTTCTTCTATTGGAATAGTATTATCATCGTGTCCTGTTTGAGGAGTTGCTTGCACATGTTGCCTTGTTTCAGGTGTTGTTTGCCCAGCTTGCACAGTACTTCCTTTAGGTTGTTCTACTTCTAAGTGTTGAATTACTCCCATTTTTTCCATTTCTTCTAGTAGTCTTCTTTCTCTTTTATTTGTTCGTAATTCAATATATAGTTCCTTATTTTCTAGCATATGGTTTCCTACAAAATCAGCAAATTGCATTTCTTGCATCGCTTTTTTCATTCCAACTTTTTTAGCAGTTTCGCTTTTAAATATAAATTCTTTTATGTTTTCTTTGTTCTCTCTTAATTTCGAGTCTGTTTTATCCATATTTTGCATTATAGTCATTGCACACATTCTTATAATTCTTCTTCTTTGCTCATCTGATATTTCATCATATATGAAATCAAATCTATTCATTTAATTTTACCTTTCGCTTTATTATGATAAGCTTAAATTATAGCTTTATAATTACTATTGCCATAAATCTACTGTATCATACCTTGTTTTATCTGGTGTTTTAGTAGGTCCTTCGTCAGCATCAATGTTATGAACAATATCAATTAATCTTTGTTTGAATATTTCAGTTGCTGGTTTTGTAGGTGGTTGTAATTGTGCTTTCCAATCTTTTCTATCCATATTGCTTACTTGAGTTTGTAATTGTGAATTTTGAACTTGTAAATATTCCATTTCATCTTTTATTTTTCCAAATAATCTAAATCCTTTCTTAGGAACTACTGGTAAATTTTGTCGCTGATACTCTTCAATCTTAGGTTTTGCACGTTTTTGTATATCTCCATCTGATATTGGATTTCCGCTCGTAGTTTTGAATTCTCTTCTCATTCCATCATATAGTTTCCTAATTTCTGGTGTATAGTCTCCACCTAATTCTGTTTGTGAAAATGCATACATCTCAGCTAACATATCATGTACACTATAATAGCTTTTTGCTTCTGGTTTTGTTCTTGATATTAATTGCATTTGTAAATCTATATTTTGTAATCGTATTTGACGTAATTGTGATTTTCCTGTTATTCCGTCAAATATCCCTGCTTTTTCATCTTTTATCTTAATACTTTGTTGTTGCAAAAGAGTTAATTTTGTTTTTTTCATTAAGTCATTCATTTTTAAATATAAATCTCTTTTTATTGTATCTTCTGCTTGTACACTATATATTTCCGTAACTTCTTTTAATGTGTTAGCAATTTGCATACCAGCATCTATTCCATCTATTCTTCTTGCATACTGGCTTTCTTGCTCTTTAGTTTGCTCAACTGTACTATCTTCTGCAATTTTAATCTTTTCAAGTCCTTGTTTTGCTGCTTTTATTAGACTATTAACACTTGTTACAGATTCTCCTAATTGCTGTTCTATTGACCCTGCTACTCCTAAGCCAAATCTACTTGCAAACTCTCTATATGTTTTTTCTGTTTCTAATAATTGTTTGTAGGTTGCTAATATTTCCTGAGGTATTGTTCCTGACTTTTGTATTGCTCCATCTATTTTAGATTTTAAATCAAGAATTGCCCCTACTCTTTCTTCTTCTTTTTTCTTAGTTTCAGCATCTTTTCTTTTTTGTTCTCTATCTTGTTCTACTACATCTCTTGCTTCATCGATTTCTTTTTCTTTTCCTCTACACATTCCTTGCAATAGACCATTTAATTTGTTTTTGTAGTCGTATGTGCGTTTCCATAATTCATAAGATTCACTATCCGCTTTCTCTATTTCTTTACCTATATATGTTCTTTCTTCATCATCAGTTGTTCTTTTTAATTTTTCACGTAAAAATTCTAATCTATCAGCTACTCTTGTATAGTCTTTCATATCAGAAATATTTTGCTCAAATCCATCTAAAACTTGTGCTTGTAAAGTCTCTATCTCTTCTTGAGATTTTTCTTGTAATTCTCCTTTTTCAAGAGATACACTATAATATTCATATCCATCCCATCTACTTACTAGTCTATTATCTTTAATTTTACAAAATGGTGCAATTATAACTTCTTGTTCATCAGCTCCTGATATTGATTCTTTATAATGGTCTGCATATAAATGTGGCACACCTTCGACTATGCCAATTCTTACTAAAGCCGCATCTCCATATTCACAAAATCTTTTTGCAACATTTTCATCCATACTTGTTGATAGGAATTGCTTACTACTTCCTGTTAAAGCTCTTGCCCTTTTTGCACTAGTTCCACGTACAAAGTTTCTTTTTCCTTTACTACCTGCTGATTCTTTATACATTAATGAATACATGTCCACAAACATTTTTATCTTTTTTTCTAAATCTTGTTTATCCTCTGCTAAAATCCATCCCCTTTTACTCAATTCACAGTATGCTCTCGGATTTAAGTCACTTAATAAATTAATACTTGTATGTGCATCTTGTACTGATTTTACTTCCTCTTCAGTTACTTTTAATTTCTCATATGCTTCATTTATATCCATTCTTTTGTCCTCTCTTGTTTACTATTCGTATTATATCATTAGGATTTCAAAACAGCAATAGTATTTTTAACTTTATATGCAAAAAAATTAAATGCCTATTATCTAGGCACTTAATTATTTATTATTTGGCTGTTCCAATATAAAGTAATGAAGAAAGTTTTGAAATTGGCATTGTTTGTAACCATACTGTTCCTGGTCCTTCTAGAGTTGTTAAGAATAGTCCTTCTCCACCAAATAATATATTTTTCATTCCTTTTACTGTTGTTATATCCAATTTAACATTTTCAGTCATTGCTGCAACATATCCATTGTCAACTTTCATCTTTTCTCCTGCTGCTAATTCTTTTTTTACAACAGCTCCATCTATTTCTAAGAATATTTTTCCAGGTCCTGTTATTTTTTGCATAATGAAGCCTTCTCCACCAAAGAAGCCTGCTCCTAACTTTTTACGGAATTGCATTTTTATATCAACTGATGCGTCTGAACATAGGAAAGCTCTCTTTTGTGCTACAATTGTTTCTCCTTCTTTTAAATCCATTTCTAATATTTGTCCTGGAAATGATGAAGCAAATGCTATCTCAGCATCATCCTTTTCAGCTGTATATAGGTTCATAAATATTGATTCTCCTGCAAATGCTCTTCCTATACCTTTCATTAGTCCACCATTTGTTGAAGTTTTCATTGCTATTCCTTCATCCATCCAGCTCATTTGTCCATTTTCAGTTAATACTGTTTCTCCTTTTTGTAATTTACAGATTACTGCTGGTAATGTATCCCCAATAATTTTTGTATTCATTTTGGTATCCTCCTAAAATTATTTTCCGAAAACATTATATTATATTTTATGTAGTTTTTCAATATTTTTCGTAAAATTTTTGCGCTTCTCATATAAAAATATGAAACCTACATTATTGGTAGATTTCATATCCATTTATTATTGTCTTTGTGTATTATTGCCTTGATTATTATTTCTCATTGCAAAGCATCTTTTTTCCATAAGCAAATCTTGCACGTTTCTTAATGCTTCACCAAATCTTTGGAAATGGACTATTTCCCTTTGTCTTAAATATCGTAATACATCCACAACATCTGGATCATCTCTACATAAGTCTATTAAGTTTTCGTATGTGGCTTGAGCCTTCTTTTCAGCGCTTAAATCTTCTTGTAGATTAGTTATTGGATTTCCTTTAGCTGCTATTGCTAATGTGCTTAATGGAAAACCAGCTGCTGCTTGTGGATAAACATCTACACCATGGTCAGTATAATATGCTCCAAGTCCTGCCTTTTCTATTTCATCAATAGATGCTCCTCTGGTTAGTTGATGAACTAATGCTCCTACCATTTCAAGGTGAGAAAGTTCCTCTGTTCCTATATCGTTAAGAACAGCTTTTGTTCTTGCATCTGGCATTGCAAATTTCTGTGATATATATCTTAAAGAAGCTTCAATTTCTCCATCAGGTCCGCCCATATTGGCTTATAATATACTTTGCCAATCTTGGATTTTTATTTTTAATATTAATTGGATATTGAAGCATTTTGCTATAATTCCACATCTAACTTCTTCCTCCTTCCCAAGGCCACCCTTGGTTCAGGTTGGGAAATGTATAACTCATTTTTACTTTATTTTATCACTTTTATCCCGATATATTAAATTTATACTTTATGCTTATGTTTCTATCATCAATTATTATCTTATCTATTAGTTTAAATATTAAACTTCTATTATCATCAGTAATTTCATTAAAAGATAATACTTGTTTCATTATTTCTTTAATGCTGTCTGTTTCTATATTCTTTTCTACTCTCATATTTTCTTTTTTCTTATGCAATACTTCTAAATTATCCATACATTCTTTTTTTTGTTTCTCATACTTTTTCATTAATTCTGAAAAAGTATCTAATGATATTATTCCATTAACTTTATCTTCATATAAATTACTTATAATTTTAGATATGCTTTCTTCCTTCTTTTCCAAAAATAATATATCTTTTTTAGAATCTTCACTTTCACTTTTATTTAACTTGCTAAAATCCAAATCACTCATATGTAAATACTTCTCTATGTTATTTCTTAATGATTCTGTTACTTTTTGAATCAACTCTTCTTCGTGTAAATGAATACTACTGCAATATGCATTTCCATACTTTTTGTAACTTGCACATACACATCTTGAAAATTTTCCATGATTCAAATTATAAGTAATTCTACTTCCACATTTACAAAATACTAAGCCTGTTAATAAATGTCTCTTCCTGTTATAAAAATTCCATTCATTAGCTTTTTTGTCTAACATTTCTTGTACAGTTTCAAATGTATTTCTATCTATAATAGCTGGATGATGGTTTTTAATTATTATCTGTTCTTTTTCTGAAACTTTTACTGTTTTCTTTACTTTATAATTTACCTTTGTATATTTTAATTGTACTAAATCACCTGCATAAATTCTATCTCGTAAAATTTTACTAATAACTGTTTGATTCCATTTATAAGTAAAATTTTTATTAGGATTGTAATAATTAGTGTTTTCATTTTTATACTTTAATGGTGTAATAATATTCCTTTCATTAAGATAATCTGCTATTTGTTTTTTTCCTTTTCCTTGTTTATATAAATTAAAGATTAGTTTTACAATATCTGCAACATTTTCATCAATTAAAATATTATTCTTATCATTCACATCTTTCTTATATCCATATGGTAAAAACGATTTAATACACTCTCCATCTATTGCTTTTGTAAAAATTGCTGTTCGTACTTTATTTGATATATCTTTTGCATACATATCATTAATTACAGACTTAAATGGTGTCATATCATTGTTTGAGTTCTTTTTGTCAAATGTGTCTATATTATCATTTACTGCAATATATCTTACATTTTTTGATGGAAAATACCTTTCTATATAATTGCCAGTTTCTATATAATCTCTTCCAAGTCTCGACAAGTCTTTTGTTATTACCAAATTAATTTTACCTTTTTCAATGTCTTCTTTCATTCTTTGGAAATCTGGTCTGTCAAAGTTAGTCCCTGTGTAACCATCATCTTTATAAATATCTACTAAGATCCAGCCCTTATTTTCTACAACTTTTCTCAAAAAATTAATCTGATTTTCTATACTTTCTGATTGTCCATTACCTTTTTCATCTTTCTCATCTTCTCTGGATAATCTTACATAAATTGCTACTCTCCATATAATCTCATTTAGTACATTGAAATAGCTATCATATAACTCCTTCACTTTTTCCTCCTTCCTTTGAGTTATAATAACTACTTCTTATCTACAATAATATTCTACCTTTTCTTTTTCACTTTTGCAATATAAAAAAGAATTATTTTCATTAAGCCATTCTTGGATTATTTGAAATAATTCTTTCCCATCTTCTGTATAAGATTCTTTTACTTTTTCATCCAAATTAAATCACCTCTACTAAATATATACTTATTTTTTTTATTTATTCATTTCTTTTACACATAAAGAATTAATTTTACTTTTCAGGTTTATTGCTTTTAGTTATTAAACAATTTCAATTTTATAAGTAAACTTTGGCTTTGAATCAAATGTCTCTTCTAATACTTCATTACTAGCGTTCTCTAGTAATTTTTTTATATCTTCTTTAGCTTGTTTCATATTTACTTGCTCATGTTCCATTATTGTTGTTTTAGTCATTTTTATTGTTATTCTATACTTTTTTCTATTCATATTTTTCCTTTCACTTAAAAATTATATTGCTTTACTTTAATTCATTGAATGACGCTTGGCTAAAATCGTTCCTCAGAAATTCCATCTCCCTATCCTATAGAACTACCCTCAATGTGTGCGGCCTTTTAAGACTCAAACTATGACTGGGTAGGAGTATTATTATTCACTTAATTTATCATCGCCCTGCTAATTGCCAATTAGCATTTAAGTTTTATGGCTCTGTTTCCATAAATTTAACTAGCTCAAACTAAGAGTTTATTCAATGAATGTTATTCAATTTTCAATGTTCTATAATTAAAAATAAGTGAAGAGTTTTATTCCCCTCACTTATTTGGTCAAAAAATGCCGTTTTGTCCCCCCTAATTTTCCAAAAATTTTTTTATTTTTTTATTACCTAGTTTTATACTTTTTTCAATTTGATTCTTAGTAACATTCTCTATCTTAGCAATATCTCTTATGCTATATTTATTAATGCTATGTAACATTATTCTTCTATATTGTGTATCTGTAAGTGTGTCTAATGCTTTTCTTATTTTATTAGTTTCTAAAGATTTCAAATATCTATCTTCCATGTTTTGTGGTTGAACTTTTAATTTATTATAAATTTGTTCTTCTGTTAAATCTAAATATTCTATATGTCTGCGAGTATCATTCTCCATCTTTGTATTGCATTTTTTATAAGTCATATAAGCATCAAATATTTCTTCTGTTATTTCAAGTCTACATTTATTATTTACACTATCTAAAAATGATATATAATATTTGTTTTCTACTTCTATATATTCCAATATATAATTGTCTATCTCATATTGCACATTTCTTTCCTCCTATTCATTTCAAATTTTGAAATGAATTAGGTGGTCCTCTACAGTGCAAGTATTTAGTCAATAATTTATATTTCACAATAAAAAGCTCCTAATAAAAATTGACTAATCAATTTCTAATAGGAGTTATTTGGGGAGTTTATTAATCAAAGCACTGTATCTAAATCTTTTATTTCTTTAAATCTTTTGTAGGTCTCCCACAGACTTTGATTAAGTTGAACTGATTATATTTTCATTTATAGCTTTATCGTGAAAAAGGTTAAAAATGGCTATATTAGGGTTAAAATTGGTTGTTGTAAGTTTACATAATTTAATAAAATGTATTGAATTTACATAATATATGTGCTATAATACTGTCTATAAACAGTGAGATTATTGGAGGCTAACAATGGTTAAGGTTTTAGTTGCAGACGAAAATCTTGAAACAAATTTAGGTTGTTGTAATTATCTTGCTAATGATAAAGAATTAAACATTTCTAATGTTTTTAATGGACTAAATGTTATAAATAAATATTATGAAGATAATCCTAATGTCTTAGTTATTAATTCTGATTTTAAAGATAAGAATTGTACTGAGATTATTAATGACCTTTCAAGCTCATCTCAAGAAAGAAATAATTGTAATATAATACTTACTATTGATAGAATTGATAAAATAATAGATTTTGAATATATGTCTAAAATATACAGACTATTTAATGCTCCTGTTGATTATCGTAAAATTAAGGGATGAAGAAATATTTGAGCTGAATTTATATAAACAAACTATAAGTTATTTTCCATTAATACTTATAAATAGTAACTTACAAAATTGTAACAAAAAAATTGCTAATAATATTAATTATATTTCATTAGATAATTTAATTTATTTAAAGCAATTCATATTTGAATCTATGAATTCCTCAAAAATTCGTGAAAATACAAGGATAAAAATATTAGATGAGTTAGTTAAATTAGGATTTAATATAAAACATAATGGCACAAAATATATAGTAGATGCTATACTTATTCTAAAATTCAATTATAATACTAATAATATTAAAGATGTATATGCTATTATCTCTGACAAATACAATACAACTGAAAATAATATAAAATCTAATATATTGAAGTCCATTAATTATATGTATTGTGAAACCGAGTATTCAAATTTGGAATCATATTTTTCATTAAATAATAATGAAAAGCCTACTCCTAAACAAGTAATATTAACTATTTTAAAAAATATATAAATTTTCCGCTTTTTTCCCCTTTTATGGATTTTTATTCCAATATTAGATATAATTTATAAGATACTTAAAATACAGTTTAAGTGTTTGCCATAAGTAAAATGTTTAAGTAAGCCTTTCTTATGGTAATATTGCAAAATGCCACATACAACTAACATTTGAGGAGGATTTTCATCATGAAGTTCAACAAAAAGGGATTCGTCAGTATGTGTCTGGCAGTAGTTATGCTGGTTGCTTTGGCCATTCCGGCTTTCGCTGCCGAGATTCCGGACGACACCAAGTCCTATGCCGTTTCCAACACCATCGAGGGCACCTCGTCTGACCTGCAGCCGGAGTACACTTCCAGTTTCGGCGTACAGCCTTTGGGAACCCTCTCTGGTTATGCCTGTGTGAACATCTCTGGCGATCAAACTGGCACTTTCACCGTTAACGTAGACGGAAGCTGGAGTCCTTGGGGGCACGCCCGCATCAAAACAAACGATTTTGCGGAGCACGCAACTGTCTCTGTTAAAATAATCTCTGAAAATGAAACCAAGATTACCAGAGATTTAGGTCCTAATACCGACGCTAAGGACATCGTTTACTGGAATGCTAAGCCGGGAGGTTACACAGTCGAAGTCTCTGTCAAAAACAACAATGGCGCAACTGGTTTTCTCCAGGTGTGGATTTACTAAGTTAAGCGGACTGCTTTGACAAAGTAACCTAAAGTCTAATTTTCACTGGCATTTTGCAATTTACATATAAGGGGTGCGACGAAATCTGTACTGAACCCAAAAAATTGGACATTTTTTGATTAGGTACTAGGCAACTTGG
>CAQYCU010000009.1:12200-45030 GCA_948919095.1 uncultured Clostridia bacterium | reverse complement strand
TATCAGCAGCAATACGTGAATTCTTTGGAAGTTCACAATTATCACAATTCATGGACCAAACAAACCCACTATCAGAACTAACACATAAAAGAAGAATATCAGCATTAGGACCAGGTGGACTAACACGTGAAAGAGCAGGTTTCGAAGTTAGAGATATTCACTATACACACTATGGTAGACTATGTCCAGTAGAATCACCAGAAGGACCAAACATAGGACTAATCTCAGCATTAAGTTCATTTGCAAGAATAAATGAATATGGATTTATCGAAGTACCATACAGAAAAGTCGACAAAAAAACAGGAAAAGTTACAGATGAAGTTGACTTTTTATCAGCAGAAGAAGAAGACAAATTCTCAATAGGTCAAGCAACAGAGCCATTAGACGACAAAAACAGATTTATAAATAAAAGAATAAAAGTTAGACAAGTAACAGAATTCAAGGAAATTCCAGCATCAGAAGTTGACTATATAGAAATATCTCCTAAAGAATTAGTATCAATAGCAGCAGCAATGATACCATTCTTAGAGCATGATGACGTAAAACGTTCACTAATGGGCTCAAACATGCAACGTCAAGCAGTACCATTACTAAAAACAGAAGCCCCAATAGTTGGAACAGGCATGGAATATAGAGCAGCAAAAGACTCAGGTATTACAGTAGTAGCTGAAGAAGACGGAATAGTAGATTTTGTTTCAGCAGACGAAATTAAAGTTAGAAATAAACAAAACGAAGTAAAAAAATATAAACTAGCAAAATTCAAAAGAACAAATGGAGGAACATGTATCAACCAAAGACCAATAGTAGCAGTTGGAGAAAAAGTAAAAAAAGGTGAAACAATCGCAGATGGACCAGCAACTGATAATGGTGAAATGGCATTAGGAAGAAATGTTCTAATAGCATTCTCAACATGGGAAGGATATAACTTTGAAGACGCTGTATTAATTAGTGAAAGACTTGTAAAAGAAGACGTATACACATCAATTCACATTGAAGAATATAACTGTGAATGTCGTGATACAAAACTAGGACCTGAAGAGATAACAAGAGATATACCAAATGTAGGAGATGACGTATTAAAAGACCTTGACGAAGATGGTATAATTAGAATAGGTGCAGAAGTCAGACCAGGAGACATATTAGTTGGAAAAGTTACACCAAAGGGCGAAACAGAACTAACAGCAGAAGAAAGACTACTAAGAGCAATATTTGGCGAAAAATCAAGAGAAGTTAGAGATACATCATTACGTCTACCCCATGGAGAAGCAGGAACAGTAGTAGATGTAAAAATATTTACTAGAGAAAACTCAGAAGAATTAGGACCTGGAGTAAATGAAGTAATAAGAGTATATATAGCAACAAAGAGAAAAATATCAGTTGGTGATAAGATGTCAGGACGTCATGGTAACAAAGGTGTTATATCAAGAATATTACCAGAAGAAGATATGCCATTTTTACCAGACGGAACACCAGTAGACATAGTATTAAACCCAATGGGTGTACCATCACGTATGAACTTAGGTCAAGTACTTGAAGTTCACCTAGGAATGGCAGCAAGAGCACTAGGATGGAAAATAGAAGTACCAGTATTTGATGGAGCAAAAGACTATGAGATACAAGAATTACTAGAACAAGCAAAATTAAATAGAGATGGAAAAACAGTTATTTATGATGGAAGAACTGGAGATGCATTTGACCACCCAGTAACAGTTGGAGTAATGTACATGTTAAAACTACATCACTTAGTAGATGACAAAATCCATGCTCGTTCAACAGGACCATACTCATTAGTTACACAACAACCACTTGGAGGTAAAGCACAATTTGGTGGACAACGTTTTGGAGAGATGGAAGTTTGGGCACTTGAAGCATATGGTGCAGCATATACACTACAAGAAATGATAACAACAAAATCAGATGATATTGTAGGAAGAGTAAAAACATACGAAGCAATTGTAAAAGGCGAAAATATTCCAAAACCAGGAATACCAGAAGGATTTAAAGTATTAGTAAAAGAACTACAAGCATTAGGACTTGATATTGAATTATACAATGATAAAGGAAGCGAAATAGAACTAAAAGAAGATATTGAAGACGCAGTAGATTTTAACACAATACAAGATGATGTAAAACCAGAAGAAAAACTTATAACAGATGCTAGAGAAATGAGCAAAAGTTATATTGAAGAACTAGCTAGCGGAGATGATGGCGAGGACATAGAAGACGAAAATGATGACTACTTAGACGATGATTATGAAGATACTTTATCTGATGAAATGGACAGAAAAATTGAAGAAGAAGAGAACTTCGAAGGATTAGAAGATGAAGAAGAATTCGATGACGAATTTGATGATTTAGACTAAGAGAACGAAGCGAAGTTTAAATCAATCCGCAACATCGCTGCTTCACGATTTTGTGAAAACAAAATCATGAAGCGCGGATTACGAGCGAAGCGAAGTAAAGGGAGGAAATTTAGTGGACGATTTAGAAAATTTAAGTCAAATAAAAATAAGTTTAGCATCAGATGAAAAAATTAGAGAATGGTCTAGAGGCGAAGTAAAAAAGCCAGAAACCATAAACTATAGAACACTAAAGCCAGAAAAAGACGGACTATTCTGCGAAAGAATATTTGGACCAGTAAAAGACTGGGAATGTCATTGTGGTAAATATAAAAGAATAAGATACAAAGGCGTAGTATGTGATAGATGTGGTGTTGAAGTTACAAAATCAAAAGTTAGACGTGAAAGAATGGGACATATTGAACTTGCAGCACCAGTAGCACATATTTGGTATTTCAAGGGAATACCAAATAGAATAGCATTAATGCTTGATATATCTCCAAGAGCAGTTGAAAGAGTAATATATTTTGCATCATACATAGTAACAGATCAAGGAACATCAGGATTACACAAATGCGATATACTAAATGAAAAAGAATATAACGAAGCAGTTGAAAGATATGGAGAAGGTTCATTTAAAGCAGAAATGGGAGCAGAAGCATTTAGAAAACTACTAGCAGAGGTTGACATTGACGCTTTATCAGTAGAACTTGAAAAAGAACTTTCAAAATCAAGTGAACAGAAAAAAGCAAAAATAATAAAAAGACTAGACACAGTAGATGCATTCAAACATTCTAATAACAAACCAGAATGGATGGTAATGAATGTAATACCAGTAATACCACCTGATTTAAGACCAATGGTTCAATTAGACGGTGGAAGATTTGCAACATCTGACCTAAACGATTTATATAGAAGAGTAATAAACAGAAACAACAGATTAAAAAGACTATTAGAATTAGGAGCACCAGAAATAATTGTAAGAAACGAAAAACGTATGTTACAAGAATCAGTAGATGCACTAATAGACAATAGCAGACGTGGAAGACCAGTTACTGGAGCAGGCGGAAGAGCACTAAAATCATTATCTGACCTATTAAAAGGAAAACAAGGACGTTTCCGTCAAAACTTACTAGGAAAACGTGTTGACTACTCAGGACGTTCAGTTATAGTTGTAGGACCAGAACTAAAACTATATCAGTGTGGTGTACCAAAAGAGATGGCAGTTGAACTATTCAAGCCATTTGTTATGAAAGAATTAGTAGCAAGAAACCTTGCACACAATATTAAAAATGCAAAAAGAATGGTAGAAAGACTAGATCCAGCGGTATGGGACGTGTTAGAAGACGTTATAAAAGACCACCCAGTTATGTTGAACCGTGCTCCAACACTACATAGACTTGGAATTCAAAGCTTTGAACCAGTATTAGTTGAAGGTAGAGCAATCAAATTACACCCATTAGTATGTACAGCATTTAACGCTGACTTCGACGGTGACCAAATGGCTATTCACTTACCATTATCACCAGAAGCACAAGCAGAATCAAGATATTTAATGCTTGCAACAAACAACCTTCTAAAACCAACAGATGGTGCACCAATCACAGAACCATCACAAGATATGATTTTAGGAGCATACTACTTAACAATGGATGTAGATGCAGATGAAAATGATACACCAGAAATGGAACTAAAAAAAGGCACAAAAGGTGCTGGAATGTCATTCTTCTCAACAGATGAAGCAGAAATGGCATATGCAAACTATGACATAGGAGTACATGCAAAAATTCATGTAAGAATGGCAGAATATGATGAAGAAGGCAACGAAACTTCACATGGCATGTGCACAACAACAATAGGTAGAATTATATACAACAAAGGAATTCCACAAGACTTAGGATTTGTAGATAGAACAGACCCTAAGAATAAATTTGAACCAGAAATAGGATTTACAGTAAATAAGAAGATGCTTAAGAAGATTATAGGAAAATGTATAAACATACACGGACTTGATAGAACAGCAGAATTATTAGACTATATCAAATCAACAGGATACAAATATTGTACAACAGCTGGTATGACAGTATCTATTGATGATTTAAAAGTTCCAGATGAAAAGAAAGACCTATTACAAAAAGGACAAGAGCAAGTTGATAATGTTACAAAACAATACGCACGTGGTTTAATAACAGACAATGAACGTTATACAAATGTAATTAAAATATGGGAAGATGCAACAGAAAAAGTTGCAGATGCAATGCAAAGTAACTTTGATGAAATGAACCCAATATTTATGATGTCAAAATCAGGAGCCCGTGGTAATATATCACAATTACGTCAAGTAGCTGGTATGCGTGGACTTATGGCAAGCACAACAGGTAAAACAGTCGAGATACCAATTAAATCATCATTCCGTGAAGGTCTAGATGTATTAGAATATTTCATTTCAGCTCATGGTGCTCGTAAAGGTCTATCAGATACAGCTTTAAGAACAGCAGACTCTGGATACTTAACAAGAAGACTAGTTGACGTTTCACAAGACATAATCGTTAGAGAAATAGACTGTGGAACAGAAGAAGGTCTTGAAGTTTATGCTATAAAAGATGGAAATCAAGTCATAGAGCCACTTCAAGAAAGACTAATAGGAAGATACCCATTACATGATATAAAAGACCCAAATACAGGAGATATACTATGCGACACAAACACAATGATTAGTGAAGAAGTTGCAGATAAAATAGTTGAAGTAGGAATAGAAAGAGTTGAAGTACGTTCACCTCTAAACTGTAAATCAGAACATGGCATATGCTCAAAATGCTATGGAATGAGTATGGCAACAAGAAAAGAAGTAAATATTGGAGAACCAATAGGAACAATAGCTGCACAATCAATAGGAGAACCAGGTACACAGCTTACAATGAGAACAATTCACTCTGGTGGTGTTGCAGGTGTTGCAGATATAACACAAGGTCTTCCTAGAGTTGAGGAGCTTTTCGAAGCTCGTAAACCAAAGGGATTAGCAATAATCACTGAAATAGCTGGAACAGTTTCAATATCTGAAACAGAAGATAGAAAGAAACAAGTAACAGTAACTTCAAAGGACAATAGCAAAACATATTCAATACCATTTGGCTCAAAACTATGTGTAACAGAGGGCAAAGAATTAGAAATAGGAGAACCAATAACAGAAGGTTCAATTAATCCTAATGAAATATTAACAATAAAAGGACCAGACGGAGTTCACGAATATTTAGTACAAGAAATTCAAAAAGTATATAGAAACCAAGGTGTTGATATTAATGACAAACACATTGAGGTTATTGCAAGACAAATGCTTAAGAGAGTTAAGGTTGAAAATAGTGGAGATAGTAAACTACTTCCAGGTTCACTTATTGATATAAACGAACTTGAGGAAATTAACAAACAATTAAAAGCAGAAGGAAAAAGAGTAGTTAAAGGAAAAAGAGTACTACAAGGTATTACAAAAGCAGCACTATCTACTGAAAGCTTCTTATCAGCAGCATCATTCCAAGAAACAACTAGAGTATTAACCGAAGCTGCAATAAAAGGAAAATCAGACGATTTAATTGGATTAAAAGAAAATGTAATTATAGGTAAATTAATTCCAGCAGGAACTGGTATGCAACGTTACCAAAATACATTTATTAATACTGAAAAAATGGAAGAAGCAGTATCAACCACTGATGAAGAATCACATATAGCTCAAGAAAGAATTGAACAAGCAAAAAAAGATGCTGAAAATAGAAATGAACTTTTAAAAGAATTTCCAGTAGAATCAGAAGAAAGCAGAGCAAAAGAACTTGAAGAATTAATAAGAGCTCAACAAGAAAACATTGAAAAAGAAGAAAAAAATAAAAAAGAAACTGAAGAATAAAAGAGTAAGACCTTCTCTATAGAGAAGGTCTTTATTTCATATTAGAAATTTTAACATAAAAGCTTGCAATTTATATAAAGCTGTATTATAATAAATAGCACAACTCAGTAGAAAGGACGATGCAAATGGGTAAAAATCGTAGAGAACAGTTTGCTATCAGCAACTGTGATGTCAAGGAGAGATTTAGCTGGGTAGCCAGAGTAGGTCTTTCTAAAACCAAGATTTTTGGCACAAAGAAAACACTCTGTGTCAGTTTCAACAGAAACGCCACTAACATCGAGGACTTCGGCTACCAGCGGCAGAGATTCGAAGAGTTCGTTCAGAGCTTCTATGAGGTCAAGCGCGGACGGAATCAGGTCGTTGTAATGTGGCAGGAGACTGAAGCCATCGTGGCTGTATTCTGATAAAGAGCAGTCCAGGCAAAAAACAAGGGGAGAGATATGCATGCAAATCAATATTATGCATATTTTCTCCCCGTTTTTATATAAAAATAACAAAATTTGATTACTTATTTTCAAGCATTTTTTTAATCTCTTTATAAAGAATAGGCTTGTATTCTTTAATTGGAAGAGGGTCTTTATACAAAATGCAAGTAAAGCATGTACTACTAACAAGTTCGATAATCATAAATAAAGTAACAGTAGGATTTTCAAGCTTTATATTATTTTCCTCAACACCTTTTAAAAATAAATCATAAACACCATTTTTTTGTTCATTAATATTAGAACGTAAAGTAGCAATAAACTTATTATAAATTCCAAGGCCTAAATTTTTAGAAATAAATTGTAAAAGTAATGGATTTTTAGTAAGTTCATCAATAACATAATCAATAATGAAAATAATTTGTTCAGAAAATCCATCAATCTTATTTTTTTCAAGCTTTTTTAAAGCACTATTAAAAAGCTTTTGAGAATGCTTAATAATTAAAACATCACGAAGTTCATATTTATCATTAAAATACAAATAAAAAGTACCTTTAGCAACATTTGCATTATCAACAATATCTTGAATAGAAGTATCTTTAATACCTTTTGACATAAATAACTTAAAAGCTTCTTCTAAAAGCCTATTTTGTTTATCAACTTTACTGTTAGTATCAACCAACTCAATTCTTTTTTTCATTTTAAATCCTTTTTATAAAAAACCATAATAATAGAAATATTGCAATATATTAAAAACTGATAATAACTATAATTATTATACAACTAAAAATGACCTTTAGTCAATAAAATTAAAAATTTTTAAAAAAAATATTGACTATTAGTCATTTTTATCATATAATATGAAATGACCGTTAGTCATAAATAGGCAAACAATACACAAGTAAAAAGGAGGAAAAACGTAAATGTTAAAACTAGGAGAGTTTATTTGTAAACACAAGAAGTCAATATTAGTAATTGCATTGATATTGCTAATACCTTCAATTATAGGAATGAAAGCTACAAAAATAAACTATGACATACTAGCATATTTGCCAGAAGAAGTAGAAACAGTACAAGGCCAGAATATCTTAAAAAGTGACTTTAGTATGGGTTCATTTTCTATGATTATCGTTGAAAAGATGGAAGCAAAAGACATAATACAGTTAGAGGAAAAGATTCGAAAATTAGACAATGTACAAAAAGTTATATCAGTTGCAGACATAACAGGAACAGCCATACCAATAGAAACAATACCAGATAATATAAAAGAAAAAATATACAAAGACAACAGTACAGTAATATTAGCAACTTTTAAAGAAGCAATATCATCAGATGCAACAATGAAAACAATAAGTGATTTAAGAGAAATAACAGATGAACATTGTAAAATAAGCGGAATGTCAGCGGCACTAATAGACACAAGAGATTTATCAAATTCAGAAATAACAATATATGTAGTAATTGCAGTATTACTATGTATAATAGTTTTGGAGCTAGCACTAGATTCATACTTAGCACCAATATTATTATTACTAAACATAGGAATAGCAATACTTTACAATATGGGAACAAACGTATTTTTAGGACAAATTTCATACATAACAAAAGCAATAAGTGCAGTATTACAATTAGGGGTAACAATGGACTTTGCAATATTTTTATACCATAGCTATAAAGAAGAAAAAGAAAAGACAAGTAACAATGATGAAGCAATGAGCAAAGCAATAAAAACAACAATGACATCAGTATTAGGAAGTGCAACTACAACAATAGCAGGTTTTTTAGCTTTATGCAGTATGAACTTAACTTTAGGAAAAGACATAGGTATAGTAATGGCAAAAGGAGTACTATTTGGAGTACTATGTGTAATATTTATTTTGCCAGCAATGTTATTACTATGTGATAAAGCAATTGAAAAAACAAAACATAAAGAGATACTTCCAAAGTTCAATCATCTAAAGGAATTTAATATAAAACATAACAAAGCAATAATAGTAGCATTTTTAATTATATTGCCATTTGCATTATATGGATACTCAAATACAGAAGTATATTATAACTTAGACAAATCATTGCCAGACACACTTCAAAGTATTCAAGCAAATAATGAATTACAAGAGAAATTCGACATAGTAACAACAGAATTATTACTAATTGATAGAAATATACCAGAGTATAAAATAAATGAAATGACAAAAGAAATAGAAAGCCTAGATGGAATAACATCAATACTTAGTTATGAAAAACTGCTAGGGACATCAACTCCTGTAGATATTCTACCAGATGATATAAAAGATATATTTAAAACAGATAAATATCAATTAATATTAATAAGTTCAAAATACGAACTAGCAACAGATGAATTAAATGAGCAAATTGCCAAAGTAAATGAAATAACAAAAGCATATGATGAAAATTCAATACTTGCAGGTGAAGGACCACTAATGAAAGACTTAGTAGAAATAAGCGACCACGACTTTAATTGGGTGAACTGGGTATCAATTGGAGTAATATTTGTAATAATGTTTGTAGTATTAAAATCTATAAGTTTACCTGTAATACTAATGTCCACAATTGAATTTGCAATATTTATAAATATGGGAATACCAGCATACACAAAAACGGTTATACCATTTATTGCATCAATAGTAATAGGAACAATTCAATTAGGAGCAACAATTGATTATGCAATATTAATAACAACTAAATTTATTGAAAAAAGAAAAGAAGGAAATGATAAAAAGCAAGCAATGGACTATTCACTAGGGACATCAATAAATTCAATAGTAGTAAGTGCCTTATGCTTCTTTGGAGCAACATTTGGAGTAGGAGCGTACTCAAAAATAGAAATGATAGGTTCATTATGTACGTTAATGGCACGTGGAGCAATAATCAGTATGATTACTGTAATTACAGTATTACCAGCGTTTTTATTAGTATTTGACAAAGCCATATGTAAAACAACATTAGGAATTAATAATAAAAATAAATAATGATTTGACGAACATGATTTTAGAATAAAATCATGGACGGCGATGAACGAGAAAAGCGAGCGAAAGGGAGAAAATTATGAAAGAAATTAGAAAAAAAGCAGTAGCGTCAATGCTACTAGGAACAATGTGCTTATACTCAATGCCAGTATTAGCAAACACTAAAGAAGAAACCGTTTATACAAAGATAGATAATAATTCAAATCCATATTCAACTATAGTATCTACCAAAATATCAAATGACAATAAAAGCGAATTACTAGAAGATATAACAAACTTGTTAAATATAAAAAACACAAATGGAGATGAGGAATTTACTAGAGATGAAGACAAAATTATATGGAAATCAAATGGAAAAGCCGTACAATATCAAGGAGAAACAGAAAAAGAAACACCAGTAACATGTAAAATAAAATATGAATTAGATGGAATGGAAATATCAGCTAAAGAAATTGTTGGAAAAAGTGGAAAAGTAAAAATTACAATAGAATATACTAATAATGAAAAACATACAGTAACAATAAATGGACAAAATTCGACTATGTACACCCCCTTTGTAGTAGTTGCAGGAACGATAATTGACAAAAATAACAATGAAAATATAAAAATAACAAACGGAAAAATAATTGATAATGGAACAAAAACAGTAGCGATAGGAATAGCAATGCCTGGATTACAAGAAAGTCTTAATCTATCAAAAGAAAAAATAGAAATTCCAAGCTCAATTATAATTGAAATGGAAGCAAAAAACTTTGAAATGAACAATATTATATCATATACAACCGCAAAAATTTTAGGAAAAAATGACTTAAATGTATTAGATGATTTAGATAAAATATATAGCCAAGCAAATGAACTAAAAGAAGCAAGCAATATGTTAGTAGATGGAAGCAAAAACTTACGTGATGGAGCATATCAACTAAATAGCGGAATACATCAACTATCAAAAGAGTTAAACTCAAAAATATCTCTATACGAAAGTGAAAGAAGCAAATATTCTACAAAAGATGACATAAAAGCTCAAATAATAAAAATATTAAACCAAGAATTAAAATCAATTATGCCAGAACTTGAAAAACAAGCAGAACAAGAAGCAAAAAAAGTAGTACATGAAAACATAAAAGACATTGAAAATTCAACAATATATACAACAAAAGCACTAACACAGCAAGCAATAAATGAAAAGCTACAAGAGATAGAAAATGGTGAACCAGTTGTGCCAGAAGATGTCGAAAAAGCACTAGAAAAAGATATACAAATAATAATAAATAATATGCTTGATACAGAAGAAATTCAAACATTAGAAACAGCAATAAAAACAATAGTAATGAATGATATTCAAACTATATTAAATAGTAAAATGGCTGAAATAAAAACAAACACACAAAATGTAAAAACACAAGCAGAAAAAGACCCAATGAAACTTTTGAGCAAACAAGAGCAAGAAGAAGTAAATAAAATGGCTCAAGCAATGGTTCCAGGTATAATACAAAATTATTATCAAAATGCAATAGTATCAGGTCAAATCACAGAAGAACAAGCAAAACAAATGGCATATAATGATGCACTAAATAATGTGAAAAAACTAATATCAAACACGGTCGTTGGTACAATAAATAATGTTGAAACAAAAATTGATGACACTATTACAGAAGTACTAGTGGAGATAACTAGCAAGATTTCATCAAACAAAGAATTAAATACAGCAATTATGCAATATGCAAATACAGTAGCTGCGAAAATAAAAAATAGTATGAGTGAAGCTCAAATCAATGCTATAAAAAAATCAATCCAACAAAATTTAATAAAAAATATAAAATTAACTTTATCAAATGATATTGAGATTGAAGAATATGTAAAAAAAGAATTATTAGTAACAATTGATGAAATAGCTGACAAAACAGCAACAACTTTAGCAGAGCAATACACTTCAAACTTAGCAACAGAAATTGCGACAAATTTAGTAAAAGCGCAATTAAGCGGAGAAAATATAGACAAAATATTAGACATGGAACTTGCAAAATATGAAACAACAATATCAGCAGTAGATAACGGAATTGCAGAATTGAAAACTGCATTATCACAACTAACTAATGGAAGTACAGCACTTACCAAAGGAACAAATATACTTACAGAAGGTATGACAAAATTCGACAATGAAGGAATTTCTAAAATATATAATTTAGTATATGGAAATGTAAAAGACATTGACGAGAGAGTAAAAGCACTTAAAAATCTGGCAGAACAATATAAAACATTTACAAAGATAAACGACAAAGACAATGGAGAAGTTTCATTTATAACAATAATAGACAGTCTGAAAAAGGAAAAAAACGAAAAAGCAGTATCAAGTAATAATAAAACAAATGAAACAGTTGCAAATGATAAATTAGCAAACTCAGCAATGGTTTACATAACGGAATGAAAGTTGCAATTTTTGCTATAAAATGGTATAATATAATTACCCAAAATTTATTTATGAGGTGTTTACAACATGAAAAATTATCAAGAAATCAACGAAATCATTGAGTCTCTCTATGTAAAGGCAATTCGGAAGAATGACAAGGCACACGACAACGTAAGAAACATCATTTGCAAGTTCTTCAACCATATGAGGGAATACTGGATGGTATACTGGTTTCTCCTCGGCAAGATTTTTGCGATTGCAATGCTTACCATGGGCATCCACTGTGTGGTTGCTCACTTCAACAAGGTGCTGCCGTTTGGCATCGTAAGCGAGAACATGAACCTTTGGTTCATCTGGGCTTACACTGGCTGGTTAATTGGCGGTTTCATGGTTGCTTACGGGCTGATGAAGCTCTTCGAGCACACGATTAACAAATGGCTCAGCACACTGTAAAACGAATAGGGGCGCTTAGGCGCTCCATTCGTTTATTTTGTTAGAAACTATTTTATAAATAATAAAATTAAATCTTATATATTCTTATTTTTCAAAGCACTCAAATACCAAAGTAAGTCTTTTTTATTTTTTTCATTTAGATTTTTAAAATCAAACAATAATTGATTTTCCACATTAGAAATATCACTTTTAATAGGGATATCATTTTCAATTCTACCAAGTAAATAATCTGTTGAAACATTTAAAAAATTAGCAATTTTTAATAATACTGGTACACTAGGACATATACGACCTATTTCATAACCACTAATTGTTTCTTGAGCAATTTCAAGTTCAACAGATAACCTCACTTGAGTTATTCCACGACTTTCTCTAGCCTTTTTTAAATTACATAAATATAATTCTTTCATATAATCTCCTATTATTATAAATAATATTTTTATATTATTTTAAATCATATATTGACTTTTTATAGTACTTTGAGATAATATATAAATATAACTATAAAGCATATGACGAAATATGCATGAATAATAGATAAAGGAGAGAAAAGATGAAAAAGAACATTGGAAAAAAATTAAAAGACACAAAAGGAATTACTTTAGTAGCGCTAATTGTTACAATTATTGTTCTACTTATTTTAGCTGCAGTTTCTTTAAGTGCAGTATTTAACCAAAATGGAATATTTAGTAGAGCAGAACAAGCTACAGATAAATATGGGCAGGCTAAAGCAAGAGAAACTTTAGAAATAGCATTAAGTGATGCTCAAATTCAAAAATATACAACAGGACTAACTGATGAAGAATTAGACAATAAAATAGCAGAAATAGAAGGAGAGCTTTTACCTAAAGAAAAGCCAAATAAAAACTTACAAAATGTAATAGTAGATGGATACATTTTTGAAATTGATAGAAGTATACCAAAAATAGTTGACTATATTGGACCAGCAGATGGAGTAATTATAACAACTATAGTAACTGGAAATGATGGATGGGTAAAGCAAGGAGAAACAATATTAGTAAGTGGAGTAATTAGAACTTATAGTGGTGGAACAATAACAAATTCAACAGCAACAGTCACGAAGGGCTCAACAATAATATCAGGATTCCCAACAACAGGTGGAGATTACATTATAAATAATATTTCAGAAGATACTGATATAAAAATAACAGCAACTGATAGTAATGGAAAGAAAGCAGAAAAAATAATAAATATAGTAATAAAAAGAGATGGAACAGCACCAACAGTAGAAATATTGACAGCAGAAGCTGAGGGATTAAAAATAAAATTTAGTGCAACTGGACATGACAGAGATGCATTAGGGCAAGAAGGCTCAGGAATTCATCATTTTAATTATACAATAAGTTCAACACAAGATACTTTACTAGAAGGAATACCAGAGGATAAAAGAACAGGAATATTTACACAAGAACAAATTGTTGAAATAATGACAACTCCAACTGGAAATAGAGAAGAAACAACTTATTCAATAAAAGTAACTGCAACAGATAATACAGATAATGTATCTGCAAATAAAACAACAAATGTAAATGTAATATATGGGATAACAATTGCACAAGCTAAGGAATTAGTAAATGAAAATACATTAAAAGATTATATAGGCATAAGAATTATTGATTATAATCCAAAAGCAGGAGGAATATGGAGAGTATTCTATTATGATGCAGACAATTATTTTGGATATGGTAATAAAACCTTGTATTTTAAAAGAGATGTTAATAAAACAGAGAAAAAGATAGCAATTCAAAACATGTATGAGAACTATTCTTCTTCACAAGAAGGAATAGAAATTATGAAACGAATGAATCCTATGTATAGAGATGATGAAGACCAAAGGGTTTCAAAAGAGATAGAAAGTAAAAATTCTTGCTTTTGGCTATGTGATCCACAAAATTGGGAAGATTACGCAACTAGTTCGGCGTGTGTATGTATTGGTGGTCCAAGTATAGAGATGTTTGTTAGGTCTTACAACACATGGCTTGGAAGAGATTATCTATCTTATTCAATTGGAAAAAAAGCAGATGGAAATAATTTTGCATCAGGCTATTTATTAAGACCAGGGTATACAGCTCAAGGTGGACAATATGTAGTTGAAATAGAAAGACGGACGTGGCAATATATATGTTGATAATAGTAGTGAAGAATATTATTGGTTATGCTCACCTTGGGGCGGTGTATGGTATGGATATACAGCTATGACTTGTGTTGACCGTATTTGGGCTGTTCCTAACAATAGTGCATATTTCTCTCCTATTGTAGGAATAAGATAGAAAACTAAATACCATAAAATATGGAAATACTCCATAATTTATGGTATTTTTAATTGTGTTTTATCAAGAAATTTATCTTATCCTGTCGAACGATTTTGTTGCAAAACAAAGAAAACTGTAGTATAATCAATTATTATATTCTAGAAAAGAATAAAATAAAAAATTAATTTCAATACATATTAAAATCAAACAATAACAGAACAAAAGAAAAGTTTATTAAAGCCTAAAAATGACGTAGTGTTTCATGCTCTCTTTTTCCAAGGAAAGAATAACAAAGCCATTTTTAGAGGATATACTAAAAATAAAAATAGACAAGTTAGAACTTGATAAAAGTACAGAGTTGTCAAATGATAATGTAAAAGACAATTATTAAAAGGAATGAAAGTAGAAGAAATAAAAAATGTAAAATAATAATAAATCAAGTGAGTTCATATTGTTAAATTTATATATAACAATATGGACTTATTTTAAATTGAAAAACAAAGAGAACACAAACCAATTACCTTCTATTCAGGCACTTGCTATATTCAGCAAAATATGTTATAATCATAACTGTAATAAAAAGGGGGTATTATGCCGAATAGAAACATATTAAACTTAGAACATTTTGCATCAAAAACAAAAATATATTTATTAATAATAGCAATACTATTAGTAGTATTATGTATATTTGAAGTAAAGCTAATTCCATTAGCAATATTCATATATACATTAGTAATAATATACACAGCATGGGTATCAAAAGAAAGAAAATCAGAATTATCAGAAATACTACAAGACTTAACACTAGAAGTAAACCAAACAGCAAAAACAACACTAATAAACTCACCGTTTCCATTAGCAATAATCGAAACAAGTGGAAACATAATCTGGAAAAGCAAACAATTTGTTAGTGAATTTGAAGATGTAAGAGAAAACAATACACTAAATGAAATAATAAATAAAGTAAAAAATGAAATAGAAAACGCTGAAAATCAAGAAAAAGGAAGTGTAAACTATCAAACAATAATTCAAAACAAAAACTATAGAATAGTAGGTTCATATATAAAATCAAAGAAGGGACGTAAACAAGAAAAAAATTATACAACGATAATGTACTTTATTGATGAAACACATATGAAAGAACTAGAGAAAAAGGCAGAAGACAGTAATGTATGCATTGGAATGATAATGATTGACAACTACGAAGAATTAAATCAAAGAGTATCATTAGAAGAAAAGACAATACTAACAGCCAAAATTGAGAAAAAAATATATGAATGGGCATCAAAATATAATGCACTAATACTAAAATCCGAAAGAGATACCTTTCACTGCCTTGCAGAATATAGTCAATTTAGAAAAATAGTAGAAGATAAAGTGTCAATATTAGACGAAATAAAGAAAATTGAAGTATCAGACTTACTCCAAATTACATTAAGCATGGCATTTTCAGTAGATGGAGATACATACCTTGAAAAAAGCGAATCAGCAAAGACTGCTTTAGATATGGCATTAGGACGTGGTGGTGACCAAGCAATTATAAAAATGAATGGTAAATATGAATTCTTCGGTGGACGTACACAAGAAGTTGAAAAAAGAACTAAAGTAAAAGCAAGAGCTGTTGCACATGCACTAAAAGAATTAATAGAAGACTCAGACAATGTACTAGTTATGGGACATCTAAATGGAGATATGGACTCAATTGGTTCAAGCATGGGAATATATAGACTAGCAAAAACTTTAGGAAAACCATCAAAAATAATAAATGAAACGACAGGAATTGGAATTGACAAATTCATAGAATCTGCCAAAGAAACAGAAGAATATACAGATGCATTTGTAACAAGACAAGACCTAGAAACTATGATAACTGAAAAATCATTATTAGTTGTAGTTGACACTAATAGAAGCACATATGTAGAAGTTCCAGAATTATTAGAAAAAGTAAAAAGAGTAGTAATAATAGACCATCATAGAAGAGGAGCAGATTTTATAGAAAATACACTTTTAACATTTCATGAAGTATATGCATCATCTGCAGCAGAGTTAGTAACAGAGATACTTCAATACTCTACAGTAAATTTAGAACTTACAACAATAGAAATGGAAGCGCTATATGCAGGGATAATGCTTGATACAAAAGACTTTACATTCAAAACTGGCGTAAGAACATTTGAAGCAGCAGCATTTTTACGTAAATGTGGTGTAGACATAATAAAAGTAAAAAAATGGTTTCAAAATGATTTATCAACATATCAGGCAATATCTGATATTGTCTCAAAATCAGAAATAATGAACGATACTATTGCAATATCAATATATGACAAAGAAGACGATAATGCAAATATTATAGCTGCAAAAGCAGCAGACGAACTACTTACAATAGGTGGAATTACAGCATCATTCGTACTAGGAAAAATAGGCGAGAAAATTTATATAAGTGGTCGTTCAATAGGTGATATAAATGTACAAGTAATACTTGAAAAACTAGGCGGTGGAGGACATATAACACTTGCAGGGGCCCAATTAGAAGAAATTACAATAGAAGATGCAAAACAAGAACTTATCAATAGGATAAACGAGTATTTTTTTGAAGAAGCGAATTAAAAATGAAGGAGAACAAAATGAAAGTAATTTTATTAGAAAATATAAAAGGCGTAGGAAAAAAAGATGAGATAATAAATGCAAATGATGGATATGCTAGAAACTTTCTACTTCCAAAAAAGTTAGCAGTTGAAGCAAATACCGCGAATATGTCAAATTTAAAGTCAAAGCAAGACTCAAACGCTTTTAAAAAACAAGAAGATAAAAAGAAAGCAGAAGAAATAAAAGAAAAACTTGGAAAGACAAACTTGAAAATTCAAGTAAAAGCAGGAGAAAACGGAAAAATATTTGGAGGAGTAACAGCAAAAGAAATATCAGAGCAACTTGAAAAACAACACAAAATATCAATAGATAAAAGAAAGATAGAATTAAAAGAAACAATAAAAACATTAGGGGCAACTATTGTAGAAATTAAATTATTCGAAGGAGTTGTTGGCAGTTTAAAAGTAACGGTAGAAGGACTAAAATAAAGATTAAGTGAAAGGGAAGTATTATGGAACTAAATAAGATACCACCTCACGACGAAGAAGCAGAACAAGCAGTATTAGGAAGTATGTTAACAGATAAAGATGCAGTAGTCGTAGCAATGGAAATACTAAAAGATAGTGACTTTTATAGAGAAGACAATAGAATAATATTTGAAGCGATATCAAATCTATATGCTAAAGCAGAACCAATTGATTTAATAACAGTACAAGAAGAGTTAGTATCATTAGGAAAAATAGAAGCAGTAGGTGGATTTAATTATTTAATATCACTTCCTGAAAAAGTTCCAACAACTGCAAATGCAGAAAAATACATAAGAATAGTTGAAGAAAAATCAATATTAAGAATTCTAATAAAAACAGCAAACGAATTAATAGAACTTGGATATAGCCAAAATGAAGATATAGAAAAAATAATGGATGGAGCTGAAAAGAAAATATTTGACATCATGCAAAAAAAATCACAAAAAGGATATTCTCCAATAAAAGACATATTAATTGATTCTTTCACAGAACTACAAGAATTATATAACAATAAACAACACATAACAGGTGTAGCAAGCGGATTTATAGACCTAGATAACAAAACTTTAGGATTTCATAAATCAGAATTAATACTAATTGCCGCAAGACCAGCAATGGGAAAAACAGCATTTGCACTAAACATAGCAACAAACGCAGCGCTAAAATATAACACACCAGTTGTCATATTTAGTCTAGAAATGTCAAAAAAGCAATGTGCAAACAGAGTACTATGTTCACAAGCCATGGTTGATAGCAATAAATTCGGAAAGGGAGATTTAAACGACGAAGAATGGTCAAAACTTGCAGTAGCATCAGGAGAACTATCAGAATCAGCAGGAATATTCATAGATGATTCAGCAGAAACCACGGTAGCAACAATTAGAGGAAAATGTCGAAAATTAAAACTAGAAAAGGACATAGGTCTAATTGTAATAGACTACTTACAACTAATTCAAGGAAGCGGAAAAACAAATGGACGTGAACAAGAAATTGCAGAAATTAGTAGGTCTTTAAAAATATTAGCAAAAGAAATTGACGTTCCTGTAATTGCACTATCACAGCTATCACGTTCACCAGAAGCAAGACAAGACCACAGACCTATGTTACAAGACTTACGTGAATCGGGTTCAATAGAGCAAGATGCCGACATGGTAATGTTTATTTACAGAGACGATTACTATAATCCACAAGCAGAACAAACAAATATAGCAGAGATAATAATTGCAAAAAACAGAAGTGGTCCAATAGGAACATCAAAGCTACTATGGATGCCACAATATACTAAGTTTGAGAATGCTATGTTCGAATAACAGTTTGAGAAATAAACGTCGTCTAAGAAAGGAAAATATAAATGGCACAACGACGAGATAACTTAGAACAAAATTTTTTGGATACAATTAAAGAGAATAACTTAATAAATGAAGGAGATGTAATAGTAGTTGGGGTCTCAGGAGGCCCTGATTCTATTACTCTTTTAACATGCTTAAATAAATACAAAGAAAAATTAAAATATTCAATAATAGTTGCACACATAAACCACTTAATAAGAGAAGATTCCACAGAAGACGAACAATTTGTGGAAGACGCATGCGAAAAAATGAATATAAAGTTTTATGCAAAAAGAATAAATGTAGAGCAAATAGCAAAAGAAACAAAAAGAGGAACAGAAGAAACTGGAAGAACTATCAGATATGACTTCTTTAATGAAATACTAAAAAAAGAACATGCAAACAAGATAGCGATAGCACACAATATGAATGATAATGCAGAAACAATGTTGATAAATTTAATAAGAGGAAGCGGATTAAATGGATTGGAAGGAATACAACCACAAGAATACAAAAAGTATATTAGGCCTTTAATAAATTGTACTAGAACTGAAATTGAAGAATATTGTGATAAATATAATTTAGAACCTCGAATAGATTATACTAATAAGGAAAACATTTATACAAGAAATATAATACGAAATCAAATTATTCCAAAACTTGAAGAAATAAATCCAAATATAATTAATACATTATCAAGAACATCAAAAATTATAAAAGAAAATAATAATTACACAAAAATAAAAGCACAAGAAGCATATCAAAAATTAAAAGATTTAGAAATTAAAGAAGGACAAACGACAATAATTGACAAAAAAGGAATACAAGAAACGACAAATATAGACAAAAAGCAGCAACAAAATTCAATACAATTAAATAAAAAGAAACAAATAAACTTAGATGCAAAAGAATTTAACAAACTAGAAAATACCATAAAAACTAATGTAATTATATTTATTATTGAAGAATTACAAGGGACATCACGAAATACTGAAAAAGCAAATATTGATGATATAATAAAATTAGCACAAAGAAACATAGGGAACAAATATGTAAAAATCAATAAAAATTTAGAAATAAAACTTCAAGATAAAAAATTGCAATTTATATTTAAAGAATAGTAAATAAAATTAAAAAACAATAAAATAAATTCACTAAAAATTTACAAAATTTTCAAACAAAAGTATTGCATAAAAGCACATTGTATGATAAGCTAAGATGTACAATTATACGAATTAGATTCAACAAAATAAAAAGTACAAAAATAAAAATAAAAATTATATATAAATACAAGGAGGAATAATTTTGAAAAACGGTTTGAAAACATTAGCAGTATGGCTAATAATAGGTGTTATATTAATGTTCTTAATACCAGCAGTACTAAATAACTCAGGAAATAAACTTACATATTCAGAATTAATAGAAAAAATCGAAAGTGGAGCAGTATCAGAAATATCAATAGAATATGGTGGAGAAACCGCAACAGTAAAACTAAAAAATGACCAAAGCAAAAAGAATGTAAATATTCCAGATGTTGAAAACTTACTAGAAAATGTAAATAAATCAATGAAGGACAATTCCATAAAAGTAACAATGGAAGATGAGCCATTTTTACTAATAGTTGCAAATATGCTAATACCAGCATCAACAATAATATTAATATTATTAATGCTAATGCTATTCCTAGGAGGAGGACAACGCCAAGGAAATGGAACAATGAGCTTTGGGAAAAGCAAAGCAAAAATGCTAAACAATACATCAAAACCAAAAGTAACATTCAATGATGTAGCAGGAATAGACGAAGAAAAAGAAGAATTACAAGAAATAGTAGAATTCTTGAAAAATCCTAAAAAATTCACAGATATGGGTGCAAGAATACCAAAAGGAGTACTACTTGTAGGACAACCAGGAACAGGTAAAACATTATTAGCAAAAGCAGTTGCAGGAGAGGCAGGAGTTCCATTCTTATTTATAAGTGGTTCAGATTTTGTTGAAATGTTTGTAGGTGTTGGTGCATCAAGGGTTAGAGATTTATTTGAAGAAGCAAAGAAAAATGCTCCATCAATAATATTTATAGACGAAATTGATGCAGTAGGACGACAAAGAGGAGCAGGACTTGGTGGAGGACATGACGAGAGAGAGCAAACATTAAACCAAATGCTTGTTGAAATGGATGGGTTCACAGCAAATGAAGGTGTAATAGTAATAGCAGCAACTAACAGACCAGACGTACTAGACAAAGCATTATTAAGACCAGGAAGATTTGATAGACAAATAGTAGTTCCAGCACCAGACGTAAAAGCAAGAAACCAAATACTTGAAGTACATAGCAGAAAGAAAAAATTTGAAGCAGACGTTGACTTAAATGTAATTGCAAAAAATACTTCAGGATTTACAGGCGCAGACCTTGAAAACTTATTAAATGAAGCAGCATTACTTGCAGCCAGAAGGGACAAACAAGCAATAGGACAACAAGAAATAGAAGAAGCTATGGTAAAAGTAACAATGGGACCAGAAAAGAAAACAAGAGTAAGAACAGAAAAAGACAAACGTCTTACAGCATACCATGAAGGGGGTCATGCAGTAGTTAGCAAGTTCTTGCCAACACAAGACCCAGTTCATGAAATATCAATAATTCCAAGAGGAATGGCTGGTGGATATACAATGTATAGACCAACAGAAGATAAATCATTTGTATTAAAAGAAGAAATGCTTGAAAATATAGTATCATTACTTGGTGGTAGAGCAGCAGAAGAATTAGTATTAGGAGATATTTCAACAGGTGCAAGTAACGACATTGAACGTGCAACACAAATTGCAAAAGCAATGTGTACTAAATATGGAATGAGTGAAAAGATAGGAACAATTATGTTAGGCTCATCACAAGATGAAGTATTCTTAGGAAGAGACTTTACTCAAGAAAAATCATATTCAGAAGAAACAGCGGGAATAATTGATGAAGAAATTAAGAAAATTATTGACAATGCATATGAACAAGCAAAACGTATATTAAGAGAAAATAGGGATAAACTTGATAAAGTAGCAGCTGTATTAATTGAAAAAGAAAAAATAACAGGTGAAGAATTTGATGGAATATTCGAACAACAATAAGAAAAATGTATTAAAAAAGAAAAAACAAAAAAAAGTACTTAAAATGTCTAGTATTAGAGCATTTGTATTTGTTGTGCTAATAATTATATTATTTGTTGCTTTAGTAGGAAGAATTGGATTTTTGCAATTTGTTAAAGGGTCATACCTTGAAAGACGAAAGCTAAGTCAGGCAATATCTAGTACTTTAATAAACGCAAAAAGAGGAACAATATATGATTATACAGGAAAGGCAATAGCGATAAGTGCAAATGTTGACACCGTTACAGTAAGTCCAGAATATATTAATGTCAAAAAAAATAATAAAGTTGACGAAGAAAAAACAAAAGCAAAAAAAAGTGAAATAGCAAAGAAATTTGCCGAAATATTTGAACTAAATGAAGAAGATGTTTTAGCAAAACTAAATAGTGAGAAATCAGTTGAAACCATAGTATCAAAGGTAGAAAATGATAAAATAGAACAATTAAAGGAATGGCTTAATGAAAAAGAATATAATTCAGGAATTAACATAGACCCAGATACAAAGAGATACTATCCATACAACAATTTAGCATCAAACTTAATAGGGTTCTGTGGAACTGATAATCAAGGAATAGATGGAATTGAGCTAAAATATGATAGCATATTAAAAGGAACTAGTGGACGATTAACTACAGCAACTCAGAATGGTTCAAGCAAAGCAATTCCTGATAAAAATGAACAATATATAGCACCAAAGGATGGAAGCAATATATATCTAACAATTGACTCTAATATTCAATCAATAGCTGAGAAATATTTAAAACAAGCAGTTGAAGAGAATAGATGCAAACGTGGTGGAAATATAATAATAGAAGACCCAGAAACAGGAAAAATACTTGCAATGGCAACATATCCAGACTTTAACTTAAATACACCATATACACCAAATGAGTGGATATCAGAAGGATTTGACCAATTATCAGCAGAAGAGAAAAGTAGTAAACTATACTCAATGTGGAGAAATAGAGCAGTACTTGATGCATATGAACCAGGCTCAACATTTAAAGTATTAACAGCTGCATCAGCGCTAGAGGAAAACATAACAGAAACAGATATAGCAGGAGAATTCTATTGTGGAGGAGCTGAAATTGTAAGTGGAGTACGTATTAGATGTGCAAACCAAAATGGGCATGGACGTCAAAGCCTAAGAAATGCACTAGAAAATTCATGTAATCCAGCATTAATACAGTTATCAAAAAAAGTAGGAGTAGATACATTTTACAAATATTTAAAACAATTTGGGCTATTTGATAAAACGGGAATAGATTTGCCAAGTGAAACAACAGGGACATTCTGGGCACAAAAAAATGTAGGACCAGTTGAATTAGCGACAATGTCATTTGGACAAAGATTTACAATAACGCCAATGCAACTAGTAAAGGCAGTAAGTGCAATAGCAAATGGAGGAGTTATGGTTACTCCACATATTGTTGACAGAATAGAAAACACAGAAACAGGAAATATTACAACTATTGCAACAAACCGTGAACGACAAATGGTATCAAAAGATACTGCAGACAAATTAAAAGGAATAATGAGAGATGTTGTCGAAAAAGGTGGCGGAAACTTTGCAAAAGTATCTGGATACACAATAGGTGGAAAAACAGGAACATCAGAGCCAGACCCAAATCACCCTGAAAATGGATATGTATCGTCTTTCTTAGCGATAGCACCTGTTGAAAATACAAAAATAGTTGCACTATTAACACTATATGGACCAACAGCAGGAAGTTATTATGGTGGAACAATAGCAGCACCAGCTGTATCACAAATATTATCAGAAGTTCTCCCATATCTAGATATACCTTCAAATGACACAGCAAGCAATAATTCAAGTGAAATAGTTACAGTACCGAATGTAAAAGGACAAAGCCTAAAATCTGCAAAAACAGCACTTGAAAACATTGGTTTAACATGTAAAGTTACTGGAGCATCTGATGAAATAATATCAGAACAAGTACCAAAAGCAGGTACACAATTAAGAAAAAAAGGAATAGTAAAATTATATGTAGAAGGAAAAGATGATAGAGTGTCACAAACAGTTCCAGACCTAAAGGGAGTATCATTTGAACAAGCACGAATAATGCTTGAATCACGAAATCTTAATATATCAAGCTCGGGAACAGGAATTGTTATAGCACAAGATATAAAAGCAGACACACAAGTAGATGAAGGAACAATAATAAACGTTACATTACAAGAAGTTAATAATAAATTACAAAATTAGGAGGAAGTTGGAAGATAATTGTATATAACAATTCTTTTCCAACTTGAATTATAATATGAACTTAGAACAAGAAACGCGATATTTAATGAATAAATATGATGTACATGCACATAAAAGTCTAGGACAAAACTTTTTAATAAATGAAGATAGTTTAGTAACAATGGCAGAAGATGTGAAAAAAAATGACACAGTAATAGAAATAGGACCAGGATTAGGAACACTTACGGAAGTGCTACTAGAAAAAGCAAAAAAAGTAATAACAATAGAATTAGACAGTAAAATGTGTTATATAATAAAGGATAGATTTAAAAACTATGATAATTTAGAAATAATAAATGACGATATACTAAATGTGGATATTAGCAAATTAGTTCCAAATGCAAAAGTAGTAGCAAATTTACCATATTATATTACAACACAAATAGTCACAAATTTATTAGAAACGAACATTCAAGACATTAGAATTTTAATACAAAAAGAAGTAGCAGATAGAATATGTGCTAAACCACGGAAGTAAGGACGCAGGAGCAATCACATATTTAGTAAATTATTATGCAGATACAGAAATAATAAAAAAAGTAAATAAGGAATATTTTATACCATCACCAAAAGTAGAATCAGCAATAGTAAAGTTAGAAAAACTAAAAACACCTCGAGTACAAGTAAAAAATGAAGAGATGTTATTTAAATTAATAAAATCCAATTTTACAATGAGAAGAAAAACAATTACAAACTCGCTATCAACAGTAATTGAAAAAAATAAACTTCTTGAAATACTGAATATTTTAGGAATAAAAGAAGATATAAGAGGTGAAACACTAGGATTACAAGAGTATGCAAAAATTGTAAATTTACTTGATAAAAACTAAAAAATGAGCTATAATTAAATAGTAAATGAAGGGAGGAAAAATGAATCAAATATTAATTTCAGAAAAAATTTATATAACACGTGAGATGCAACAAAAAAGAAGAGCATATAAAGTATTATATATGTTTTCAATTTTGACATTAATCGCCCTTTTAGCATATTATGTATATGCCGAAAAAAATAGAAATGACCAAGAAGCATTGGGACAAGAAATACTTGCACAGCTTAATGATGGAACAACAGTGGAAGAAGATGAGATAGTAATCTCATTAGATGAAGACAATAACGAAGGCGCAGAAGCAGTTGAGCCAATACCAATTCAAGATGAACCAGAGCATGAGGCACCATCAAGCACAGTACAAACAAGTAATGGTAGCACATATAATACAGAATCAGTATTAACATATCCAAAGCTTGGAATAAGTTATCCAGTGTTATCAGAAGAATCAGATGCATTATTAAAAATATCATTGTGTAAATACTGGGGACCAAGCCCAAACCAAGTTGGAAACTATTGCATTGTAGGACACAATTACAAAAGTGGAAAAATGTTTGGAAAGCTTAGTATGGCAGCAACTGGAGATGAAGTACAACTTAAAGACTTAGCAGGAAATGTAGTAAGATATTCTGTATATAATATATATATTGTAGAACCAACAGATGTAACATGTACAAGCCAATTAACAAATGGAAAAAGAGAAGTAACACTTATTACATGTACAAATTATGGAAAACAAAGATTAATAGTAAAAGCAAGAGAAATTTAGTATAGAAAGTAAAGCTTATTAAATTTAAACAAAAATTTAACTATATGTATTGACAATTTAATGAAAAATAATATATAATAATGAGGTATAAAAAAGATTTAGACTTTCTTGAATGTTCAAATTGAAAGTTTAAAAATCCCATACAAGTTTTAAAGGCTTTGGAAGGAGGGGATGAAAAGTGCCAGAAATAAAAGTTAATAATGGAAATATAGAAGATGCAATAAAAAGATTTAAAAGGTCTTGTGCTAGAAATGGAATATTACAAGAAGTACGTAAGAGAGAATGCTACGAAAAGCCTAGCGTAAAAAGAAAGAAAAAATCAGAGGCAGCTAGAAAAAGAAAATTCTAGACTTAAATTGATGTTAATGAGAGAGGCGTTGAAGAACGCCTTTTTTTGAATAAATTTATATAATCATAGAGGAATATTACTATCTAAGAATAAATATACGTAAAACAAATGAAGACATTATCTTAATTTGTGACTTTGAGAGGAATAAAATAAATGAAAAAACTGGTTACATTTATTAATAAACATGATACACTAATACTAACTCTAGTAATAGGTATAATAGTGACTCTAGAGATATTTCAAGGCTCTCTAATAGCAGAAGACAGTCTATTTGACTTTGGAAACATGTATAAATTATACCAAGGAAAATTAATATATAAAGACGTAAACATACTGATAACTCCACTGTTTTTCATAATAGGCAAGTTACTGTTATCTATATTTTATGGGAACTATTTTACATTTTTACTTTATGGAGTTATGATAATGACAATATTTTATATGACAATATACAAATTATTTAAAATTCTAAAAGTAAAAAAGCAATTTGCAATGATATTTACAATAAGTATAGTAATGATATCAATAGAAATAATAAAAGGTGGAACAAACTACAATGCACTAGGACTAATATTTGTATTATTAGGAATAATATATTCACTTAAAAGTGCTGAATATATACAAAACAATAAAGAAAATGTCGAAAATATGCCGAAATTCAACACAATGATACAAAAACACAACAACTTAACACAGGCAATTATAATTGTAATAACATTTTTCACAATGCAAAAACTAGGAGCACGGCTATGTAATAAGTTACATTCTATATGAACTATACATACACGAGAATAAGAAAAAAGCTATAATAAGCATAATAAAAACTGGACTTATGTCAATAATAATATCATTAGGAATATTGCTTATATTTTACTTAAATAACAACTTATATGAATTTATAGATTTATGTATATTAGAAACAAAAGAATTTTGTCGAAATGGAAAAATAACACTAATAGAATTAATTAAGAATATAACATTAATAGCTGTATCAATAATAACAATGTTAATCATAAGAAAAAAGAAAATAGCCAACATTCAAAATATAGTAATATTAGTATGTTTTGCAATAGGAGCAAACTTAGTAATATTGCCAATAGTAAATAAACACCATGTTATAATGGCAAGTTTTTTATGGGAAATAATATTATTATATGAAATATATCAAATATTAGGACTACTATTTGAAATAAAGCAAATTAACAATGTACTAAAAGCTGTAAGTATTGTATTAGTATTAATAACGATTACAAAATCAGTTAGTTTAATATTTATAGACAGAGGAAAAGTACGAATAACTGACAAACAAAACGCATTTTATGGAGCAAAAATAGATAAAGAAACATTAAATGAAATTGAAGAAGTTACAAAATATATAAACGACAAAAAACGACAAGGCAAAAATATAAAAATATTTTCATCAACAGCAATGTTTTATACTTTAAAAATGGAAATAGATAATTGGTATTTTGATATGCCACTCATAGGAAATATGGGGAAAAATAGTGAAGGCAAGGTAATATATAAAATACATACATTAGAAAACACACTAATGTTAATGGAAAATGAAAACTACAAATCAAACTATCAATTCATGAATAATGTAAGACAATATGTAAAAAATAATTATAAAAAAGTTGATGAATTATATAGTTATGATATATATGAAATAAACTAAAAGTATATAGTATATATGAGTTATAAATACAAAATAATAAGTTTATAGAAAATAAGTAAAGAAAATATGCCTAAAATTTAAAAAATAAAGTATACTTAAAGGCTAGAAAGGAAAGAATTATGTTTATAAACAAAACAGTAACAAACAAATATAAAACCAATGAGCTTGCAATCTTTTTAACACTACCATTAAAAAAAGAAACACTAACAAAAAATGCATTACTTCCAAAAGTATTATCAAGAGGAACACAAAATTTAAAAGACCAAGTCGAGATAAGTAAAAAATTGGAGAATATGTATGGAGCAAATCTAAACTGTGGAATAGATAAAGCAGGAGATTATTGCATTTTAAAATTTTATATTCAATGTATTGGAAATAAATATGTACTTAATAATGAAAACTTAGCACAAGATGGGTTAGATTTATTATTAGATATAGTTTTCAATCCATTAGTAGAAAATGATAAATTTGATGACAAAATAGTAGAGCAAGAAAAGGAAAATCTATTACAAATAATACAATCTAAAAAAGACAACAAAGAAAAATATGCTTTCAACAGATGTATAGAAGAAATGTTTAAAAATGAGCCTTATGGACTATACAAATTTGGAACAGAAGAAGACCTAGCAAATATAAATTCAAAAGATTTATATGAATACTATAAGGAAATGTTAAAACAATGCAGAATAGATATATTTGTTTATGGCATGGATGCTGAAAATATCCAAGTACCAAAAGAATTAGAAAGTCTAGGGAACATTGAGATAGTAAATGATAATCAACAAAGTTCAACAAATAATTCAAATTCAAATGGAGAACCTCAATTAGTTAGAGAAAGTGCAGATGTAACCCAAGGAAAGCTAATAATAGGACTAAATGTGCTAAATAACGACAAATTTGCAGCGACAATGTATAATATTGTACTTGGTGGTGGAGCAAACTCTAAACTATTTCAAAACGTACGTGAAAAACAAGGCCTTGCATATTCAGCAGGTTCAATGTATGTTAGAAGAAAAGATGCAATATTTATTCGAACAGGAATAGAGTTACAAAACTTTGAAAAAACGTTAGAAGTTATAAAAGAACAACTTGAAGCAATAAGAAATGGAAATATTACAGAAGACGAGATAAATGCAGGAAGAGAGCTAATTATAGCATCACTACGAATGATACAAGAATCTCAAGAAGATATAATATCATTTAACTTTGATCAAGAGCTATTTGGAGAAAAATTAAAGATTAATGAATATATAGAAAAACTACAAAAAGTTACAAAAGACGACATTATAGAAACAGCTAAAAATGTAAAGATTAACACAATCTATTATTTAGAAAACTAGAAAATATTATAAAAGTATAAAAAAATAAAGGTTTATAGGTATCCATACAAAAACCTAAATACTATATTTAAAGGAGTTACAAAAATCAAAATGGAATTAATTGAGAATAAACAAATTGATGAAAAGATATATATTGAAACCCTTGAAAACGGAATGAAAGTTATAATAATCCCAAAAGAAAATACAAACAAAAAATATATAGTTTGGGGTACAAAATTCGGTTCAATCGACAACCACTTTATAGACCCAGTATCAGGAGAAGAGATACAAGTGCCAGACGGAGTAGCACATTATCTAGAACACAAAATGTTTGAACAAGAAAATGGTGTAGATAGTTTATATAAATTGCAAGCTCTTGGGCTTGATACCAATGCATATACAACAAATGACCACACAGCATATCTATTTGCAGGAACTGAAAACTTTTATGAAGGTCTAGATGAATTAATGGATTTTGTGCAAAAACCATATTTCACAGATGAAAATGTCGAAAAAGAACGAGGAATAATAGGACAGGAAATTCAAAGATATGATGATGAACCAGTTTGGTCATTATATATAAATGCAATGAAATGTCTATACAAAAATAACCCAATCACAATCGACCCAGCAGGGACCATTGAAACCATTAGCCATATTACTAAGGAAACACTATATTCATGTTATAACACTTTCTATCATCCAACAAATATGATAATGTGTATTGCTGGAAACTTCAAGCCAGAAGAAATAATAGAAGAAATAAAAAAACGTCTATTAAAACATGACAAAGAAGGTGAAATAAAAAGATTCTATCCACCATATGAAGATAATATAAATGAAAAATACAAAGAAAAGAAAATGAATGTTAATATGCCTATATTCATGATTGGATATAGAGACTTTATGCAAGACATGAACAAAGTAAAAAAAGATTTAGCAGTAAAAATAATTTTCAATAGCGTAATAGGAAAATGTTCTAAAACATACAAAAGCCTTTATGATGAAGGCCTTATCATGAGTGAACTTGACTGTGACTTTGAATTCTCAGACCAATATTCACATGCCCTTTTTTCAGGCGAAAGCAAAGAAGCTAAGAAAGTATATGATATTGTAATAAATGCACTTCAAAATGAAGAAATAACAACTGAGGATTTTGAGAGAAGCAAAAAAAGAATTTATGGGGAAATTGTTACTCAATATGAAGATGTTGAAGAAGTAGGCAGAATGTTCTTATCAGACAGCATCAAAGGTATAAATAGCCTAGAATATATTGATGAAATAAGTAACATAACTCTTGAAGAAATAAAAGATATAAAAAATAAAATGTTTAAAGCTGACAAATCAATATTATCAGTTGTAGATTAAAACAAACACCTCCCTTTTTGGGGAGGTGTTTGCAAATGTGAGATATACGAATTGTTAAAAGGTACAGGAGCAAGTGGAAGTAGGACTCACATTATACAAATGTCCTAAAGGTTAGCTTTAAATCCTTTTTGGGCAAGAAACAATGTTAAGGTTCTCTTCAAATTCCTCAAATAGTTCCCTCCTTCTGAGGTCCGACCATATACTCACATTTTATACAAATGAAACAACAGAAATAAGCGTCATTTCATAATGTATCTATCCTGTATGGATTATTGCGTAACTTTAAGTATAATACTTAAAACATAAAATGTCATACTTATAATGAAATAAAAGATGAAAATGCCAAAATTTAACACGAAAATCTAAAAGAAAATATTTGTTGTAAAACCAATAAAAATATGCTATAATAAATACATTATGAAAAGAAAGGCTTGTAAAATGGAAGTATTAGTTGGGACAGACATAATTGAAGTAGAAAGAATAAAAGAAGCAATGCAAGATACAAATTTTATGAAAAAAGTTTTTACAACTAAAGAGATAGAATATTGCGAAAGTAAAAAAGAAAACATAAAATATCAACATTATGCTGCTAGGTTTTCAGGGAAAGAAGCAGTTTTTAAGGCAATATCAAAAAGTCTAAAAAACAAATATGACATATCATGGAAAAATATAGAAATAACAAATGATGAAAATTTAAGACCTGTAGCGAAAATTGTTTATGATACTGAAAAAGACAAACAAAATCTACAAGACATAATTAACACAAAAATTGATATAAGCATTTCACATATAAAGGACTTAGCAGTTGCAACAGCAGTAGTAATACTAGAAAACTAAAGAATATAAATACTAATGGGAAAGCTATTTATATTATAATTGAAAGGAAAAAAACATGGAATATTTTGACTCACACGCTCATTACGATGATGAGAAATTTAATAATGATAGAGAAGAATTAATAGAATCATTAAAAAATGAAAATGTCACTAAAATTGTTTCAGCAGGGTACTGTTTAGAAGGGTCAAGAAAAGCAATACAGCTATCAGAGAAATATTCCTTCATATATTGTACAGTTGGAATATCACCAAATGATATAAAAGACAATTATCTAGAAGATATTACAGAAATCGACAAAATATTACAAGAATATTCGACTAAAAACGACACACAAGAGCAAAAACAATTAAAAGAAAATGTAAATAAAAATACAACTGGAAAAATAGTGGCAGTTGGAGAAATAGGACTTGACTATCACTATGACACAGACAAAGAAGCACAAAAAATAGCATTTAAAAAACAAATAGAAATAGCAAATAAATATAATCTACCAATAGTAATACATACAAGAGATGCAGTATCAGACACATTGCAAATATTAAAAGAAAATCCAGTAAATAAGAAAGGTGTATTTCATTGTTGCCCATTTAATCGCGAATTAGTAAAAGAAGCACTGAAATTAGGATTTTATATATCATTTTCTGGAACAGTAACATTCAAAAATGCAAAGAATGCAGAAGAAATTGTAGACTTAGTTCCAAATGATAAATTTTTAATAGAAACAGATAGTCCATACTTATCACCAGAGCCGGTTAGAGGAACTAGAAACAATTCAATAAATCTAAAATATATAGTAAAAAAGATAGCAGTATTTAAAGGAATGACTGAAGAAGAAATTGCTAGGTTATCTTATGAAAATACAGAAAGAATATTTAATATATAAATAAAAAGTCAATAAGTGCAATACTGTGCTTATTGACTTTTTATAATAAAATTTCAGATTACTAATTTTCAATATACAAATAACTTTTTATAGAATTTAAATAAAAAATTAAAAAAAGTCACTTACTAGTCACTATTGATAAATTATAATAATAATGAAATAACAAAAAGAGCATTCATATTAAA
>CAQYCU010000009.1:0-12100 GCA_948919095.1 uncultured Clostridia bacterium | reverse complement strand
TGAAGGGAGAGAAAATAAAATGGAGATTTTAAAAGTTGAAAACTTGTATAAAACATATGGAAAGGGAGAAAACGAAGTAATTGCACTAAATAATGTGTCATTTAGTGTCGAAAAAGGAGAATTTGTAGCAATCGTAGGAGCATCAGGAAGCGGAAAGTCAACGTTATTACACTTAATAGGCGGAGTTGACAGACCAAGCAGTGGAAAGGTTTACATAGATGGAAAGGATATTTACCAGTTCAATGATGATGAATTGGCAATATTTAGAAGAAGACAGGTAGGACTAATTTATCAATTCTACAATCTAATACCAATATTAAATGTAGAAGAAAATATAACATTACCATTAGACCTAGATAACAGAACAGTTGAAAAAGATACACTAAAAAGTCTGATACAAACACTAGGGTTATCAGATAGAACAAAGCATCTTCCAAATGAACTATCAGGAGGACAACAACAACGTGTATCAATAGGAAGAGCAATGATAACAAATCCAAGTATAATCCTTGCAGATGAGCCAACAGGAAACCTAGACTCAAAATCAAGTGATGAGATAGTATCGTTATTAAAAAAATCAAATAAAGACTTTAAGCAAACAATCGTAATGATAACCCATAATATGGAAATAGCAAAAGTTGCTGATAGAATTATAAAAATTGAAGATGGAAGAATAATCAAACAAGTATAAAGCCAAGATTGTATAAAATTCGACAAAAATATTATAACAACAAATTTATAAATTATATAATTTTTAAGGTAAAAGACTTAAGATTAGAAAATAAAAGGAAGGGAAAACAAAAATGAATATTCTTAGTAAATTATCAATAAAAAACTTGAAGCTTAACAAAAAAAGAACTATAAGTACAATTATAGGTATAATGCTATCAGTAGCGCTAATCTGTGCTGTATGTGGATTTGGAGTAAGCGCACAGACAACACTTGTAGAAAATGCAACAAATGAAGCGGGATATTATCATTTAAAAATATTAGGAATAAATGATAGTCAAATAGAAGATTTAAAAAGTAATAGAGACATAGCAAATATATATCAAGTAAAAAGATGTGGATATGGTAAATTGGATGAAATTCTAAATAAAAGCAAGCCTTTTGTACAGCTATTTTCAATGAATAACGAAACTTTTGAAAACTTAAAGTTTACATTAATCGAAGGGAGATTTCCAAGAAACAGTAATGAAGTAATAATAAGCAAAACATTAAACCAAAATTTAGAAAAGCCATACAAGCTAGGGGACAAGATTAGTGCTAATATTGGAGAAAGGCAATCAAATGAAGGATATACATTAGACAGTTCAAATCCATATAATGAAGGACTAGAAAAAGTAGTAAATTCAACAAAATACGACTTTACAATAGTAGGAATAATGGAAAGACCAGATGCGAGATTTGAGCCATATTCAGACCCAGGATATACATTAATAACTAAAGGAGTAGAAAAAGGTTCAACAGACGTATTTATAAGTTTTAAAAATCCAAAACAATATAAAACAACAATTCCAGAACTTTTAGGAACCAAAAGTTATAAAGATGCAAGTGCAGGAATAGTTAAATCAGCAGAGACTGCAAAATTCGACAATTACGAGATAAACACAGAACTTTTAAGATGGGAAGTATTTGCATTCTCAGATTCAACAGTAACAATGTTATATACATTAATAACAATAATAATTATAATAATCATATTTACAAGTATATTTTGTATTAGAAACTCATTTACAATAGCAATGACAGAAAAAATAAAAATGTATTCAATGCTATCAAGTGTAGGAACAACCAAAAAGCAAATAAAAAGAAATGTAATAACAGAAGGACTTATATTAGGAATAATAGGTATTCCACTAGGAATAGTAGTAGGATTTTTAGCAGTATTTATAGTACTTCAAATTGTAAATAGTATATTAGGAGATTATCTATTAAGCCATGTTGATGGATTAATATTTAAAATAACACTTTTACCAGTTATTGTTTCGGTAATATTAGGATTAGTTACAATTTATTTGTCAGCACGAAGTTCAGCAAAAAAAGCAAGTAAAATTAGTCCAATAGAAGGTTTAAGAAATTCAAATGAAATAAAAATAAAAAGCAAAAAATTAAAAGCACCAAGAATTATAACAAAATTATTCAAAACAGGAGGAACACTAGCTTACAAGAATTTAAAGAGAAGTAAGAAGAAATATAGAACTACAGTAATATCAATAACAGTTAGTATATTTACATTTATAACAATGAATGCGTTTATAACAAATGTATTCAGTATAACAGGAAACTATTATCAAGACTATAATTATAATATTTCAATTAATGCAAGTAGTGGAAAAATATTAGACGAAACAGCACAAAAAATAATATCACACCAAAGTATTGAAAATTACTCATTGATTTATAACGAAAGAGAGCAAGGGCTAGATTTAAAGATTAGAGATTTAAGTAAAATGAATGACATTGAAAACTGGCCACTTGAAGAAACATATAAATATGATGAAATAAATCAAGTAGCAATACCAACAGGGGATAGATATTCAGAACCAATAATGGTGGCATTAGATAAAGAAGCGTTTAAAAGATATGTAAAAGAAATAGGAAAAAATTACAAAGATGTCGAAAAAACGGGCATATTGTGTGATACATATTTAAGATATGTAAATGACAAACAGATAGAACAAAGAAGATACACAATAAAAAAAGGAGAAGCTATTGATGGGAAATTAAACGGAAAAGATATACAAATAAAAATAGGAGCTACATCTGAAATAAAACCAGATGGACTAAAAAATAGTTATTATGAGGGGGGATATTTAATAGTAAATAAAGATGATTATCCAAATATTAACTTTCAGTTAGAACACATAACAATACAATCAAATGATACAACAAACTTACAAAAATATATAGAAAGCATTGACAGTACATTAAATATATATAACTTAGAGGACACAGCAAAAGAAGAAAAGGCAATGGTATTAGTAGTAAAGATATTCCTATATGGATTTATTATGGTAATTACATTAATAGGAGTAACAAATATATTTAACACCATAACTTCAAATATGGAATTACGACAAAAGGAATTTGCAATGCTAAAATCTATAGGAATGACAAAAAAAGAATTCAACAGAATGATAAACTTAGAAACCGTATTTTATGGAACAAAAGCATGGATATATGGTACAATAGCAGGACTTATAGGCACGTATGCAATTTATAAAGCATTCTCAATAAAGATAGAAAAAGGAATATATATTCCAATAGATGCGATAATAATTTCAGCAATATTCGTATTTATATTTATATACTTAATAATGAGATATTCAATATCAAAAATTAATAAACAAAACACAATAGAAACAATTAGAAATGAGAATATATAAATAACATAAATAATAAGTCGGAAAAGAAGTTTGCAAAATACTTTTCTGACTTATTATTTTTGACTATTTTGATATACATTTTTTTTATAAGAATATTATAATGAGAATAATAACTAGCAATTTTTAGGATATATGTGATATAATTTATATTGTAGAAGGGAGTGATATAAAAATGAATATATTATTAGTAGAAGATAATGAAGTACTTGCAAAAGGATTAATATACTCATTAGAGCAAAAAAAATATAAAGTCATATATACGACTACTATAAAAGAAGCATTGCAAGAGATAAAAAACAATATAATAGATTTTGCAATATTAGACGTATCACTTCCAGATGGAAATGGGTTTGATTTATATGAAAAAAGCATAAAGCAAAAAGATATACCAACTATATTTCTTACAGCGAGAGATGATGAAAGTGATATAGTAAAAGGGTTAGAACTAGGTGCAGAAGATTATATAACAAAACCATTTGGTGTAAAAGAGCTACTTACAAGAATAAACAAAATAATACTTAGAAAAAGAAAAAATACTATAATACAAGTAAAAGATATATATTTCGACATGGATAAAATGACAGTAAAAAGAAAAGATAAAGAAATTACACTTACAAGTTTAGAGCTTAAAATATTGCATTTGCTGTTACAAAACATCAACAAAGTAGTAACAAGAAATGATATTATTGAGAAAATATGGGAATGGACAGGAAATGATGTAAACGATAATACAGTAACTGTATATTTAAAAAGAATAAGAGAAAAATTACAAACTGATATAATTATTACGATTAAAGGTATAGGATATAGAATAGACGAGGATGAAAAATAAATAATTTTGTCGAAAAATATAAAAAAACATTGAAAGGAAAGCAACGTGAAAAATAAAGTCGAATTAAAGAAAACAATAATAACAATATTAGCAATAATTATAATTTTTATGGTAGGTTTTGGAGTGCTATTATATACACAGTATAGAACATATAATGTAAATTTTAATGAGAAGATTAGCGAAATTTGTAGTAAAATAGTAGAAAAATACCCAAAAGTAGAAAAAAGAGAGCTAGTAGAAATATTAAATTCTGCTGCCAGTAAAAAAGATAAAGCAAATATTCAAAACTCAACAAATGAAGTAGTAACTAGTAACACAATACTTAGAGACTATGGAATTGATTTAGAAAAAGACACAGTATTACTTGCAAACGACAAAGAATTCAAGCAATTTATTATAATAGATATTACAGCACTAATTTTGTTATTTATTGTAATAATATGTATATTTATGAAGTATTATAGGAATAGAAATAATAAACTTAATGAGATAACAAAATATATAGAACAAATAAATAAAGGAAATTATAAACTTAATATTGAAGATAATACTGAAGATGAGTTATCAATATTAAAAAATGAGTTATATAAAACTACAGTAATGTTAAAAGAAGTTGCGGAAAATTCACTAAATGACAAAATAGAACTAAAAGACTCTTTATCTGACATATCTCATCAATTAAAAACACCAATAACATCAATATTAATAATGCTTGACAATATACAAGACAATAAAGATATGGATATAAAAACAAAGAGTGAATTTATAAAAGATATAAAAAGAGAAGTAATAAATGTAAGATTTTTAGTAGAAAGCTTACTAAAATTGTCGAAAATTGACAGCAACTCGATAAATTTTATAAATAAAGAAGTAACAATAAGAGAAATAATAAAAGAAGCAATAAAAAATGTAGAAATGTTAGGAGAACTACATAATGTAAAAATTCAAGTAATAGGAAATTCAATGGATACTATAATTTGCGACTTAAAATGGCAAGTAGAGGCAATAACAAACATATTAAAAAACGCAATAGAACATTCTAACGAAAACAGCACAATAGAAATTAGATATGAAAAAAATAAATTGTATGCAAAAATAGAAATAGAAGACCATGGAGTAGGAATAGATGAAAGTGATATCCAACATATATTTGAACGTTTTTACAAAGGAAAGAATTCATCTTCTGAAAGTGTTGGTATAGGATTAGCTTTGTCAAAATCAATAATAGAAAGTAACAATGGATATATCCAAGTAGACTCTGAAAAAAACAAAGGATCAAAATTTATAATCAAATACTTAGATTAGATGATAACCTACATGAATTACAACATTTAACAACAAAATTCTATTTACAAAAATGTAGTATAATGATATAATAGCAATATCATGTTATAGTATATATAGATGAAGAATAATTTCTTTGTTTAATTTTATGCAGAATTCTGCGTATTTACAAATGATGTTTATTCTTTTACTGTATATATGTTTATAGGATTAAAAGAAAGGGAGAATGCACAATGCCAGGAAACACACACAAATGGTCTCTGCGGGAGACAATGCGACAGTACGAGAAAACGCAAAAAAATTCACGAGACTATTTCATGATGAACAACAAAGTCATTATTTTTGGCAAAGCAGAAACGAACCTTGAGCGACATCATAAAGTTGAACACGAAGTTTTTTACTGTGTAACACTGGAAGTAGTACGTACAGATGGTCAAGTTGATCATATTCCTGTGCTGATTTCCAGTACCATTATGCAGAAAAAGAATCTGAATAATCCTTTTAAAGGAAGCTTTATTGAGGTTGCAGGCCAATATCGTTCATACGATCTTATTAATGATGGAGCTAGACAAGTATGCCTTTTTGTTTTGGCAAAGAATGTATCACTGTTTACTAAACAGGCACGCATCCAAAAACGAATGGGGAAAAATGTAATTTTTCTTGATGGTTGTGTTGCTGACTATCCAATCATTCATTTTGCAAACGATAATATGGAGGTGACAGAATTAGTTCTAGAAGTTCCAAGGAATTTTGCTAAGTTTTACTACATTCCTTGTATTATGTATGGTAAGTATGCAGAACTTGCAACTACTCTAAGAGCTGGAGACTACATGGCATTCTATGGGCAAATTCAAAATAGGCAACGTTCAATTTACAACAATGCGTTTATCTGTATGTGTGATTATTGCACTACACATCAGGTTCTGGTAACAGACATACAAACATCACCGATGTTTAGACGTGCAACAAATTAATCATTATCTCATGACACAAGTTTCAATAAAATGGAACATAATACTATTGGTAAGAGAATTTTAAAAGGCAGAGAAGTTGATAAAACAGCTTCTCTGCCTTGTTTTTTTCTCAAATGAAAAAATAAATTCTCCTTATTTTTGTTAAATTTTTCAAAATATATTGACAAAGTCAATTTATTAGTTTATAATAGATAAAGTTAGACATCGCGGGGTGGAGCAGTTGGTAGCTCGCAGGGCTCATAACCCTGAGGTCGTAGGTTCGAGCCCTACCCCCGCAACCAAAGAAAACTATAAAAAGAGAAATACCACTGTGGTATTTCTCTTTCACTTATAAATTTTATCTTACGTGAATAGTCTACTAATCTAATATAAACTATCTTAATTGTGATTCAGCTTGTTGAATCATTTTCTTAACCATGTTACCACCGATTTTACCAGCGTCTTTTGCTGATATATCACCGTTGTAACCATCTTTTAAAGATACACCAACTTCGTTAGCAACTTCATATTTGAATTTCTTTAAAGCTTCTGGTTCATTTTTACCTTTTGAGTTTGCCATGATTTTCACCTCCGTATATTATTGAAAAAGTTTTGATACTATCAAAAATCTTTTTCAATATATATCTTGTGCAAATATTTTTTTTTTAATCTGGTAATTTTTGCATATTATAAAATAATTAAAATATATAATTATTATGAAGAAAATTAACTTAGTTATTCTATAATTAAAAAATAAAAATCATTGAACTTATAAAATTCAATGATTTTAAAAAATTATTTTTTAAGTTCTTCAATGAATAATTCGTTTAGCATCTTAGGATTTGCTTTTCCTTTAGTAACTTTCATCGCTTGACCAACTAAAAATCCTAAAGCTCTATCTTTTCCTGCCTTATAATCAGCAACAGACTGCTCATTTTCTTTTAGAACTTTTAAAACAACCTCTGCAATTTCATCTTTGTTAGAAATTTGAGCAAGACTTTTTTCATCAATTATCTTCTTTGGAGAACGAGGATTATCAAATAATTCCTCAAGAACATCTTTTCCAATAGTAGAACTAATTGTATCATTATCAATTAATTCGACAAGTTCTGCCAAATCTTTTGCTGTAAAAGGAATATTTTCAGGTTCAAGTTCTCTTTCATTTAATATTCTTGCTATATCAGAAGTTAACCAGTTACAAACAGCTTTATAGTTTTTACATATCGAGCCAGCTTCTTCAAAAATATCTGAATATGCTTTAGAAGATATCAAAGCATTAGCATCTTTTTCAGATAATGCTAAATCAGACATATATCTTTTTTTTCTGCTTTCAGGCATTTCAGGTAAATTCTTTTTAATGTTCTCAATATATTCGTCAGAAAGTTTAATAGCAATTAAATCTGGTTCTGGGAAATATCTATAATCTTGGGCATTTTCTTTTTCTCTCATAGAAAAAGTTCTGCCTTCGACATCATCCCATCTCATAGTCTCTTGAACAACTTCTACGCCATTTTCAATATCACTTATTTGGATATCCTTTTCATAGTCAATAGCTCTTTGAATGGATTTAAAAGAATTCATATTTTTTAATTCATGGCGTTCACCAAATGGCTCATCTGGTTTATGTACAGATATATTAACATCAGCTCTAAAAGAACCTTCTTCCATTTTACAATCCGAAACTTCAATGTATTGTAATATAGATTTTAATTTTTTCAAATATCTATCAGCTTCGCCACTTGAACGAATATCTGGCTCTGAAACTATTTCAATTAGTGGTACTCCAGCTCTATTTAGGTCAACTAAACTTTCACCAGAAAAATCACTATGATTTAATTTACCAGCATCTTCTTCAATATGTATTCTAAGTATTCTAATTTTCTTAGGATTTCCATTATCATCTTCAATTTCAATATAACCATTATTACATAAAGGTTTATCATATTGTGATATTTGATATGACTTAGGTAAATCTGGATAAAAATAATTCTTTCTATCATTTTTGCTATTTTGTTCTATTGAGCAATTTGTTGCAAGTCCAGCTTTTACAGCATACTCAACAACTTTTTCATTAAGTTTAGGTAATGCTCCAGGAAGAGCTGTACAGATAGGGCAAATATGTGTATTAGGTTCAGCACCAAATTCTGTCTTACATGAACAAAATATTTTGGTTTTTGTTGATAATTCAGCGTGAACTTCTAAACCAATAACTGTTTCATAAATTTCATTTGACATTATTTCTCCTCCTTTCTAAAGCTAGGCTTATATTTATCTCTAAAATTAGTTTTTTGTTCAAATGTATAAGCTGTATTTAATAAAGTAGCTTCTGTAAATCTATTTCCTATTAATTGCATACCAACTGGCATATTATCACTTGTAACACCAGCAGGAATTGATATAGCACATAAATTAGCAATGTTAATTGAAACTGTACAAATATCAGCCAAATACATTTCAAGCGGATTATCAGATTTTGAACCAATATCAAAAGCTGGAATAGGGGAAGTAGGTGTTAATAAAACGTCATACTTTGCAAAACATTTATCAAATTCTTTTTTAACAAATGTACGAACCTTTTGTGCTTTTTTATAATATGCATCATAGTACCCAGAAGATAACACATAAGTGCCTAAAATAATTCTTCTTTTAACCTCGTCACCAAATCCTTCAGTTCTTGAATTTACAAACAACTCGTTCAAATCTGAAAAGTTTTCAGTTCTATGACCATATCTAATTCCGTCAAATCGTCCTAAATTCGAACTTGCTTCTGCACATGAAACAATATAATATGTAGCTAAAGCATATTCAGCTATATCAAGTGAACATTCTTCAACTTCAGCACCCAGTTCCTTATATATTTCAATAGCTTTTTGTAATTGTTCTTTAACTTCTGCATTAATACCTTCACCAAAAAACTCTTTCGGAATGCCTATTTTTAAGCCTTTAACATCATTTTTTAAAGCTGAAACATAATCAACTTTTGGCATATCAATTGAAGTTGAATCTTTTTCATCATATCCAGCAATAACATTCATAAGCATTGCACAGTCTTTAACGTCTTTTGTTATAGGTCCAATTTGGTCAAGGGAAGAGGCAAAAGCAACTAATCCATATCTTGAGACTAATCCATAAGTTGGTTTTAAGCCTACTACACCACATAAAGAGGCAGGCTGTCTAATAGAACCACCAGTATCAGAACCTAGTGCCCAAGGAACCATATCAGAAGCAACTGCTGCTGCTGAACCACCTGAAGACCCACCAGGAACTTTATTTAAATCCCATGGATTGTGAGTTATTTTCATAGCAGAATGTTCTGTTGAACTTCCCATTGCAAACTCGTCCATATTTAATTTTCCAAGACTAATAAGCCCTTCATTATTGACTTTATCAACAACTGTTGCATTATAAGGTGACACAAAATTTTCAAGCATTTTTGAACTACAAGTTGTTTTCACACCAGTAGTGCACATATTATCTTTAATTCCAATAGGAATACCGACTAAATTAGTATTTCCTGAAAATTTGTCATTATTCGATTGTCTTTTTTTATCCATTTCCTTAGCTTTTTCCAAAGATGTATCAGTTGTTAAAGTAACAAAAGCATTTATGTCTTTTTCTTTTTCATTAATTCTATCAATATACGCTTTTGTAATTTCTTCAGAAGTTAATTCATTGTTATTTAATTTATCTACAAGTTCATGAACTGTTAAACGTGTAATATCTTCCATCAATATCATTTCCCTTTCTCTCGCTTCGCTCGCTCATCGCCATCCAGTTTTTTTGAAAAAACTGTGTGGCAATTCTTCTAGTTTTGTTGTTCATTGCCATCCAGTTTTTCAATGACAATAGTTAAATTCCCAAAATCTCATTTAATTGTTGTTTTACTTGTTCCTCTGTTTGACAATTATCAATATTTATAACATTTATATTAGGATATTTTTTTAATTCTTCAGCAATATCTAAATATGTATTTTGTTGATTTATACTACTTTCAGCATTATATTTAGCATATTTCATATTATGTTTTCCTTCACGTGCTAATCTCTTTTCAAATTGTGTAGTATCACTCAAATACAAAGTAATTACATATATATCAAAATCAAATTTTGCTAAACGTTCAGTTAATCTCTCATATACATCAGTAAAAGTATATTCTTTAAAACCTAATCTATCATAAACTTCTTCAGTAAAATAGATTTGGTCAAACAATAGATTTATCGACATATTTTCCATTTTTTCGATATAATCTAACAAATTTTCATACATTTTAGTAGCCTTGATTTTTCCTGCTGGACTACTATCAGAAGTTCCACATAATCTATATAAATTAGTATAACTCATTTTATATCTTAAATAATCTGTAACTGTTGTTTTTCCTGAACCTTGAGCACCATTAACAATTATAATTTTGGAATTTGCCATAATTAATCCTCCATAAATACTACATTTATAAAATTTTATTTATTAAACCAATTAAGTGTATTAATTTATTGTATAACTTTAGGTATTTTGAACATATCTTTTTCAATACTTGGTGCTATCTCAAATATACCATCTCTGTTATCAAATTCAGATACAGTATCACTTCTAAAAGCATTTGCATTATCATTGGCACCAATTGTTTCTTCACAATCATTAATTGGAGCATTTTCAATAACTTCTGTATAATTCAAAATATCTTCTAAATTTTTTAAATACTTATCGATTTCATTGTCATTTAGCTTCAAATTAGACAATTTAGCTATATGCAACAATTCATCTTTACTAACGCTCATATTATCATTTCCTTTCATAATCTATAAACTTCGCACATTATATCATAAGATTAATAAAAATAATACCCTTTTTATAACATTTTTTAATAAAATTTAGTTGTAAAATATAGAGAAAAGGCAAAATCAAAATTATAGAAACTACAATTTATTACAAATTTATTACATTTTCAACAAAATGTTTCTTTTTTGTGGAAAATGTGATATAGTATTTAGGAATTAATATAACAAAATTTCGTGAGGTGGTAATATGAAATTTAACAAGTGTATTAGATGCGGTTCTTTTTTTACAACTGAAGATGCAGTTTGTCCTAATTGCGTTGCAAAAGACGAAATGGAAAAGGATAATTTAAAAAGATTTTTAGCAAATAATGAAATTCCAAAAAGTCCAATGGATTTATCATGTCAATCAGGAATTTCAATAAAAAATATTAACAGATACCTTGATACAAAAGATTTTTCTAACTTAAAAAAGTTTTTTAATAAGGTGTAGGGGAATATATGAAAATAAAAAACAACATACTGGAAGTAATTCCAATATGTTGTTTTTTTGTTTTTAGAAAAGAATACAAAAAAACAATTGACACATATTGGAAAAAATAGTGTACTGTATTTAACTTAATTAAGTAACAATGGTTCATTATAATTCGAAAAACTAAATGTGGGTGGGGTTTAGTTTTTCTTTTTGCATTAAAAATTAAAAATAAATGTAATTTTTGCCAAATTTAGTCGAATTGTATAATTTTTTGTAAATTACAAAAAATATCAATATACAGAAAAAATTCTGAAAATAAAAAGAAAGGATTTAGTAAAATGGAAACATTAGGAAAATTTATTTTAATAACAATAGCTTTATTTACATTTGTAGGA
>CAQYCU010000008.1:4735-48137 GCA_948919095.1 uncultured Clostridia bacterium | reverse complement strand
ATTGTTTTTTATTATGTATTCGTTATTTTCTATTTTATCTATAAATTTACTTTCTAGTGTTTGAAATTCTATTGTTTTCGCGTAGTCTTTAATTTCTTCTGGAAATGTAAATTCTAGCTTCTCAAACTTATTTTCTTGTTGTGTTCCTAAAGTTGATTTTTCACATATACAACTTCTGTCTATAGATATTTCTACTTTCAAGGTTTACTCCTTTCCAAAATAAAAAGCTCATATTTCTATGAACTTTCTATTTCTCATTATTGTTAAATTGTTCTTCCATTTCTGGATATTTCTCAATTACTTGCTCTTTTGTTAATTTATTTAATTTAATTTGCATTTTTAAGTATTTAATCATTTTTTCATTCATAGCTTGTCTCCTTTCTAAAATCCTAATTGCATGTTCATTACATCTTCTAATGCTGATACTCTATCTTCAAGGGTTACATCTGTCTGTGTTGCTTTTTGACTTGCTATAATATCATCAATTTGTGCTTTTGCTTTTTCTTCTGTTAGTATTTTTACAACCCACGTTTTACCTTCCTTTGTGTATACAGTCCAGGTTTCACCTTCTTTTTTATATTTATAACCTTTATATTCTTTCATAATATTAATTTCCTTTCTAAATATCTTTTAATACAGTTTTAAACTATTAAATTCCACTTTATACCATCTCCGCCAGTAACAAGGGTAGTCTTTTAGTTCGTTATTGTCATAAATTTTTGCTTGTCCAATATTGATATTTACGTTTTTTGATAATTTAGTATTATAAATTCCTATTTCTACTGATTTTATTAATATAGTTTTATTTTTTGTATTCATTAATGAATATTTATATGCATATTGTGTATTGTTACTACTACTCTCTACACCAAATAAATACACAAAATCATCAATTAAAACTGATATTTGATTACCCAAATTTGATGGTATTTCTGTTAATATTTCGTATGTGTTAGTGGTTGTATTATATCTATATAAATCATTAGCTAAAAATAAATAAATTTCTTCTGTATTTGTTGCTACTGCCGAACTATTATATTTTTTAAAACGAAAAGGTATATCTGCTAGCTTTGTATATGTATCAGCTGTTAGATTGTATTCATATGCATTTTTATTAAAAGAACTATTATCACTACCAAACAAATAAATACTATTACCTATTGCTACAGCATCTCCTTTAAAACTATATGGTATATTCGCTAGTTGCACATATTCATTTGTTGTTATATCATACTTATAGGCTTTTGTTCCGCTAAATATGTATATATTATTATCTATCGCGACAACTGAACCATTCTGAAAACTGACAGGAATATTTTTTATTGGGGTATATTCATCAGTAAGAATATTATATTTATAAGCTACATTATAAAAGTTGTTTAATTCTAAACCAAATAAATATATATAATCACCTACAATAACAGCAGAACCGTTATGAAAAGTATATGGTATATTATTTAAATTAATATACTCGTTTGTTATCAAATTATATTTAGTTGCTTTTGTATAATTGGAAACACCTCCAAAAAAATATATGGCTTTTTTTGTGGCTACACCTGTCCCAAAATTACCATCAGTTAAATAATTATAAAAAATATATGGGATAGGTACTATTGGTTTAAATTGATTTTTTGATATAGTATTTCGTATTTCTATATTATCAAATTTATACTTTGATATTTCGGGTAACGTTTTATTCTCATTAACAATTGTTTCTTCTGTCTTAATCCAAATACCATCTTTTTTGCTTGGCTCTTGTAATTGTGCAAACACATTTAATCTTGCTGAACTTCCAACAGTCCCATTTTGTCCTAATAAATTAGCTTGCATATCAATACACCACCTCCACTCTAATATTTAGTGATATTTCTGGCTTTTCTTCATCACCAATTAATGTTATGCTTCCATCAGCAGAATTTACTAAACTAATTTTTGAATATTCCTCTTTTTCTGTTTGTCTTATTTCTAAACTATCACTCCAAACAGGATAAATATTTGCTTCATCTGTAGCAAGTATTCCTTGAATTTGCACTGTTTTTGTGTATGGTGCTGTATCGCCTGTCCACTCATTGTCTATTGTAATGTTCCAAGTTTTTTTCTTGTCAGCTTTGGTGTTGATTAAGTTAAATAAATTACCTGCAACATCTCCAGATAATACGTTTTGAACTGTTTGAAACCAAGTATTAAAGTTCTTTTCAAATTCCTCTTCAGCTTTTGTTAGTTTTTCTTCCCCTTCTTGCATCACTCGTTTTAACCAGTCCAGGTACTGATTAAAAATTGTAGTTGTATCTACATGCTGTAATTGATTTGCTACTATTCCGCATAATTCAGTATTTAGTCTTAGGTCTGTTATATTTGCTTGTGTAATTTCTATTGCGTTCGCATTTACTCTAATGTCTGCTAATCCTATCTCATATATGTCATAATCTCGTTGCAATTCAGGTGCTACTGGGTTGCCTTGTGCTGTTCCTTTTTTTATTGCTAATTTTATACTTTTATCTGTAAAGTCTAATCTTGCCACTATTCTATCTATTCTTGCTTGTAAGTCGCTTTCTTCTATTTCAAATATTTCTACTACATCTACCCATCCCATATATCCGTTAATATAGCAAACACCAAGGTCAACTTTTATATTCATACCTGTTGTTGCTAATACTTGCATGTTTGTCGATGGATTGGGAAATACACCATTTGAAATAAGTTGGCTAAAATATTTTGCAAAAAAAGAAGCCTCTTCGGCTCTATCAAACACTGGCATATTTTCAGCATCATATCCAATTATTTCACTGTTGAAAAAACCACTTCTCATCTTATATCACTTCCTTTATCTTTTTTAAGTTATAATCATCTCCAAATGTCACATCTATTGTTTTTTCGCCATTCTCATAAGCCTCTGTTACTCCTGTAATTCTATTTTCTATGTTAAACCCTAGTTCCTCATTTTTGTATATTACTTTATCTCCTAAATCAAAGTCCTTCTTATATTCCAAATTTGACAGTGGGTCTATATTAAAATCTGCTTTTTCTACTTTGTTACATTCGTTTAGTTTTTCAATTCCTCTTTCTCTTAGCATTTCTCTATATTCTGCATCTGGTATTTTACTGCTGTTACCTTCATCGTCGTAAATTTCTGACTGTATATCTCTAGCGTCAACCCATAATTCCTTACGTTTTTCGCCTTCTTTTATTCTGTCTACTTCAACTATAACCCTGTTGCCTCCTGTATCTTCTCCTGCTACATAAGCATAATTACGATACTGAGTTTCATCTGTAGAATATTCATCACCTGTTATATTTTCAAAATTTCTTGAGAATATAGCCCATGTGTTTTCGTTTTGTGTATCTCGTCTATCTAATCCTTGCCATACTTCAAATACCAATTTATTATTCTCAAAATCATATCCCAGCTTGATGCTTAGCTCATCTTCTTTACACAGTTCATATATTTTGCTTAATAGATTACTTCCTGTAATTTGTATTGTTCTTTTTTGTCCTAATCCTTTACGTTCGCCCAATACAAGATTTGGTATTGACCTTTCTCCTGCATTTATTACAAATATATTTACTAAACTACGAACAATATCTTCTGTTATCATATTTTTAAAACTTTGCGTTTTATTTATTACTATGTCCGCTAATATACTTTCTAAAAATCTTCCTGACCTTTGTATTTCTGTTCCCTGTGTTGTTGTTTTAGGATTTAGTGTTTCTATTATTCCTGTTTCCTCAAAATCTTTACAATAAACATAACTAGCATTTTTAATTCGTTCCCAGTATTTTAAGCCTAGTTTTAAAGTAAAACTTCCACATTCGTAATATTTTCTATTCCAAACTAAGCTTGGAAAGTCGTCTATTATTCCACATGTTTGAAATTCTTTATCTAATAATAATAAATCCATTTTATACCCCTAAATACTTTCTATAAAATTGTACATCTATATCTATGTTTGAACTTCCATTGTCGCATTCATATTTTAAAATGTTCTTTCCTATTCTTAAACTAAAAAATGTACTGTTTCTATCTATCTTATTTATAATGTTTTCTCCATTTAATGTAACTGATTTTTTACGTGGATTTGTATTTATTTTGAGAACATCCCATTGATTTAAAGTTACATTATTTAATTTTATATATTGATTATTATTCAAAATGAATTTTAGATTATCTACTTTTCCACGTTTTGCTGTTGCTATAATTTCTATTCCTGTTTCTTTATCGCCATCATTTACTAAGGGTAGATATGGTTTGAATGTTTTGTAGCCCATAATTTTAGTTGGATTTATTACAAGTGGAAATGTAAATTGAGGACTTATTAGTGTTAAATAGTTTCCTCGATTTTTTGCATCTGAGAAATATGGGTCCTCTGTACATTCTAAATCAAGTGTAAACTGTGTTCTTTCATACATTTTATTTGTAGGAAAACTTAAAGAAGATACTTCATATTGTATCTTCCTTGCTACGTCATTTCTTGTTATAAACATTGTTCCTGTTTGTTTAGGATTAAAAAACCTTATTAGCTTTTCTCTATTCTCTAGTTCGTTTTCATTCTTTTCTATATCACCAGTTATTGTTATTTGTCGTGGTTCTATTTTTACAGATGTTACATTTGCTCCATCTTGCTCAGAATTAGATTTATTTATTGTATATGAACTAGCTTCTATGCCTAAAATATCGATTACGTGTATATCTATTCTACTATTCATTGTTAGTTCTTTTTTATTGCTCTTAAATACTAGATTTTGTTTATAATCCATACATCAGCCTCCTTAATTGTAATTCCGCTTGTTTTTGTTCTTCATAAGGTGTCGATTCTTTTGAATAAAAGTTTTGTGTATTATTTATAGTATGTCCATTATTATTTGTTACTGTTCCAGCTTGGTCTTTTGTAACTTGTAATGTTGCTTTTGTAGATAGATTTGATGTTAGTTTTGCATTTTGGCTATCCACAGCTTGTTTCATATCTCTATATACTGAACTTAAGCTATCCTTAAATCCTTCTCCTATACCTAGTCCAAGGTTTTCTCCTATTTCGTCTCTAAATAATTTCGATGGTGAATGAATGCCAAAAAAGCCCTTGATTCCGTCAACTATGCCTTTGCACCATCCTGTTATCTTGTTCCATAACCAGCTTGCCATATTTGAAATTCCATCCCAAATACCCTTAACAATATTTTTTCCTATTTCGAATACTTTTCCTATTAGCTGTCCTAGCCCTTCTAGTATTGTGCCTACTATTTGAGGGATTGCTGCTAATAAGGATGGGATTGCTTTTATCAATCCTTCTGCTAATTTTACAATTATGGTAATTCCCATTTGTAGAATTTTGGGCAAATTATTTATAATTGCATTTACAAGTTTATCTATTATAACTGGTATTTTTTCTATTAATCTTGGTAAAGCTTCAATTAAACCTTCTGCTAGTGCTATCAATAATTGAATACCTGCATCTATTAACATATCTATGTTATCAAGTAAGGTTTCAACTAATTTTATAATACAATCTACCGCTGTTGGAATTAAGTCAGGTATCATTTGAACAATACCGTTTATTAGTTCTGTTAATAGTATTATACCTGCTTCTAGTATTTTAGGTAACATAGATACTATTCCAGAAATAAATGATTGTATTAGTTGTATAGCAATAGGAATTAGCTGTGGTGCATACTCTAAAATTACTTGTAATAAAGTATTTAGAATCTGACTAATGCTAGAAATTATTATTGGTGCATTTGTTGTCAATAAATCTATTGCTTGTGGAAATATTTGATTTATACCTTCTAATATTTGTGGTGTTGCATTTGCTATACTTTGAACTATATTAGGTAGTAATTTTTCAACAGCATTCATTATATTTTTTGTAGCTGTTATTCCTGTTTCTACAAATTGCTCTATCGTTCCACTTCCATTTAGGAAATTATCAAAAGCAGACTTCATAGAGTTTACACTTCCAGAAATAGTCGATGCTGCCTCTTTAGCTGTTGTTCCTGTTATTCCTAATTCTCCTTGAATTACGTGTATTGCGGTATATACGTCATTAAGATTGCTGATATCATATTTTACGCCTGTAATTTTTTGAGCATCTGAAAGCAATCGTTCCATCTCTGTTTTAGTACCACCATATCCAAGTTTTAGGTTATCTAGCATAGTGTAATTTTGTTTTGCAAAACCTTGATATGCATTTTGTATGTCCTGCATTGCAGTTCCCATTTTGTTGGCGTTATCGGACATATCTATAATTGCCATATCAGCACTCTCTGCTGCTTTTTCTGTATCCCCTCCTAAACTTTGGAGCAAACTAGCACTAAAACTTGTTACGGTTGCCATATAATTATTAGCGTCCATACCTGCTGTTTTATAAGCATTTTCTGCATTTTTTATTACTTTTTCAGCACTGCCTTTAAATAATGTTTCAACGCCACCTACATTTTGTTCTAAATCCGCATAGGAGCTAGTTGCTGCAATACTTACTCCTGTTAATGCGGTTGCTATTGAGCCTATTGCTACTGTTGCTCCTTTTAGTCCTTTACTTGCAATGCTACCTAGTTTACCTAATCCACTTTTAAAACCATCATCATTTAATTTTGTATCAATAGTTACTGAGCCGTCTGACATCTTCGAAATTCCTTTCTCGTCATCGGCTCACTGGCACTACTTAACGTTTATTTTTATTTCAAATTCTTTTTTACAGTTTCTTCCTTTACATTTTACAAATATTCCTTCTGCTTTGGATTTATCATTATACCAAATAGGCATTTCATAATTACAAAAAGGACATTTTACTTTTTTTATTTTTTTCATATTATATTTGCCTTCCTTTTTGCATAATAAAAAAACACTTCATAAAGTAAGTGTCTTTTCTCATTACAATTATTCCTCGTTATTATTGTTTTCATCATGCTTTGTCAAAATTGTTTTTATTTTTTTTACTCCCCATATTATTCCCAACATTAAATATTTATAGCAATAATATATAAATTTGAGTCCTAGCATTATAATAAAAATAGGAGTTGCTATAAATACAGTATAGAATAAGCTATTTGATTTTTTATAAACATCAAATGCATTTATTGAAGTTTTGTTGTATATTTTATTATACATTGCTTTTTTAGGATTTTTTATAAATCCCATTTCCTTTTTTCCATATAGAGGATTACTAGCTTTTTTCATTTTTCTTTTTATTTTTCCTGTTGTTCTTGCCTTTATAGATTTTTTAATATTAGGTTTTCTTATTCCAAATTTCATAATATATCTTCCTTTTATTTATTATAAAAGGAGTATAACATTTTTTTCTACATTTTACAACTTATTAGAATTTTACCAAAATGCTTTGCCAAAATCAGCTTCTTTTTCTTCTGCCGTTCTCATATCTGGTAAGGCATATTGTTGTTTTAATTTTTTATATTTAGCTTTCATATCTTTATCTTTAATTTGTGATAAATCTATACTTCTATACCCCATTATCTTCACAAAGTGTATATTTTCGTTTAGTCCATTTATTAAAGATTTAAACTTCCACCAATGCAAGTATTTTATACTATTTAAATCTAATTTATATTGTTCCATAAAAGCGCTGTATATGTACTCATCATCAAATTCATAGCTATAAATTTGTTTTATATTCTTTGTTTGTCCACTTGTTTTATTTGTTTTTAATTCTTGCTTTCCGCGGGAATAAAACCATAAAATATCGGCTATTGCCTGCTTTAAGTCTGTTATTTTTGATATATCATAATAGTATAATTTAAGTGCTTGCATTACTTTAGTTCGTTCATCTAATTTATTGTCTTGCATTAATAGTTCAAATTTTATACTTTCTCTAAAATCAGTCCTTAATCTCAAACCATTTTGTGTATATTGTGGTAGTTTATCAAGTATGATATTTGTATTCATTATCTTTTATTCCCTTTATAATAATTAAACCTTCTTTGTTGTCTATTTGGTTGATACCTATTTAATGTACTTTCTAATTTGTTTTGCAGTTCAACTTTATAATTAATAATATCCTCAAAAGCCTTTATGTGTTCATTTAAATTCTTTTTTCCATTAAATATCTTATCAGCTATTCCCTGTCCAAAAACATTATTAAAAAAATTATCTATTATGTTACATTCTTCTCTAATGACTTGGGAATAACTCATATTTTCTTTACCTTTCATTTCGCATTGTTCTTTAACTTTTCTGGCCTCTTCTTCAAACTTTTCCATATTGTCAGCATCTAAAAAGTCAAACTCCACTTCTACGTTTAATATCTTCATAGTTCCTCCTAAAATTCCAATAAAGACTAGTATTAACTAGCCTTTACTAATGTTATTGGTTTATATACTGTTTTATCTACAACAGTAATTGACACATTGCTTTGTGCAGTATATCCATCTTTGCTGATTGAAATTTGTGAGTATGTTCCTTTTAATAAATCTATCATTGCAATACCGTTTACATCTGTATATAATATGTTTCCATCATTTATTTTAATTTTTGCATTTGCTACTTGTCCTTCATCATCTGATATATTAAATGTAACTAGTTGTGTTGATTGCTCTCCATCAGCTGTAAATGTTATAGCTGATATTGTGGTGGTATCATTTGCATTTCCTTCTTCTATTTTTGCTACACCAGTTACAATTGAGCTATTTGCTTTAAACGCTCCTGAGTATGTATAAGCATCTGTTGAGTCTCCATCTGAATCAGGTTGAACACTCCATACTCTGTATTTGGCTCTATATCCTCCTTCTACTGGTTCATTGAAATTAACTGTAACAATAGGAATATTAAATCCTACTATCTCATCATCATGCACTTTACTAATAACATCATGCACTGAATTGCCATACATTCTGTCATATCCGTAAGCTATCTCAGTTGCATAGGCAACTACATCTGAGCGTTCATTCTTTTCGTCAACATACCTTCTGTCATAAGTTGATGGGTTCATGCTCTTTCCTGCATCTGTAAAACCTTTCATTCTATGAAAAATATTCGCATTTAATGTTAATCCCATAAAATTAACAATATCAGCTCTGTTATATACTTGGCCTTCTTGCATTTTATTTCCTCCTTTTTCTTTAAAATTCATAATAGGTAAAATTCATTTGTATTATATATATTGCCATTGTTTCTGTTTTTTGTAATAAATATCCTGGGCTTGTACATTTTATTGAAAAAGCCCCTTTTATTTTTGGAAACTGTTTTAATCTGTTTTGCATTTTTATCCACTCAGTAAAATCTTCACAAAATTTGCTATTGGCTAAATTTATTATCGCTTTACTTGATGAAATCGGAGCTGTTACTGAGAAGTCAAAGGCTATCTGCCTTTTTCCGCCATTTCCATCTATAAAATTATTCATATCGGGATTTACTGGCGTTCTATCTATTGAATAACTTTGTGGTTTATCTTTTAAATAGTCTACATTTATTTTTCCACCTTTTAGTAGTGGACAAGTCTCTATCCATTCTTTTATTTGTTCCATTTTTGACTTTTCTTCCATTACTTTCCTCCATTTTTGATAAAGTTCTCTACATCTTTGCACACTTCTTTTCCTCTATCATTCATCATCCTTTTGTCCCACTCTGGTCCTCGTTTTGGTGCCCCTTGATACTGCATATCAATTCCTGATATTTTTCTTTTTACTCCTTTAGGTTTACTTGGTCCTACTGCCTTTTTCCCTTTATAATGATAATGTCCATATGGAACTATATGCTTGATTGAGTGTTTGTTGGGAAATGTAACTTGCCTATATAAATTACCAATGTTTCTTGAAACATATGGTTCATATAATCTATATACTGTATCACGTAAAAACTCTGTTACCCTTCCATTTTCATCAAGTCCGTGGTCTTTTATTATTTGACTAGCTTGGTTCATTTTTACTGTTATATTAAATCCACTGTTACTCATTATTCGCTTACTCCTATTTTATAGTGTTGTAAGTTTCCTTTTCTATTGTCGTCTACACTTACTACTTTAAATACTTGATATTTATTTATTAAACTATTTAAGTCAAATTCATCTTCTACAATTCCTTCAACTATATAATCGTCTGTTCCAATATCTAGTTTTGCTGTGGTAGGTATTGTTATTGAGCCTGTACTTCCTTTTTCAAGTCCGTTTATCTATTAAATTAGACTTTTTATTATGCCTAAAGTAAACTTGCTCAAAAAGTAATCTCGTAACCTTTTCGTTATCTTCAAAATGATATACAGTTATTTTGTGTATAAAAAATCTATTGTTCATTATCTCACCCCACAATATAATAAAGGATTTCCATCTGTTCCGATTATGTTCCAAAGGTAAGTTACTAATGTTTCATACTTTTTGCTTTCATAGTCTTTCTTTATATCTTCTGGTGTAATATAAGATTCTTCCCAACCTTCTATATTTTGTGATTTTAGATTTCCAATTTCGGATATTTTATTATTTTGTTCTACTAATAAATCAATAATTAAGCAAGTAACATATTTAACTTCTTCTGGAACATTGCTTTTATCAATTCTTCCTTGTGTTTGTCGGTTAATATAGTTACTTGCTTCTATTACTAAATCATTAAGGTTATTGGGCACCTTTTCAGCGCCTAATAATTTTTGATATTCCATATCATCTATGTATTTCAACATATTTTAATTTCTCCTATACGGTAGGCTCTTCTGCCTCTTCTTTGTTTGTTTCATCTAATAGTATTTCGTCTGCTGAGTTCTTTTTAATTTGAACAGCTAAAGCATTTGTTACAACATCATTATATACCATTCTTCCTTGCAAAGCAGAAGCACCAACGTGTTTTCCATCACTAATATTATTTATTGTAGTTTCTATCTTCCAAGCATCAATAGCTTGACACCATCTCTTAGCATAGATTATAAATTCAACATTTTCAGGCATTAAATAACATGGTTTTGTTACAACACCTGCTATTTTACCAATTACACCATCACGTACTAACTCAGCTCCTAATGTTCCAGCTGTGTTTGAAAACTTTTCATCAGTTAATAATAGTAATTCAGTATTAGCTGATATTGCTATTTTCATTTCATTAGCTTTTATGCCTCTTTCCTTCATATTTTTAACTTCTTTTGCTATTTTTGCATAAACAGTTTTTTCAGCTAGTGGTGTTGTATCATCTGATACAGTTCCCCCTTTGACTAATGCATTAATAGCAGATTTCTCTAATGCCGTCCCTGTTCCATAAGCAGCAATCTCAATTCTTTGAGCTCTTATATTGTCTGGTACAGTTTCAGCTTCATATCCGTCTATTAATTCATTAATAGCTTTTTCTTTATTTACTAAAATATCAATGTAGTCTGTTGCAGATTGTGACAACTCAACTCCATGTAAAATATCATAATCTGTAAGTTTTACTTCATTTTTTCTAGTTGGTACTTTAACAGCACCTACTACTGGATTTCCTTCGTAGTCTCTGCTAAAATCATTTCTTATTGAAAATTCTTGTCTCATTAATGGAACAATCTCGTTTGTATATTTTTCTTGAGACTTGTGTGTTCCTGTTTTATTAATTGGGTTTCCCATATTTAATTCCTCCTATTTTTTATAAATTTCTGGGTACTTTGCCTTTAAAATAGACATTACACCACTTTCCTCTTGTGTAGCTATTCCTTTATTTGCTACACCAGTTGTTTGTCCTTCTTGTTTTGTGTCTTCTTGTTCTTTTTCTAAGTACTTAGGGTTATTTTTTAGAAAATCTTTTAAATTCTCTTCAAAATCTCCTTCTATTTTACTTACTTTGAAAACTACATAATCAACATCTTCTGAATTTACACCAGCTTTGAATGCTTGGTTTTCTCTTATTAGTTCCTCTTTTTCAGTTAATGCCTTTTGATATTCTGCTTCTTTTTCATTTTGCTTTTGTTCAGCAGTTTTTTGAGTTTCTTGCCAGTCTTTGAATGCTTTTAACTCTTCCTTTGATGGCATGCCTTTCATTTTTTTCTTTAACATTCCATCAGCAAGTTTTTGTGCTTTTTCTTCAAGTGTTTCTTCTGCTCCCTCAGTTTTAGTTTCAGTAGTCTGAGTGCTATCTACTGTCCCAGTTCCTTCAGCTTCTGTGCCTTCTACTGTTGTTTTTTCTTCTTTTTCTCGATTATTATTTTCTCCCATATTATAAACCTCCCATTTTAAGTCCGTCGACTGTTTTCCCAGTTGTTCTTTTAAGCCTGCTCCCGTAAAAAAGGCGTAATAAAAAGCCGTATTACTACGACTTTGAATTATTATATTATTTATATTTTTATTCATCTGAATAATCAGATGCCATAAAGACCCTTTCAACCATTGCTTCTTTGTAAAATTTTTTTTCATCCTCTTTACTATGATTACTTTTTAACCAATCACTTATTTCATCAATTAAGTCATTCCAATAATTATCAGGTAGTCCTTTGTTACCTACTTTTGTTTTTTCTATTAGCTCATCAACATATTTTTTCATATTAATTCCTCAATTCGTCTAATAAATCACCCAATCTACTCCATTTATCTATTGTCAAATTTATTGCCTTCTCTTCTATAAATTCAATTCTTTTTTCTGGCGAAATACTAATAAGTTCTTGAACAAATTCTAAATTGGTGCTTTTTATCCCTACTATTTTGTTTATTTCTTCTAATTTTTTTACCCACTCATCATATTGTGATGCTATGTAATTAATCTTTTCTTTTTTGCAAATCTCTTTTGTCATTAATTGTATTGTTGCTTCTTCTATTCTAGAATTTTCTCTATATATTTTTTTAGTATAATAACTAATTGAGTGTGCATGTAATTGCTCGTGTATTATCATGCTAGGAGCTGTTTCAGGATGAAGCAAAATATTGCAATTCCACAATTTTGCATAATTAATAACTATTCCTTTTTCTTTTATTCCCTGTTCTAAAATCGTTAATTTTCCAGACCATTTACTTTCATTATTAATGTATTTATTAACTATATTGTTTGTTTCTTTTGCTAACTGTTTTAGCTCTTTTTGGCTATACCTTCTATATTGTTCTTTTATCAAGTTTTTCTTGTATTCTGGTATTATATTATCATTTTTTGTTTCTTTTGGCAATATTTTATTATTTACTACAAATAACCTAGAATTATCTTTTCTAAATTTAGTTTGTTCTAAAAAGTCATTTAGAGTATTATTATGTACATTGTATCTGTTTTGTAATTGCTGTAGCTTACTTTTTGTACTGTCTACATCTAAATCTTTATTATTAGATGTTAAAAGTCCTTTTATTCCTGCTATATCTTTTTTATTTTGTCTTATTTGCCTTTCCATTCTTCTTTGCATTTGCTGGGCATCATATCTTTTTATTTTCTGTCCATTATATATAACTGTTTCGTTTGCCATTTTTTCTAGTTCATTATTTGTGTATGTTCTGCTACTGCCTTCATAATAAGGTCGCCAATCATGATAACAGCTTATACCCTTAAATCCTGTTGCTGTTCCATAACCTATATCATTTAAACTTAAATATCCGTCTTGCCCACTCAAACTTACTATTCTACCTTGCCAGGCTGCATGAGTTGGTCTTGCTCCAGAATGTGCTGTCAATTCCATTAAATCCCATTCAAGTTCTTTTGCTCTCATTAGTTGTAGTTTCCCACAAGTTTGACTAACGCCTGTTACGACATTCATCCTTGTAGCATTTTCAATACTGGTTTTGTATCCTGATGGATATTCAACTATTGCTCCTTTTGATGCTATGTTTTCCACCGCATCCATTATAGACTGTGAATAGCTTTTTACTCCTGTTGATACCTCCATATACGCTTTATTCATCGCATTATAAAATTCTGTTTGACTTGTATTAGCTGTTGTCATTGTTAAATTACTTAAATTATTACTTGTTTTTTCTGCTGTTGCTAATAACAATTGTAACATTGTTTTACTTTGCTTTATTGGTACTGGATTCAATCCCGCTTCTTTGTATATTCGGTCATCAAACTTTAATGTTTTTATACCTGCTTCATTAAAAATACTTTGTATCTTTTCATAACTTTCGTTGTTATATTCCGCTGCCAGGTTCACAATATCTTGATATAGTAATCCCATTTCCTGAGCAATCATCGTGTCATTTTTAACAACAGTATTCGCATAACCTACATTTGCTATTCTTTCTGCTATTTCTTCTATTATTTCTAATTCTAATTTCGAATAAATCTTACTAGCTTCTCCAGCTATTTCGTTAAATTGTTCTGGAGTTAGCATCTATTATTCCTCCTTAACACCAAACATCTCAGCATTGCTTTGTTTTTCGTTTGCAATTTCTTGTAGTTCTTTTTGTGCCTCGTCTTCTGTCATTCCTTCTACATCTATAAGAAATTTTTTCTTTGAACTCAATCCTTGACTTACTTTCTGCATTGCCCTTAATTCTTTTGCATTTTTGTCTTCTATAATGCTATCATCTGATATTATGCTAATTGACTTTGTTTGTATTCCTTCAAGTTCACATACTGCTTTTACTAAATCGTATATTGCATCATGTATGATAAGCCAATGATGTTCTCTAGTTCTAAATGTATCAGAATTTTCTGAAATGACTTCCGTTGCGGTCTTTACTTCTTTACCATCAAACTTATAAAAATTTTGTCCAAGCCCTACTCCTGAACTTAACCAATTCAAGTCCGCATTAATTGCATCTATGTGTTCTTGGGTTCTTAAAGTAAAGTCTATTTCTTTTACTGGCTGTCCTTCCATTCCATTTATTGCAACATAAGCCTGGTCATTACTATCAAAGTATTGAACCATGCTTGTCTTTCCATTTTCATCAACATTTACTTGCGCTTTTAGAGCAGCTCTATCTACTAAAATTCTTTTTCTACCTAAGTCAAACTCTCGCATAAAACTATCATATTTTAAATCTATTGACTTTAATTTATCTAAGCTGTTAGCATATACTGACAACCCCATAGGAGTATTGCAGTCATAGTTATTTGCTAAATTTGGTCTTACTACTTGAAAGTGTGGAGTATCTGTTTTTATTATATATGGATTTATAACATTTGGGTATTTTACACTAAATTCAATTTCTTCACCAAGTTCATTTTCAACATTTGACACATATAATTCGTTGTATCTAGTATAGTTTACTCCATCAAATTCATGATACATTAAGTGTGAATAATATAATGTATCTTCTCCTGCTTTTTCAATAAAAGTACTAACTGAAATTACCCCATTTATATATCCATTTGTATATTTATAAGGAATTATGCAGTCTCCATCTATGTAATCTATTATTGTTTTTCCTTCTTTTTTATACTCTACGAGCATTCCGCTTCCTAATGCACAAACTTTCTCAATAAAAATTGGTAAATTAATTGTAAGGCTATTTTCTTTACTATCTAAAACACTCCATAGCCTTTCTGTAGCTTTTTTATTACTTAATTGTATCTGTGTTTTCTCAGTCCATAATAATTTTGCAAAATCTTCACTTACTTTTTTGGCCATATTCATGGTTAAGCGTTCACAAGTCTTAGTTGTTCCATTCGCCAACTTCACATTATAAAAGTGAAAATCATTTACACTGCCTCGCCAGTATTGCTTCCAAATGGACATAGCATCATACATATTACCTATTGCTACATTTATTCCTTTTTTATTTAATGCATTTGCAATATTATCGTATAAATCCATATTCAGTCCTTTCTAATATTTTAATCCTAATTTTTGTAAGTTGTCTTTCACCCAATACTGAAAATCGTCACAACTGTGGTCGCAGTAAGTATATGAGTAGTCTTGAGTATAAGTGTTATAGTATTTTTCACTGCTTAAAAAAGCCTTTTCCGTTTTATCTGGAATTGGCTTTCCTTTTTCTATACTTCCTTCTTTGTAGGTATAGTTATTTATTTCTTTTTTAAATATTTGATTATTGCTGTTATCTAATGCCCTAAATTTTCTTTTAGCTAAAAAATCATTTGTCGGCTCAATTAATCCTTCTTCTTTGTCTTTGCCTTTATCAACAGGATGTAATCTTATTCCATAATCTTTGAAATACTGATTTCTTAAAGCCCCTTCAGCACTATCTACAGTTTCTTGGTCTGCTATACTTTTATATTTCTTTATCATCAATGTTTTAAAATTAAATATATCTTTTGCAAGTTCGCTCGGTGCTTTCTTTATCATTTTTTCATTTGGGCTGTAGTAATAAGAATCTAATCTATACCAATACCCATCATCACCAAAGCCATAACAGCCACTAGCAGTGGCTGATGTCTGATGTCCACAGTCTGTTGAAAAATCTAAATATAATATCTTTATATTGTTTTTTTCAATGTAATTTTCTGGTACCCATTCAATTAAATCAGGATTATGAATAAGTCCTTCAATTCCTATAACTTCTCCCTTATATATCCATCTAAAACGCTTTTCATCATTCTTTCTTAACTCTTCTGCTTGTTCTATAAATATTCTACCAAGCCATTTTTCAGGAACTGTTTCATAATCACTGTGCGTTACAATACAGTCTTTTCTCTTTTTCATCTGTTCTTCCCATATATTAACCCAATGATATTTGTTTTTAGGTGGGTTATATGAATATAGAACTATAAACCAATCATCATTTCCCCTAGTAAATGTTGCAATAATTTGCTCAATTTCGTCTGGTCCGTTAAACTCTGTCAATTCTTCAAACCATATTATTTTTATAGGTTTTTTCTCGTCTATCATTCCTTTTATTTTTTCATAATCGTCACCGCCTGCAAAATATATATTATTTGAATTATTAAGATGTATTTCTAATGGACTTACATACGCTTGATAATTCTTGCCTTCTTGTAATTCCAGTCTTGTAGCTGCCCTTTTTATTTCTTTATAGACACTATTTCTTAATGTGTTTTGGTATCTTCTTATTACAACAGCACTACAATTATTTTCACTTAAACAATGCGTAACTACTTTCAATGCGTCTTTGCTTGTTTTTGTTGAACCCCTGCCACCTTTATCAATTTGATGAGTAATTTTAGAGTTAAATGTACTCCAAAAATGTGGAGCAACTAAGCTTTTTAGACTAACTTGTTTTGTCATTTTTAATTTCTCCTACTGGTAAATCATTGATTATTTGAATATTATCATTGTTTTCTGTTGTGCCGTTTCCCCAATATATCACTTATGTCTTTTAGTGCTGATGTTAGTTTTTTTAATCTTGCTGAATCAATCGTTCCTTTGTGTTGCTTTCCAAACATGTCCGTGTGAATGTGTAGTTCTTTATTCGATTTTATTATATTAAGTGCTAAATCATTTGCAATCGACTTAACGTTGACGATTTGTTGTGCTTCTTTTTCGGACTCTTTTTCAATAACTTTTTCTACTGTTTTAGTACTCTTTTTGTCCTCTTTTAGTGCCTTTTTTTCTTTCCAACCGTTTAGTCCTCTTTTTGGTACTTCCATTATTTTTTATGTTCTTGTCCTTTAAAAAACTACTAACACTTTTACAGTCACTTAATATATATTCTTTTTCTAACTGCTTCCAGTCATACTTTGCCATGCCTCCACCTTCTCTATTTATGTTTTGCGTATTTAATATTATTTGTCATTACGCATTCGCCACAATTCTTCTTATTACATTCTGTATTTTTTTCTTTATCGCACAAATATAGTGGCTCTATTCCTAAATATTGATTTACTATCTCATTTATAAACTCATTACTGCTCGCTACTACTTCACAAACATCTTCGTAACTAAATGTCTTCTCGTCATTTTGATTATGCCCATATTCATAAAGCCAGACATGCATAAGTTCATGCTTTAATGTTTTTATTATGTTTGCTTGATTTTCTAGTAATAACACTTCCTGCGTTTTATATATTGTTAATCCTAAAATATCATCCTGTTTCATTTCGTTATTTATCGTTGCTTCATCTACCACTTTTATTGTCCATTCAGTATTATTTATTTTAAATTTCAATTCTTTTTCTCCTTGTTCTTGCAATACTCTTTACATTTATAGTTTGTACATCCTGCTTTGACGTCAATTCTTGTTACTATTTTACAGTCTTGATAGTTTATGTCTTTGTAATGCACACATTGAGGACATATCATTGACTTATATTGTTCTATTGTATCGTGTTTACTTTTATTTAGTGTCTTTTTTAGGCTGTTATGTTCTTTGTAATTTGTTTCTATATTTTCAAAATTCATTTGTTTTTCCTCCATAAATAACAAAAAGCCCTTACTAGAAAAGAGCTTTTTAATACATAAGAAAAGAATATGGTATATGATATAGCTTGTGTTTATCTAGTATCACACTTTTGGTTACGAGAGTAAGAATCGAACTTACACCTTTCAGCTTATGAGACTGAATATCTGCCATTAATGTTATCTCGCAATATTTAAGTCAAAAAGTGTAAATATCTTGCACCAATCAAATATTTACACTTTTTCATACTATCATTATAACACATCAAAAACGCACAAAACGCACAACTATAAAATTTTTTCTAAAAATCTATCAACCCTCATTCTTGCAGTGCTTTCATTATTATATTTCATAAGATGCATAATCTTTATCCAGCTGAAGTCATCTTCATATCTGTATCTAATTATCAGTCTTAGCTCTGTATCATCAATTTGTTCAATAAATTCTTCTAGTTCTACTCTTTTTTGGTCTAGCTGTAATTTAAAACTTTGTAATCGTGTTTTATATTTACTTAATCTTTTTTGCTGTTTTTCATCAATACCAACTATTGTTGAGACTTTTTTTCGTTTCCCTATAAATCCCGTTTGAACGTAATCCGATGTTATTGTACTTTTCTGCTCTAATTTATTTATTTTCTTTTCGAGATATGTAATTTCTCTTTTTAAATTCACATATTGCTCTAAATCTTTTTTATTCACTAAAGTATTCCTCCTGTATTTATTTTGAATACATTTAATTACTTTCCTGTTATGCTCTCGTATAAATCTAAATCTTCCACAAAATCCTCAAAAATTTTAATCAATTTTTCATTTGTGTATTTATCAACATTTCTATTTTGTTCAGTCTTATATAATAAATCTGGTACATCAATACAATATAGTTTTGCTAATTCGTTATAATATTCCTTAAACACTGCATATATCTTATTTTGCAAGTCTTTATTCGTATTAATCGTATCTAAAAAGTTTGTATATCTTGTTTCTAATAATTTTTGAACTTTGTCTTCTAACTCATAGATTTCTTTGTATAACGATTCATCTTTGTTATTTTCTAATTCTGCATAACAATCGTCTAAAGCATCATACCTCGATGCTAATTCATCGTATGCTGTCTCTAATTCTTTATATTTTTCAATTATTTCTGCTTTTTTCATCTTCTCTAATTCCACTGCCATATACCTCCTTCACTTTTTTAATTCTTGCTTTTAAGCTCGCAAGTAGAGCTTCTTGATTACTGTTTTTATTCTCTAACGCATCTAATACGTCTATGTCTCTGCATCCATCAACCACAAGATTATGAATAAACACTGTGTTTTGTTGCCCCTGCCTGTACAATCTCGCATTTGCTTGCTGATATAGCTCTAAGCTGTAGTTTAATCCAAACCACACTATGTGATTTCCACCGTCTTGTAAATTCAATCCATACGCTGCACTTGCTGGATGTGCTAATAAAACATCTAGTTCTCTATTATTCCACTTTGCAATGTCGTTACTATCTTTTAAGATTCCATATCTTAATTTTAATTTTTTTAATTCTTTTTCAATTCTTTCTAGGTCATGTCTAAAGTTATAAAACACTAATACAGATTGTCCTTGTAAAGATTCTAAGATTTCTAAAAGCGCTTCAATTTTTTTGTTATGAACTTCAACATATTCTTCTCTGTCATCTTTGTAAACTGCACCATTGCAAAATTGTAAAAGTTTATTTGATAATGCAACCGCAGATGTAACATCAATCTCATCTTCGTCTATTTGCATAAACATTTCTTTTTCAAAATCGTCATACTGCTTTTGTATCTTATTATCAAATTTTATGTATTTTGTGTCTACCACTTTTCCTGGCATTTTAAGATAATCTTTTGCTGATAAACTTATGCAAATATCTGATATTTTGTTTTTTATTGTTTCTACTGACTTGTCCTTCGGTTTGTATGAGAATATCTGCATTGCATTTCGTTTATCTGGTACAAAGTAATCCTCTCTGTATCTTGTTATTGTTCTTCCCAATCGTTCGCCCTGGTCTAACAAATAAATCTGTGCCCATAAATCTATATATCCGATTTGGTGCTGGTGTACCAGTAAGTCCAATGATTTTTTTAATTAAAGGCCTAACAAGTTTCAAGGCTTTAAATCTCTTAGAATTATGATTTTTAAAACTTGATAGTTCATCAACTATGACTGTGTCAAATGGCCAATCATTTTTATAATATTCGACAAGCCACTGCACATTTTCACGATTTATAACATAGACATCAGCTGGTGTGTTTAGTGCTTTTATTCGCTTTTTCAAAGTTCCTAGAACAGGTATAACTCTTAATAATCTTAGATGCTCCCATTTTTCTTGTTCCCTGGTCCATGTATCTTCAGCTACTGTTTTTGGTGCTATAACTAGTGTTTTATTGATTTGGAATCTATTGTATTTCAAGTCGTTTATTGCTGTTAGAGTTATTACTGTTTTTCCCAACCCCATATCAAGTATTAATCCCAATTTGTCGTCTGTAATACAACGACTAATGCAATATTCTTGATATTCATAAGGCTTAAAAATCATTGTTGTTTGTCCTTTCTGTAAAGTACTTTTAGTTGTCCTCTTTGTGCACAAACTCTGCTATTCAAAATTCTGTTAAGTGCTACTTGCTTCTCGTATGCTTCTACTAGTGTTTTTATTTCATTTTTGCACTTTATTGAATCCTGATATTCTTCTTCGTTATTTTTGTTTTTTATTTCTTCTTCAAAGCATTCAAAATATGCTACTCTTTCCTTTAAAGATATTAATGCTTTTTTGGCTTTTGATATCGACATCTATATTTCCTCCTATTTCATTTAAAAATTTATCTATTTGACTTTCTGAGTCTATTACTGCTACTTTGCAACCTAATTTTCGTAAAAATCGTATTTGTGCTTTTTGAATTTTTCGTGGTTCTTCTCCTGGTTTCTTCAGCTCCACAAATCCTACTTTATTTCCTGGCAAAACTACAATTCGGTCAGGCACACCGATTGTTGTTTGGACTCACAAACTTATAGGCTTTACCTCCCAAGGATTTTGCTTTTTCTCGTAGTTTTTTCTCGATTTCTTTTTCTAGCATTTGCTTTTGCTCCTTATTATGCTTGTTTGTACCAATCAATATCGTATAAGCTACTTAGTTCTGTAATAATTTGTAATACATCTGCGAGTTCCTGCTCATTTCTTACCCCTATGCATATGTCTGCAGTATCTTCTGTGTTATAACGAGGCTCAATTAATATGTTTTTCTGTCCCCTATTTCTTAATTCTAGTCTTTTAAACTCTCCTGTAAGCTCGTTGTATATCCTAATAAAATCTAGTTCATTTACTAGATACTCAAAGTCCTCACTACTAGCATTTGTATTTATGTTTTTTATTTCTCCAGATGTAATCAGTGGTATAGATGTATATCCTGAAATATTTTCAAAATTATTCATTTTTATCGTTTCCTTTCTTTTTTTTATATTTTTTATTGGTTGCACTATTTTTTCTCACTCTCACAATGGTTTTCTTTGTTTTTGCAACCGTGCAACCGTTTTTTCCTATTGTTTTATATAATATTAGGCGTACATTACGCATTTATACGCATTTATACCTAATTTTATATATCTATATGTATTTTTGGGTTGAACTAGTTGCAAAATTGCATTTTTAATGTAAATATCAATATTTTTTAGTGCAACCATTTTTGCAATGCGCTTCCTCTTTTACTGTTGTATTGGTTGAACTGGTTGCAAAAATTCAATTCTAAATCCTTTTTGTTTACCATACTTTTTCCCGAAAATATAACGTTGTTTTACCTCTTGTCAGTTTTCTATCTTCAAATTTCAATGTGTCTAAAATGTCATTTATCCTTTTACTGTCTGCAACTGTCATGTTTCTTGCACTTCCATTGCCTAAGCACTCACACCAAATCTGTACTGCACAAACCCTATCCCTGTCAATTACATTTTCATTGTCTTCTGCAATGCTTGTCCCAAAAACTTCAGTTTGTCTCATCCAATCTTTATGAACTTTAGCCGTTATAAATTCTCTAATTATTCCCTCCCATGGATGCACAACCTTGTGCATTTCTTGATGTAACGTTGCTAGTTTTTTAGCTTCGTCACTTAATTCTAAGCTTTCGCCCTCTCCATATAAATACACTGCTTCCGCCCAAATTTGGTCTACTTCTTCTGGAGTTAAGGCATTAAATACACTTTTGGTTGGTCTTTGTTCTAAGCACTCAATAGGCCAAAACCTTCTTTCTCCCGTTGCATCCTTTAAAAATTCATTATCATTGGTAGTACCAAACAAAACATAATGCCTTGGATGTTCTGTGGTTCTTCTATCGTAAGGAGCTCTATAAGTATCAGTTGTTTGACTCATAAAGTTTTTAAGAGCTGATACTTCTACTTTATTAAAACCAGCCAACTCGCCAACCTCTACAATCATATACTTTTGTAATGTCACTAGTGTGTCCTTGTCGTCTAATTTTAACTTAAAATCTGTGTACCACTGCTTTCCTAGTTTTGATAAGAATGTACTTTTCCCTATACCTTGTGCTCCCATTAAAATTACCATCTGGTCAAATTTTACTGGTCTTTCTTCTATAATTCTTTTAACTACAGCTACTAATTCTTTTCGTAATATTTCTCTTGAATATGCTGTATCTTCTGTACCAAAATAGTCAATAAGCAATGTATCTATTCTGGGTTTTCCATCCCATTTTAAACTTTTAAAATAATCAGTCACTACATTAGTTGATTTCTTTTCTGCTAGTTCGCTTAATGATGTTTTTAAAATTTGTGGAACTCTCATATTGTATGGGCTTCTATCTAAATAATTTATTAAGCAGTCATCATCTTTGTCATCCCAAGCTTCTATTTTTTGTTTTTTTGCATAATCCCAAGGCATAAAATCTATTTTCAAAAAGTTATTTGAAAATCTATCAAATACTAATTTATTTATTAATCCGTGGGTCATTCTCTAAAATAAGCATTATATTGGAGGAACTTTTTTCCCATTTTCCAGATGCAGTAGTTTTTAGATTGTCCACCCAATGTTCATCTCCTACTATATTTGTAACTACTTTAGTTTCTCCGAAACAGTTTTCTATTATAAGCCTTTGATACTTCTGGAATGCTCCTTGCAAATTCACACATTTTTACATAACTCGGATATTTATTGTAGGGTGTTCCTTCTTTTACATTTTCATCTTCTTCATTCCAAAACTTATGTATCTGTACTAATTTAAAGGCATCACATTGTTTTTTATATGCTGGGTCAGTTGCATGATAGCTGTATAAATGCTGTCCTCCATTTTCACTGTCTGTATATACTACAGCACCATTTGCAGTAGAACTTCCAATATGCGTATACTTATCTTCTGTTTTTCCGTGGTTCGTATCTATCTGTTAAAAATTCTGTTATTGCTGAATGTATATCATAAACTGTATTAAATGCCCCTATTATTCCTTTTTTATCGCAAGGATTCATTAATTTTCGTCCTTGTGTATCTTTTATGGCAATCTCATTTTCTCCTGGTACTCTTATCCACTCTGACACGTCTTTCCAATTTTTATATAATCCTAGTACTCCATCTACATCTACTAGTCCTCTCTGTTCTTGATTATAGGTACATATAAATTCACTATCTTTTGAACAACTAGGCCAATACATGATTCTGTTTACATCAAATGTACTTTTATCTAATACACCCATAAAAGATTTTGCTATCATTCTCGCAACGGGCTCGTACTCGTCTGGTGTCATAATCCTATTAGTAGGTATAACAATCCTTAAACGTGGTTTATAAGAACTGTGCTTTCTTGTAGAATAAATAACGTATGTACACTTTAATCCATCTACCAATCCTATAATTTTTTGAGTTTGTCCTGGTTCAATATTATCTGCATCTAGGACAATCATACATCTATTAATTATACTTGTAGCTTGTCTTCTACCATCTTTTGTTTCCCCAGCTATAAATCCCCCTACATCTTTTAATTCATCTTGTTTAGGTTTTGGCAAACTTATAAATTGTTCATAGTTTTCAGGAGTTTTAATAGGTATTGCAATTCGTCGTAAAAAATCTTCCCATGTCATTTCTGTATTTATACAGTTTTTATCAAATCTATTTTTTGCTACTGCTATTTTAAATTTTTGCATAATCCATTACACTCCTTTTTTATCTAATAGTTCTAATACTCTCTCCCACGTTATTCTTCCGTTCTCTACAGCTCTATAAGCTGAATACATAAATTTAAACATTTTTTTTGTATATGAGTGTCTATCTTCTCCTAAATATTCTTTTAAGAAAATTGTGTATTCCATTATCTAACACCTTCTTTCTTTAGTGGTAATCCCAGTCTAAATTTTGGATTCCCATTGTCAAATATATAATTATCAAGATTTATGTTATCTATTTCTTTTTCAGTAAGCGGATATACGCTTACTACAATATAGCTTAATTCGTTATAATTGCATCTTATAATAAATTGTATATTTCTTGATTCATATTTAGTCTTCTCAATAATTGCATTAAACCAATTATCTTTTACTCTTTTTGGCTTACTCCAAAGTACTAATTCATTTAGTTTAGTTTCCATAATAAAATCCTACCTTTCAAATATCTTTCTAAATACTTGAAAAGTAGGTATATTTATGCTAAAATATACTTAGATTTACTTTTACAAGTATTTCGACACTTGAGTGTTTTGTTAGTTTACCAGACAGAGCAAAACACTCTCTTTTTATTTTAAATCTTTTTTTAATTTTTGTATTCCTCTCCTAACCCCTTCTGTTCTTGTAATTCTTTCTTGTTTAGAATAATTGTCTAAAATTCTTAGACTTTCATTATCTAACCTTATGTGTATTGAACTAGATTTTGGGTTTTGAGTAGGTCTACCCATCTTCTTTTTTACCACTCTACACACCTCCTTTTTGTGGTACAAAAGTCAATAGTTTTTCTAAAAAAAATTTAAAATATTTTTTCGTCTAGTAAACTTTGGTATTTTATTAAGTTTTCAATGTACTACTCCTTTTTTATTTAGTAGTATCTATAATTTTTAATTTATTGTGTCTTAAATCAAATGCTAATTTTTGTAGCGTTTCTATGTCATTTACCAGTCTTTCCGAAACTGGAAAAGTGAATTGCACATCCCCATAGCAGTTCAAATTATCTTGTAATTTATCTTTGCTAAAATCACAACTAAATGCATCTAACATATCAATGTATTCATTTGTTACATCACAGCTATTGTTCTTTTTTGAATCTAATAATGTTTGGAGTGCTTCTTTTGCATAAACCCATCCGAATGCCTTTAATTCGTCCGAACCTTTTGAATCTCTTAGCAATGCTCTTAAGTATTCATCTGCTTCTTTAATATTCATGCTTTTTCTCCTTTGCTAAATAATTGTTTTTCTACCTGTTCTAGTGTAAATCTATTATTGTTTTCTCCTCTGTATATACTGCTCATAAGCTTATATACTCTTTTATCTACATTTCTTCGTTTTCCGTAAATAATTTTTTAGTAATTCAGTATAACTCATCGATTTTACTCCTTTTTATAATAATCACTTTCAAACCCGTCTGCGTTTAGAGGTAGTCCTTCCGCCCATTCTGGCACATGGCACATTATTTCTATTGCATTTTCTATATTGAACTTTTCATCATTTTTTGGTACTTCACAAATTACCTCGTCATGTATATGAAATAACACTTTATACTCCTTACTTACTAAATTTTTAATTGCTTCAGCTAGGCAGTCTCTCGCTATTGCTTGAATTATATTTTCTGTTAGTTTTCCGCCGTAGGTCGGTATTCGTTCCCATTTCTTTGTAGTTTGATTTTGTCCCATATAGCTTAGTGCTTCACTTCCAAACTGATTAATTTCCAATTTTGGTGCTATATAAAATAGTTGTCGTTTACTAGGAAGTGTAATTGCTAGATTGCCATTTTCAATACTGAAGTATATATTTTTTTGCATTGCTTGGGATTGACCAGTTTTTAAGCAATTTATTGCACAATTTTGTATTGTGTACCATAAATCTACTATTCTTTTATTTGAGTTTCTCCAACGTTGTACGATTTCGGGTAGTTCTTCTTCAGTTAGTCCTTTTTCTAGCGCTCCCATTTGAATTAAGGCCCCTGGTCCTCCCTGGTAACCCAACGCTAGCTCTGCTACTTTTCCTTTTTGCCTAAGTTCATATTCTGGATTACCTTTCTTGATTTTTTCTATTGGTACTCCAAACATTTGAGATGCACTAGCTTCATATATTTTTCCGTGTGTTTTGAACACCTCTAGTCTCCACTGTTCAGCTGCTAACCAGCTGATAACTCTTGCTTCTATTGCTGAAAAGTCAGCTACCACAAATTTGCAACCTTCTTCTGGTATAAAAGCTGTTCTAATTAGCTGTGAAAGAGTGCTTGGAATATTTCCGATAAATTAGTTGTATTGCATCTAAATTTCGATTTTTGACTAATTCTCGCGCAAATGGTAGCATGTTTAGATGGTTTTGTGGTAGGTTTTGTACCTGGACTAATCGGCCAGCCCATCTTCCTGTTCTGTTTGCTCCATAGAATTGTAATAGTCCTCGTACTCTGCTGTCATCTCCAGCTGCTATTTTCATTGCATCGTATTTTTTCGTGCTTGTCTTTGAAAGTTCTTGTCTAATTTCTAGCATTCTTTTCACTTTTTCAGAGTCTGTATTTTCTATTAATGCTGGAACGTCTTTTTTATTTAGACTATTAACTTCTTGTCCTGTTTCAGTTTCAAGCCATTCTTTTAATTGTGCTATTGAGTTTGGGTTGTTAAGCCCTGATAGTTGTTGCGCTTCAGTTAATAGTTGCTCAGTTCTTATGCTTGCAATTTCTAGTGCTCCATCAACTAAGTCTTTATCAATTTTTACACCACAAGCATTCATTAATACATCCAGTTCCCACAATTTTTGTTCATTTTGTGGAAAACTTATTTTTGATAATCTATTTTTTATTTCTATTTCAGTTACAACGTCTTGAGCGTTGTATTCTTTAAACAATTTCCATTTTTCTTCATCATGCTTTGGAAAGTTTCTAGTCCTGCCACCATTCGACTTAGTGGGTTTACAGGGGATACAAAAGTATCGGATTAGTGCTTTTCCTGTCATTAATTTCTTTTTATCTTCTGATAGTCCCATTGCATCACCTATTGCTTTTAAACCTGCTGGGTATCCAGCATACAAACTTTTAATCATAGTACATTGCCATTGTGAAATAGGCGTCTTCCAAAATTTATTAAGACAGTACCACTCAAATGCCGCATTATATGCTGTTTTTATAATATTTTTATCAGAAAGAGCAGCTATTATTTCTGCTGGTAGCTGCTCTCCTCTTGCTAGGTCTATTACTTTTACAGGTCCATTATCCACGCTATACGCAAATAATAATATTTCAAAGTCCTTTGACTGAACATATTTAAAAAGTCCTGCTTTTCCAATATCAACTGAAGAAAATGTTTCAATATCAATTGATAATTCTTTCATTAATTCACCCCATAAATATTATTTACTGTTGGTTGTGGTGCTATTGGCTGTCCTGTAATTGGGTCTACTTGATATGTTGTTGCAACTGGTTGTTGATAAACGGGTTGTTGTGGAACTGCTGCTGTCATCGATGTATCTTGATAAGGAGTTGCAAAATCATCTGCTGCTTTTGCTCTTCCATCAAGAGGTTGTCCATCTTCTAATTTTTGTACGTTTCCTAATCCACATCCTATACCTTTATTACCGTTTTGATTATAAGCGTAAAATCTTATACTTGCTCTGCCAAAACAACCTGAGTAAAACTCATTTTTACTTAAAATTGGTTGTCCTGATGCATCTACAACTTCTGGTGCACTAATTGAATTTGCCGTCATTACCCAACAACTCTTACATTCTGCTCCAAAGGCTTCTCCACTTGCTCTAACACCGTCACCATCATAAATTGGCATTCTTGGATTTGCTGGTTTTACGCCTCCAAAAGTTTTTGCCGTAGCTTCCTCTAATGTTTTATTTATTTCATTTATAATTTTTTGATATGTAATTGTATCAGTCTTTGGTATCAAAAGCGTTACTGAATATTTTAAATCCCCGTTTGGTGTTTGACGTGCTTCAAACACGTTTGTATAACTAAATCTTACTTTACCTGTTACTATATTTCCCATAATTAATTTTCCTCACTTTCTTCTCTAAAATCTTCGGCTGCACTAGTTCTATAATTCTCTCTTTTGTCAGATTCTTTTGCTAGAGTTGGTGCACCTTTTGGCTTTTCGATATATTTGCCAATCACTTCATTTAATTTTGTTTTCCCAACTAATTTCTCTAAAGCTGTTAATGTTATCGGTTTCTTTTCATATAAAACAGCCCTATCAAATCCTTCATTTTCTATTATTTCAAAGGCCTTGTCTACATCTGTTATTTTTCTATTGCTCTTGCCTTCGACAGCTTTCCATCCTGGAACTGTTTCTCCCTTTAATAGTAGCCCTAGTGCATGTTCTCTGAGGTCCTTCAACCATTGGTCCACACCTTCCATTTTTATTAAAGCGTCTGCTAAATCTGCATTAGTTAGCGTACCGTTAATTTCTCGTGTTCCAATCATTTCCATAGTCTTTTCAACTTTTTGTAAATTTTCTTTTGTTCTAAACTCACAAGCCCCCTTTGCTCTACAGAATCTGCAGTGTTCTCCTTGCTCAAATTCACCTATGCCTAAAAAAGCTTTGTCTGCTTGTGGTTTTACTACTTTTTCGCCCCATTCAAGCAAAGGCTCAACTGGTATTTCATATTTTGCAACGTGGTCTAATCGTGGTTGTACAATAGCCATTTTTATATTTTTTATGTTATAAATCATACTAAATTGAGATAGTGCACCTAGCGCATATAATTTCATTTGAGGGTTGTTTTCTGCTTCTACTTTGACACCTTTTCCATATTTGAAGTCTATTATCTCTAAAGTATCTCCATATATCAGAATACAATCTGCTGTTCCGAATCCTTCTGTTACGTATTTACTAAAGTCCACTTTTTGTTCTACTAATATTGTTGGTTTATTTGCTGTTTGCATTGACTCTTCAGCTATAAATTCGACATACTTATCAGTGTGTGCAAGCATTTCTTCATTAAATAAATTTCTTTTCTTGAACTTATTTATTCCTTTTGTAAATGCTGTTTTTGCTCCATTTTGATGTAATAAATCTACTACTTTCGCCCAGTTCAAATAGTTTACATTATCTCTTTTCTCTGTATATTTACTTACATCTATTTTTCTTAATTCATCATAACTTGCTAATATTTTAATTTCCTTTCTATACATCTAAGTATTCTAAATATTCATCGTATTCTTCATCTGACATTGTTTTTCTGTCTTCCCATAATTCGTCTATAACCATCCCATTTTCTATGTCCATAATTTGCCTCTTTACTTTTTAATTTTTATTTGTTATACTAATATAGTAATTTTATTTTTTATGTGCATATTGCCTAGTCTCCAGCTGGTGCAATATGTATTTTTTGTATTTTATCTCGTATTAGTTCTAACATTACTTTTGTAAATGCTAAAATTGTATCGTTGTTTGTTTCTGTTTCTAATAGCATCTCTTTTATTTTGTCTTCACCTTCAAATAACTTTGTTATTTCTTGTTCGTCTATTTCTTTTAAAAATTTCATCTTTAGTTTCTCCCTTCTATATAATCTAAGTATTGATGATATACTCTCATTTTTTCTTCTTTTGATAATGGTTCATCAAAATGTGTATCTGCATTTTCTATTGATGTAATCATAAAGGTTGATAATATTATTACTGCAATAATTAGTATTGTGTTTTCAATTAATGATTTCATCCTTTGCTCCTTTCTATATGACTTTACATTCTGAAAAGTCATATCTTTTCATTTTCTTTGTTCTTATGTTTTTAATTTCAAAATCCGTTACCATGTTTTTATTTGCATTCTTTTCTGCTTGTTCTTCTAAAAAGTTATCCACCCATTCTGTTTTATACAAAAATCTATTGTGTGGTCCTCTTACATGTTTAAGTCCTTTTGTGCTCCATTTCCATACATTGTTTTCTGTAATCTTTATTGTTTCTGTACTGTACTTTTCTGCTATTTCTTTTGCTGTATAAAGCATTTTACTCATCTCCTTTCTTTTTTTGCGTGTCAGGTGTGGTTATTTTTTTGCTATTACTGTGCCTCGTATAATTGGCTCTTCTTCCATTTTCTTTTTCTCCTTTCGTAATTTATTGAATTTTGTTGTCTTTTGTTGTTATGCAATTAGTTTTCTATAATTGGTATAATTCCATTTTTCTTTAATAATTCATATAAGAATAATCTTCCTTTTTGTGTCCATTTAGTATTCATTGTCACATCTTTTGTTCCATCCTTACGTTTATATTCAACAGTTTCACTATGTGTATATCCACAATTATGATATTCACTATATAAAAACCATTGATGTCCTTGTTTGAATTGTACTTTTAATTCATGTAATTTTTTATTAAATGCTTTGGCTGACATACCATAATCTTTTGCTATTGCTGTTATTGTTACTAATGCTTTACTTTGTAAAATCTCATCTAAATAGTCTGCTTTTGGCTTTAATTCCCCTATTAGCTGTTTTTGTTGTGTATTCTCAAGCTGTAATACATTTAATTTTCCTTCAGCTATTTTTAATGCTCTTGCCATTATCTTTTCTGGGCTATTAAAATCCTTTTCTACTTGTATAAAATATTGTCTTACTTTCTTTCCTTGCTTACTTCTTTGTATCATTGCTATTTCTTTTGCCATATCTAGTTTAATTGCATGATTAATTGATATTCCCATCGCACTCATTTGGTTTGGTGTAAGGTTTTGAGCGTAGTCATTTTTGACTACGTTACCATTTTTATCTTGATAAAATGTATAATAGTCTATATTTTCACAAAATCCATATTCACACATTCTTTCAAACCATTTAGTATATTGCGTTTCTATTTTTAATGTTTCATGTAATTCTTTTCCGTTTATTATAGGTTCTTGATTTTCATTTACTTCAATTTTAATTAAATCTTTCATCTTTTACCTCCCTCTTTATTTATTATTTGTTGATATTTTATCAACTTGTTTTGTAAAAAAATAATCCATAGTTTCTTGTGCTGATAAATTAAAAATCTCAATAGCTTTATTTATTTGTTCTTGGTCAAAAGCCTTTCTATTGTTTAATTTGTAACTTAAAGAAGCATCTGAAATACCTAATTTTTGTGCAAATTCTGACTGACTTGAAAAACATTCTTTAATTCTTCCTTTCAGTTTACTATAATCATATCTTTTCATTCTTTTATTTCCTTTCCGTTGATTTTTTATCAACTTTATTGTTCATATATTATCATACTATTTTTTAAAATGCAATACTTTTTTGATTTTTTATCAACTTTTTTTTATTACTTTTAAAATTTACTTGATTTTTTATCAATTTTCATTTATAATTGAATTATTGGAGGTAGTTATGCAAATTGTAGATACTTTTCAAAATAGATTAAAAAAAGCTATGGATATTAGAAATCTTAAACAAGTGGACTTAGTAAATAAAACTCACTTGGATAAAACATTAATAAATAAGTACCTAGCTGGACTAATGAAAGCAAAACAAGACAAATTAACTATATTATCTGAAGCGTTAAATGTAAATGAGGTATGGCTAATGGGATATGATGTTCCTATGGAAATGCAAACAGAAATAAAACAAAGTGGTTCTGATATTTATTATACAGACCCAAATACTAAAGAAACTCACTTTATAACTTGGCCACCACATCGTCTATCATATGAACAATTATATGTTTTTATTGATGAACAATTTGTTTTTACTATATTTAATAATGGTGTTGAAATTCCTTATGAATTTTATCATATAAGAGTTGAAGATGATAGCATAAATCTTATAGCTCCTATTCGGAAAAATACTTCCTGTTCACAAGCAAAATACTTTAAAGAATGAAGAAATTGGTTTGTTCTATGTAAATGGAATTTATATTATTAGGAAATATATATGTACTAATAATCAAATAATTTTAATTCCACCAACAACTAATAATAAATTTAAACAATTAGAGGTTACTAATAATGATTTTATTATATTAGGAAAAATTATTACAAAAGACCAACAAGAACAATCAACAATCGAAATTTCTGAAGCTAGCCAATACTATATGTGTCCTGTATATGGTCAAATAAGTGCTGGAATACCAAATTGGGCAGAAGAATGTATTGAAGGTACTCTTCCTATTGATCCAGAATTAATGGGAATTGTAAAACCAAAAGAACACTTTTTCTTGAAAGTTAATGGTGAAAGTATGAATAAAATAGTTAAAAATAGGGCTTTTGCCTTAATTCATAAACAGGATATAGTAGAAAATGGCGAAATTGCAGTTGTATTAGTAAATGGCTATGACGCCACGCTGAAAAAATTTACCAAACAAGGTGATTTAGTAATACTAGAACCTCAATCTACTGATGAAAGTTTTGAAACACAAGTATATGATAAAACTACATCTATTAAAGTATTAGGTAAATATGTAGGAAAAATGGAATTTAACAATTAAATAAAAAAAGAGAAATGTGTTCAAATTACCACACCTGACACATTTCTCACCCACTACTATTGAAAGTAGCTGTATTTATTATATATAAAATACCTCTATTTTTCAATAGTAAATCAAAAATTTATTATTAAAATGGAGGTATTTTTATGGCTGGAAGCTATCAATTATTAAAAAATGGAAAAGCAAGATTGCAATACATGTACAAAGGAGATAGGTATAGTGAAACAGTAGATGCAAAAAATGATAAAGAAGCATCAACTCAGTTAGCTACTTTTGTGACTGCAATTAGAAATAATCAAGTTTCTAATTCAAATATGACTTATTTAGTATTTGCTCAAAAATGGTTAGATGAATATGTTAGACCTAACTTGTCACCTACTGTTGCTCAAAATTATAAAATGTATTTAAATAATAGGATTTTGCCCTACTTAGGAAATAAGAAATTAAAAGATGTAGATGTTAATATGTTACGTAACTTTTTTAATGAAATGAAAGCTTGGAAAACTAATCATAACCCCCCAAGAGAAAATACACCAATTTCTAGAGGAACGTATGAAAAACTTTATAATATTGTAACGGGCTCTTTACAAAAAGCATTTGAATGGGAAATCATACCTACAAATCCTTGCAAAAGAATATCTATACAGTCTTTAAGGTTGGACAGATTGCCAAGTGAAATAGAAAAAAGAAAAAATAGTAATAATCAAAAAATAAGAGCTTATGATAAAAAAACTTATCACAGAGTTCTTGAATTACTTGATAATAATAACAACTATGATGATGAACATAGACCACATAAAGTATGCACTGAATTTATACTAAAGACAGGATTGTGTATATCAGAACTTGCAGGTTTAGAATGGGAACGTGATTGGAATAAAGATGAAGCTACAATTAGTGTTTCTATAATCCAAGTATATATAAGAGGAAAAGGTTGGATACAAAAAGAACCCAAAGAAAAATGTAGAACTAGAATACTTTCTTTACCATCTTCTATAAATAATATCCTAATTAAATTTAGAGAAGAACATCCAAAGGAAAAATTTATATTTTTTGAATTAATAAATTTTAATTCTTATACTGATTGGCTGGAAAAATGGGAAGAAGAAAATAGTATAGATAAACTAACAGCTCATGAACTTAGACATTCTCATGCAACATTATTATTACAGGCAGGAACTCCAGTTAAATATATCTCCAAAAGACTTGGACATTCTAATACTCACATAACAGAAAATGTATATATTGAATATTTAACTGAGCATGATGAAGAAGTTGCTAATACAATTGATAATATTTAAAAGTTACCCCAAAATTACCCGAAACAAAAATAATATTCCTTGAAAGCCTTAAATTTCAAGGAATATTATTGAAATAGTGGAGCAGATAACGGGAATCGGACCCGTAACTTAACCTTGGCAAGGTTATGTTTTACCACTAAACTATATCTGCATTTATAAATATAAGTGTGTTGCTTTTTACAACACACTTATATTATCAAAATTTCTTGATTTTGTCAATACTATTGCTGAACTTTTATTTCAATTCTGGGTATCCCTTTGTAGTAAGTCTGTCTAGGTTCCATATCTTTTCATCAAATCCTAAGTCTTGATAGAATTTTTTGTTTAAGTTTGTTCTTGATACTGTGTCTAGATGTCCTGCTGTATTTGCACTTACACGACTTGAACCTATTTCTTCTGTAACTTCATAACATTTTGTCAAGTATGCTTTTACTGAATTTTCTACTGCACCTGTAAACTTAAATGGTACTTTTTTGTCTCCATTACTATCTGTAAATCCTGTCATATTTCCAAATGCAATACTATTTTTTATACTTGGTGTATTATATATGTTTCCAATCATACTTCCGTTAAATTCACTATTTGCAATATTGCTGTAAGTATTGCGTGTTTTGTTTATTGAAACATCTGTTATTATGTTTTCATAAGTTCCATTTTCTTGTGCTGCTCCTATTAATCCACCGTTTTCTGTTGAATTAATTGTAAGTGTACCTTGTACATATACATTTTTTACACTTCCACCATATTTTCTACCTATGAATGTTGATACATATACCCCTGTTCCTGTTACATTTGCATTTTTTATAGATATATTTTCATATACTGAATTTGCTCCTGATGTTTCTGCTCCAACTATTGCAACATTATTAAATCCTGATAATGTAATATTATTGAATTTCATGTTTTTAAGTGTTGCTCTGTATGTTTTTTGTGCAAATGCTGTAACAAAATTTGTGTTTGCAGATGTGTTTGTAAAGTTACTTATGTTTACATTCTCTATTGTTCCTCTAAATTCTTCAAATAAACTTTTATTTGTTAAGTTCGATATTGTATGTCCGTTTCCATTTATTTTTCCAGAAAATTGTCCTGTTATTACTGCTGTTCCGCTTCCTGTATATCCTGTAAAGTTAATATCACTTGTTATATTAAATATTCCTGATGGATTTTCTTTTATTTTACTAAAATCAGCTGCACTAGTAATTTGTTCTACATGTTGTTCTACACTGCAGTTTTCGTACATTAGTGAACTTACTGCTCCTGCTAATAGTCCTATTTCATTTCTTCCTCCACCATTCATTTCAATATTAGTTGCATTGATATTTTCTAATATACTTGCTTCTGTTCTATTTGATAAGATTCCTACATTTGAAACATTTTTTGGAATATTTGTTCCATCAAATTTTATATTAATTACAGAACCATATCTAATTTTTTGGAATATTGAGTTTGTGTTATTTTTGATTTTATGTCCATTTCCGTTCAATTTTCCCATAAATGTTTTTGTTACTTGACCTGTAACACCTGTAAAGTCAAGGTCATTGTCTATTTCAAAATATCCATAAGGTCTAGCATTGATTTTATCAATTAACTCTTGTGCTGTCTTTATATGTGTAGTTCTTGTATCTGCTGTTGTATCTACATCTGTTCCAAATGGGTCGCCAATAAAGTCATTTGTTACACTCTTTAGATAATGATAGTATATCTTTCTAAGTCCTGTTGCTGATGAAATATTTCTGTCATTTCTTGCTGCATCTGATTCTAATGCTGTTTTGAATTGTTTTATCATAAGGTCAATATCTACATATGGATTGCTGTCTTTTGAGTCTTCTACTTCTTTGTATCTACTCATTCTGTATTCTTTCCAGTTCATTGCTTTGCCAGTTTTCGCTTTTGTTATTTTCTGAATTGCATCTAAGTCGCTTGAACTTTGTTTACTACCATACATAACATATGCGTCAACTCCACCATATCCAAGCATTTCGAATAAATTACGTTTTGATGCGTGTACCCCAGTATATCCATTATCATAATGTGCCATATACCAACGAGTTACCCATATAGATTCATATCCATAATCATTTCCACCTATACCACTTGGTGCGTTTAATCCTCTTACGCTTACTCCCCAAGCATTTAGTGGTCTTAGAATAACTTTATAATCGTATAATTTTTCAAGTGAATCAAGCTTCCATTTTGTTGCTTGAGTCGCATTCATTCCTCCCCAAGACTCCCAGGATGCACCATCATTTACTCTTGTTGCGAGCTTTGCTTGTTCTTCTGGTGTTAATTGTATAAATGCTTTAGCTGAAGCATAGTCTAATATTTCTTGTGCATTTAATTGTCCTTTATAATAGTTTTCTAATTTTGCACGTGTATTTATTCTTTCTGGTGTTAAGTTTTGTGTAGCATTTCCTTCTTTATTCAAGTCAAATACTAGGTTAAAGTAATATGGTCCAACATCATAAGCTAAATTGTTGTTACTCCAAGTTTCACTTTGTTGAACATTTCCTTCTGTATATACCTCTAATCCTAATCTTGTTCCTCTTTTAAACATCATTATTTTGTCCCATAAAGCATGTTGAAATTCGTGTGTCCATGTATCATAATATGTAAGTCCTGGTTTTGCTATAAACCATAAGAATCCAGCTGTATTACCAACACCTGCCGCGGAACCGTATTGCCATAATCCAAGTGGTTCATTAAAGTTTTTATGGAATGGGTCATTTGTTCCTACTCTGCATGTTTCATAAGTAAAACTTGTACCCATTGGAATATTTGTTCCTGGGAAATATGTAGTTTTTGTTCCATTTTTAACTCTACAACAATCATAAACTAATATACAGTAATTATTCCAATGTTCTGAATCAAATGAACCTGCTAATGTAGTAAATTGACGTTTTATAAGTTTGCAATGTTTTTCTACAGCCGTTCTCACTTCTCTTTGTCCAGCATCAGTAGTGTTATATAGTGCATAAAGTTTTGCAGCTCCTATTGATAATTGTGCTGGTGCTGATATTACATATCCGCTTCTATATGGTAAAGTAATTAATGGTAATATATGACTTGGTGATTTCTTTATTTGGTACCAAGCACGATATAGTAAATCTGGTCTTCCATCTATTGATACTTCTTCTAATACCTGTCTTGATCCAAACCATTCAGTAAACCAGTCATTTACATCAGTGTACCCACCTACATTTGTTATAATGTTATCTAGGAATAGTCCTAGGTTTGAAATGCCCGTATACTTGCTAATGCTTCCTGCATAGAAGTTTGGAGTTCTATTCGTTGCTAGGTTTCCTGAAAGTACTTCACTTGCTATTTTCTCAAATGTTAATGCGTCATCAAACATTTTGCCTTCAAATAGTAATAAATCTGATACTTTAGCTCCACCTATTTCGAAGTTATACCATCTATTAATATAGTTGTATCCATATAATAATTTATTAATTTTTTCGCTGTCTATTAATTCTTTTTGTATCTTTTCATTTAGCACACTGTTTTTTATAGTAAGTGGATTACTTCCATCATTTTGTAATATTTGTAATGCTACATGCTCTGCTAATGCATCCTCTTTTATTACTTCATTATAATTATCTCTATATAATCTACTGTCTCCTGCTGTTGTAAGTGGGTCTAATTTTGCAGTATAATCTACAGATTTTATATAATCTTTTAATGTATTTACAATACTTGAAGATTCCTGTACTACATAGTTTCCAAAAGCGTAATGTAAGTTTGTATCGTTTATCTTGTATATTGCAACGTTTTGTTTGAAATCTGCATATTTAACAGGATATTCTTGTACTGTTCTATCAGTAAATACTACTTTTATTTTTGTGATTTTTTGATAGTCACTTGAAGTTAAGTATGTTACTAATTGATTGTTTGCATATGGTAATATATGTTTTATTACTTTTGTATTTAGTATATCTGTATTTTGTATTGTTGCTCCATCTGTTACTAAATATTTTGCATCATAGTATGGCATTAATTTGTGTAAGTTATGGTATACATTTGATTTATCAGTTTGGAATCCTGCTATTTTGCTTATTCTATTGTATTCTGGAATGTATAGTTCTGCATTTGTCGTTATATTTCTAGTATTTTCTGCATTTTTTATTTCGTCTTTTAAAGTTGGTATTTTGTCAAATGATACACCTTCTAAATTCCATATATTTGCATCAAATTTTGCTTCATTTATAAAGAATTCTTTTGTAATATTATCCTTTGCTACCTTTTTAACATAATTTCCAGAAGCATTTGATATTAATGTAGATTCTTCTAATTCATAGTTATTTGTTGATGCTGAGTTCTTTCCACTACCACATATTTTATTTACACCTGTTCCTGTACATAAACTTATATTGTTTATTAATGTTGTTTTGTTTCCTCTTGTTAATCCTAATATTCCACCATTGTTTTTTGCTCTTGTATTATTTATAAATTCTACTTTTGCAATACAGTTACTAATTGTTGATTCAGCATCTTCAAATGCATCTCCTGCTATTCCACCTATACCATCTTTAGTCGATGTAATTGATTCTATTTTTCCTTCAACATAACAATTACTTATTGTACTTCCTGTAATTCTTCCTGCTATTGCTGCTACTCTTATATAATTTGTTTTTATATGAAATCCTGTTACACTACATTTTTCTACTGTACAATTTTGTTTCATATGTCCTATCATAGCAGCATTTTCCTCTGCTCCTGTTGTCATAGTTAATCCCCTAATATGTACATTTGTAACTGTTACATTTTCTGCTGTATTTGCTATACTGCCTCTGTTTGCTGCTCCTACTAGTGATACATTTTCTATCATTAAGTTTTTGATTTTTACTCCATCTATTGATGTAAATAATGGGCTATTTAGATTATATATTTTATGTCCATTTCCATCTAAAGTTCCTTTAAATGACTCTGGGAATATTGAATTTCCTTCTGCAAAAGATACATCATAGTCTTGTGTTAGAGTGATTGTTGATGTTGGATTTTTTTCCATTTCTTCAATTATTGTTTCAATGCTTTTATTTTTGAATACTCCGTTTTCACCTTTACTATATGTTACTTTTAGTTTGTTTTGTTTATCCCCATTTTCATATTGAATTACATTATCATAGTTTAATATGAAGTTTAATGTATTATCGTTTGTTATTTCATATTCCTTTATTGTTGTATAGAATATAGGCATTCCTTTTGTTCTTACTTTTACAATGTAGTTTTGTAAATTTGATAAGTCTGATTCTCTCAAACTTGTAACTTCTGTTGTGCTTCCTGCTTTATATAAATTGATTGTTAATATGTCTTTTACTTCAAAGAAACGTTCTGTACTAACATTTATTGTTTCTGAAAGTAATATTTGATCTGTGTGTACATTTTCATCTTGTGTTACTTGATTTGTATCTAAATCATAATTTGCCAATACTTTTATTTGATATTCTTCTGATAATGCCTCTTTAGCAAATGAGATTCCCTTTGACTCACGTGTGAATTCTTCTTCTTTTATTTGTTTTCCTTTTTCATTTAAAACAACTATTTTTCCACCTGTTATCGTTTCTTCATTGTCGTTTACTGTAAATGTTATATTAATGTTATTATCTACTTCATTGTATCCAAAATTCTCAACTGTTGGTCTTAATTTTAGAATTCCTACTCTTTTTTTGTTATTTTCTGTTATTGTAATTTCTTTTGTGTTATTTAGTATTAATTTCTCAATTTTTATTTCTTTTGGTCCATATTTAGAAACTACTGGTATTGCAACTTTATAGTTATTTCCTTGCTTTGTAAGGTTATATGTTTTGCTTTCACTGTTTCCTTCTGTAATATCTGTAACTGTTATAACTGCTGATGTTGGATAAAACTCTGTGCTATTTCCACTATCAAAGCTTACTGTTACTTGTTGTCCTCTTTCTAAGTACTTTGCTTCTTTTCCATTTACATATGTTTTTAGATTACTTATTTCTGCTTGATAATCACTAACTAATTTAATTGGTCTTCTTCTAAATATTTCGTCTTCTACATAATTATCGGTTCCTGCTTTTTGTTCACTATCTCTATCATATGTCATTTTTGCAACTAATGTATAATTTGTGTCTAATTTTACATTATCTATTTTAAATGTAATGTGTTCTGCGTCAAATGTTTTTGGTTCTCCTAATCTTTCACCTGTTGCGTCTTCAATTAATTCTGCTTCTCCACTAATAAGTGCTTTATCTAGGTCTATAATGTTTGCTGTAAGTGTTACTGAGTGATTTGTAATATCATCTTGTTGTGAAAACGATTCACTAGTTGGCTTTGTTTTTAATACTTCTACTTCAGTACTATTGTAAACCTCATCTGTTAGGTCTTCTCCCATTCTTACTTCTGTAGCAATCATATTTTGCTTTCCAGCTTGTTCACCTGCTTTTAGTGTTACTGAATATGTTACATTTTCATCATTGTCAATATGTTTTGTTGCATTGCATCTTATATTGTTTACCATTATTCTTGTAACGTCTCTGTCTTTTTTGTTTGTGTCTATTTTATATGTTAATGTTATGTCTTCTCCTTTTTCAAAATATTTTTTTGAAACTGATGCTTCTCTTATTATTGCTGATGGTGGAACTTCTACTGTGTTTTCATCAAGCATTTCATTTGTATGACTGTATCCTTCTGTATTTTCTAATAATGTGTAGTCTGCATATAATCTTAATGTATAGAAGCTGTTTATCTTTGTTATATGACTAATGTCTATTTCTTTGATTATATAATATGTGTTTTTTAAGTTTTCATCTGTTGCTTCTTCTTCTTTTATTAATGTATTATCATTTAAGTCGTTTGTTAAATCCATATTTAATATTTCTATGTTTTCATCATCATATATCTTTAGTACTAGATTGCTAATTGATTTATCTGTATCTTTTACGTAAATATGTGAAATAATTTTCTTTTTATTTTTATTTATGTCTATATCAGGTTGTATTTCTTTATTAGTTCTCCAGCTTACAACTACTGGTACATTTTTTGTTACTTTGACTTGTATTGTTTGATTTACTTCAATTTCCTTGCTATTATCTAGTATTATTTTTTCTATTGTAATTGTTTGGTTTCCTGTTTCTTTTAGTCCATCTATTATTGTTAAATATGTGTTTTCCTTTGCTGTTATGTTTGGTTCTTCTCCTTCTTTTTGTGTTTCTACTTCATATGTTTTGTTGTTTATAACTATTGATTTTGGTATGAATTTTGTTTTATTTTTACTATAAAATTCTATTGCAATAGGTTCTCCCACTTTGAATTCTTTTGTTTCAATATTATTTTCAATATTATAAACTTTAATATCTTTTAATTCATGTTCGTAATTTATAACAAGGCTTATATCATTATGTATAGTTTCAACCCCATTATTATCACTACCTTCTTCTTGGTCTAATGTATCTGTATCAAGGTTGTATGTATGGCAAATTTCAAATTGATATTCTTTTTCTTCTTCTACTTTTACATTTATTTCATTATGACCTAGTTTTAATTCTCCTGCTGGTAAATTATTTGTTGATTTTGTGCTAGAGCTATCATTACTTTCTTCTTCGTTTTGTTCATTATTTTCTGTTTCTTCTACTTTTTCTTTTATATTGTATGTACCAAATTTGAATGCACCATCTATATCTTCTAAATCAAATGATACCTTTAATTCTGAGTCTTCTATATTTTCTTCTACATGCCAGTTTTTAATTTCTGGTTTTGCTTTTAATACATCTATTTTTACTGTTTCTTTTACTTTTATTTCTCTTTGATTTTTTAGAATTACTTTTTCTATATTATATAACTGTACTCCGCTTTGATTGCCTACTCTTATTTTAAGTTCATATTTATTTTCATTATTTACGTTTTTTACTATATTTGCTTCTGTGCCATTTATTATGATTTTTTCAATTTCTTCTCCATAGCTTATGTCTGCATTAAAACTTAATGTTATATCTGAATTTTTTTCTGGATAGTAATTGTCTAATGCTACTTCTCTTAGTGTTACTTCATAATCAAGTGTTTTTTCTATTTTTTGTATTAAAAGTGTTAAGTCTGTTACTGTTATTAAGTTGTCATTATTCATATCAGCAATATCTTTTTTTTCTGTAACTAATGTTTTTGAATGAATTAAATATTCTTCTAATAATTTAACATCTTCATAATCAACTTTTCCATTTCCATCTAAATCACCTTTTGAAGCAAAGTCACTTACTGCATAGATCACACTCAAAGATATAACTATAAATATTGCTAAAATTATACTTGTTCTCTTACATAGTTTTATTTGTAACTTTTTTCTTTCTTTTTTCATATCCAAGCTATTTCTCCTTCCTCTTATTTTTCATTTCTATTCTAATACTTGTAATCCAAGATATACTAATTTCATTTGTGCTAAATCATCTATCTCAACTGTTCCGTCTCCGTCCATGTCTGCTGCTTCATATTCTATGCCTTTTAAAATTTCAGCTTCAATTATGTGTAATTTTATGTCTGCCAAGTCATTTACTGTTATCATTGCATCTTTATCTGTATCACCAATTACAATAAGTTCATATATTTTTTCTCCAATTTGTAGTTTTGTACCAGTTGTAACTTTACTTTCTTCTTGCAATATGTTACCTTTTGCATCTGTAAATTCTACCTTTGTTTGCTCTGTTCTGTTTTCTATTGTTATGTTTTTATTAAATTCTTTAATAGTTGTTTCTGGAAGAACTCTTGAAACATATTTTTCTGTAACAGTATATTTTTCCGATGTTAGTTTTTCCTTTTCTGTTGGTTGTTCTGCAATAACATTTATTTCTACTTTTTCATTATCAAGTATAATATCTCCCTTTCCTTCTGATGTAGATATATCCTTTATTCCAATATTAGTTTTTTCTAACTTTGGATTTATCTTGGCTGTTAACTTTACTTCGAAGATGTCTTCTGCTTGTTTGCTTCCTGCCTTTTTGATTGCCACTAATTCTTTTGTTGCTGGGTTATATTTTAATTCTTCCCAGTTGTTAAAAGTTATAAAATTTTCTTGTGTTAACGCCTCAAATATGTCATCATCATATTCTAGCGTTGCTTTAAAAGCATTTATTCCTTTTGTTATTTGATTATATTCTTCAAATCTTAGTGTTATTGTTACTTCTTGACCTGCTTTTATTTCTTGTTTTGAGCTTGTTAATTTGCCTTTTATTACATTCGTATTACTTATTACTATTGCACTTGTTAATATTAGGCACACTAAAATAAATCCTGTTACATATAAACTTTTCTTTTTCATAGTTAATATTCCTTTCATCTTTTATTTTATAAGTTGATATTACAACCATTATTATTTTTGGTTTTACATTCTTATACAATTATATTATACAATATTTAAGATTTTGTTTGCAATAGTTTTTTGTTATTTGTTTATT
>CAQYCU010000008.1:0-4635 GCA_948919095.1 uncultured Clostridia bacterium | reverse complement strand
ATATTATACAATATTTAAGATTTTGTTTGCAATAGTTTTTTGTTATTTGTTTATTGTTTTTCATTGTAAAATTTTAACAGCAAAAAAATGTAGCTATCTCCACTTTTCCTCGTTAATATATTTAGTTAATGCCATTATAAATGCGTATTCTGTCATATCTAATCTTGATATATTATTATATGTTAATAATTGTATTGCTCCACCTTTATTGTGTCTTTCATCATCTTTTGTAAAAACTTCATTCATTACTTGACTTAGGTCTGTTTCTATTATCTTTTTTACAAACCTATCTGGAACGGGAAATGATGGGCTAGTCCCATAGCTTTCAAAGTCGATATTATCTTCGATTACAGCTATATTCGTAATCATCCATCTGCCCAAACAATTAGTAATTCCACTTTCTATTGATAAATATAAATCTGCTTCTATTTTATTTTCTTCTGCATATTGTTTTAAGTTTTTTACTCTATTTTTTGCACCTTTATATATTTCGTCATTTACTGGTTGTTCCCCTACATTTGACTTTACTGGTATTCCTTCAATTTCTACATTTTCAAAATATTTTGATAGTGCTCTTTTTGCTCCTTCTATCTTTCCTTGATTTTTTGTTCCTATTAAAACTTTCATTTTTGCTCCTATATTTTATTTCTTTCGAAAAAGTATAACCTATCATTTTACTTATTATATAATTACTTTAAATAAATTTCAAGAGATATATTAAACTAGTGTTGATATATACAATAAGTCCTCGTTTGCAGGAGAACGCCTAATGGTGAAATGATTGATGGTGCGCTTGTAGGGAAATTTGGTAAAGACATGATTTACGTTGTAAGATGGTAAATACGACTGGCCCACCCCTACGTTGAGTCACTCTCCACTGGGGTTAATATATAAATTATTTCCTTATTTCTCACCATTTTTTAGAAAAGACGTTTTAAATAAGTTTTAAAAATTATGAAAACGTGAAACTGTTTCTCCCTCAATCGTTTTATTGATTTGTATATTTTTAATAAAAAATATGGTATTTTAAGTACTTTTAGTGTATAATTACCTTAAATAAATTTTAAGAAAGGTTGAAAAGTATTAATATATTAAGTTTTTTGCACAATACAAACAAAATAAAAAAGCTACGTAATGTAGCTTAAAATTTGGAGGCGCCACTCAGAATCGAACTGAGGAATAAAAGTTTTGCAGACTTCTGCCTTACCACTTGGCTATGGCGCCATATCACTATATAATATGGATATACTTAATTAAATGTTCCTATAATAATTTAACATATTTTTAAGATTTTTGCAATACATTTCTAAAAAATACTTACTTTTTTACATATTTTTTTATCCTGAATATTGCAATTTATAGTGATTCCTTACTTTAATATATTATACTAAATATTATTTTATGAACAAAAACTTAATTATTATTTCTGCTTTATGGTGTACTTCTTGTTTAATTGTTTCAAATAATCTAAAACAAATTGTTAATCAGTTTCCTCAACTAAATATTGTAAATCTAGATTTTGATATAGATGAGGATAAAGTCAAAGAATATAATGTTGGAAATATGCTTCCTGTAATGATTTTGCAAGATGAAAATGGTAATGAACTTCATAGGTTAGTTGGCGAAAAAACGCCTACTGAAATATATGATTTTCTAAATATTAACTAAATTTAATGGAGAAACTATGAGAAAAAAAATATGTATTTTATTTATTATATTTTTAGTTTTTAATTTGATAAGTTTTAACTATTCTGTTTTTGGGACTAATACTTTTAATAATCAAATTAATGAATTTGATACTAGAGTAGAATTTAAAGATTCCGTTGCTGATATTTTAGGTGTTCCTAAGGAAAAAGGTAAAATAAACTTATATTATTTTTATGGTAATGAATGTACCGTTTGTGAAGATAGTAAACTTATGATAGAAGATTTGAAACAAACATACTCTAATTACCTAAATATATCTACTTATGAGGTTTGGCATAATGAAAATAATAATAAATTATTAGAGACTTCTGCAACACCCTTAGGTTATACTAAAACTGATGGTGTTCCCATTATTTTGATAAATGATAAAAAATTTGTTGGCTATGCTGATTTTCAAAAAACTCAAATTGAATATATTATTACTAGCTTTATCAATAATTATAATAATACTCTATCGCCTTCTTTAAACACTACTTATAATTTACCTATCTTAGGTAATGTTGATGTTAAGGATATTTCTATACCTCTTCTTGCAGCTATTTTGGGTTTTATTGATGGCTTTAATCCCTGTGCTATGTGGATTTTACTTTTACTTATTAGCTTATTCTTAGGAATGAAAGATAGAAAAAAATCATTGATTTTAGGTATTACCTTTTTATTTATTTCAGGTTTAGTATATTTTCTTTCAATGTTTGGTATAAACTTTGTACTTGATATTTTTAATTATGTTTGGTTAAAATCTATTGTGGCTGTTTTTATATTTATTGCAGGTTTGGTTAATTTTATAAAATATTTTAAAACTCGAAAAGCTGATATTGGCTGTACTGTTGTTGATGATAAAAAGAGAAAAAATGTAATTTCAAAATCTAACAAAATTGTTAATGGGAAGAACTTTTTTATATCTCTTATTGGAATTATAGTTTTAGCTATTAGTGTTAATTCCTTAGAGCTATTATGCTCTTTAGGTTTTCCAGTAGTTTTTGCTGAAATTTTAAGTTTAAATAATATTACTGGTATTGTTAAAATTTCATATATCTTATTGTATGTATTATTTTATATGTTAGATGATGTTGCTGTTTTTACAGTATCTATGATTACTTTAAAATCTACTGGAATTACAAATAAGTATAATAAATTATGTACTTTAACTAGCTCTATTATTATGATATTTATTGCTATTTTACTATTATTAAAGCCTTCATTGTTAATGCTTAATTTTTAATTTATTTTGGAGATTGATTATGATTTATTTTGATTATTCTGCTAATACACCTGTTGATAGTACAGTACTTGATACTTTTGTTGAAGCTACAAAAAAGTATACTGCTAATCCTAATAGTAATCATTACTTAGGAAAATTAGCTAAAAAGCAAATTGATAAAGCTTCTGTATTTATTGCTAATTATTTTAACTGTGACCCTACTGGAATTATTTATACAAGTTCTGCCACTGAATCTAATAATCTTGTTATTAAAGGAATTGCTGATAAATACAAACACAAAGGTAATCATATTATTATCTCTGCTATGGAACATTCAAGTATTGTCGCTCCTTGTAATTATTTATCATCCTTAGGTTATGATGTTTCGGTTATTTCCACTAATAAAGATGGAATTGTGGATTTAGAGGAGCTCAAAAATACTATTACTGACAAAACTATTTTAGTTAGCATTTGTAGTGTTGATTCTGAACTTGGTGTAATTCAGCCCATTAAGGAGATTGGAAATATTATAAAAAAATATAAAAATTGTATATTTCATACAGATGCAACTCAAACTATAGGAAAAGTTAACATTTGCTTTTCCACAAATGTATCACAAATTGTTAACAATAATGTTCCTAGTATTGATTTTTCTAATGTAGATTTTATTACTTTTGCTCCACATAAGTTTTATGGTTTAAATGGTTTAGGAGTACTTGTAAATCGCTCTAATTTACCTATTACGCCATTATTTCATGGTGGAAAAAGCACAACTATCTATAGAAGTGGTAGTCCTGATACAGCTAATATTATTGCTCTAAATAAAGCTTTTAAAATAGCATTAGATTCTTTAAATAATAGATATGGATATGTTTTAAATTTGAATAATATATTGAGAAATGGATTAATAAATCTTGATTGTGTGCATATTAATTCTCCTATTGATTCTAGTCCTTATATATTTAATTTTAGCTTGAAAAATGGTAATATAGATACAATAATATCAGATTTAAATAATTATGGAATATGTGTTGCAAGAGCTGAGGCTTGTTCTCTAGATAATAGTCCTTCTAGAAGAGTACTTTTTATTACGGGAGATAAAAATCTAGCTGAAAATACTATTAGAATTAGTCTTTCCCACCTTAATACGAGAGATGAAATAGTTGAATTTTTGAAAGTTTTCAACTTAATATTACAGCATTAATATTGGAACATACATATTAATTTTTGATTTATAAATTAGCAACACACCACACAGTGCTTTTTATCGCACATGTGTGGTGTGTTTGCTTTGCCTAAACTCTTAGGCAGGTTCTTCTTGGGCGCTCAGTGCGTAGCAGGTTCTCCCATCAATGTCAATGAGATTTCTCTCCTTGAGAAAAGCCTGATACATCTCCTCATCTCCAGCTGTCCGCTCAACGCCATACGTCAGGCGTCCGTTTTTTCCTTCGATGAAAAGGATTTTGATTTCATCCACTTTTATCACCCTTTCTATAGTTTAGTGGATTTATTATATCATAAACTGCTATATAAGTCAATTTATTGCCTAATTTTATATAGTTTCAAAAGGTATATTGCAATTTTAATTTGTAATAACTAATTTTAAGGTCAAAATAAAAACAGCTTATATTATAAGTTGCTTCTAATTCAATCATAATTATTTTATAAAATAAAAAAAATCTGGCAATACCTATTTTCCAGGCAAGGTAACTCGCGAGTATCGTCGG
>CAQYCU010000007.1:23016-50724 GCA_948919095.1 uncultured Clostridia bacterium | reverse complement strand
GAATCAGATATACAACAAGTTAAAAACTTAATGGACAAGTTTGAAAAATCAAATAAAACTAATATGCAAGTTTTTATAAAAAAGTGCCTAGATAGTTTATAAATAAAAATGGGAAAATGAGAAATTGGTTGAGACTTTCTATTTTCCCACTTTATAATTTGAAAATAAAAAATTGAAAGGAGACAGGAAAATGACACTAGAAGAAATATTAGAAGAAATATGTATCGGATATCATCAAAATGATGCTAAAAGTACAAAATTGCAAAAGTATGTAAAAGAAGTAATAGAAGTCTTATCAGAAGATAATGCTATTTACGAAGGAAGAAAAATTGCTTTTAAAGAATTAAGTTCAAGGATAGACACAAACTTAGATGGAGACACTTTTTTACAAGGAAGTTATGGAACAAATACAGCAATAAAACATAAATCTTATGATGTAGATGCCGATATAGCATTTATTATAGATAATAATACAATAGACTTAAGAATAAGAGAATTAATATATGATAAGTTATCAAAAGCATTTGGAAATAAATATATTGTAGAAAAGAAGAAACCTTGCATTACCATAGATTTTAAAGATAAATATAAAATAGATGTTGCTATATATACGAGAGTTAATGATGTAATATATTTTCATAATTGTATTGGTGGAGTTGAAAAAACAGATTTAGCAAAGCCAAAAGAATTAATTTCCTATTTCAATGATTATTATAAACAAAATAATACTAGAAGAAAAGTTGTTAGATTAATAAAACATTTTATAAAAACAGCTAATAATGCTTTAGAAATTGATGAGTGTAATAAAATTCCGAGTATTTCTATTAATTTATTATTATGTAATAGAAATATGCATATAGATGCAAATGAAGATGAACTATATGAAGATGTATTAGACAGTGTAAGATACATAAAAAGTTATATAGAATCAAATGGATATGAAGGTCCAAGTTTAGAGAACTTATATGTACATAACACATTTTATAAAGTAAAAAATATTTATGAAATGAAAAAAGTAATTGATAAAGTGTCAATAAATCTAGAATATAAGCAATATGATCAGATTATAGAAAAAGATATTTATGACAGAATAAGCATTAAAAATAATAAAAAAGTAGATAGTAGTTTTACTGGAACGATGGGGTAAAAATGGACAATGGAAAAAGATTAGAAATTATAAAAAAAGTTGATACAAATGCAATAATAATAAAAGATGATATTGTATTTAAAATAGATGATATAAATTTCAAATATAATATAACTGAAAAAAATTTTTATACAGATAGAGAGTGGTTTGGGAAAGTACCACATATTCTGAGAGATGGTAAGGTATGTATGTTTGGAAATATAGAACTTCATTTAAATGAACTAATCGAAGAAAATTCATTAGATAGCATAGTTAATAAATATATACCATGGCTTTTTAGATTACCATTAGAACTAAAACTTTTAGAATTTCTATTTGAAATAGAATATTATGTTGGAAGTTATTTAGGATATGAAGCTAAAGAAGGAAGCATAAAAAACAATTTAAGTCAGACTAAAATAAAAATTAATACAGTAGAACAATTATGGGAAACAATCGAGGAAATGGAAAATTATAGTACATATGAGATTTATATAAAGAGTTATGAAGATTATTCGATATTTCTTCGAAAAGAGAAGAATGTAATATATTACGAAAGAGATGCTTATAAGAAAGCAAGACAAAGAATAACAGGAAAAAAATGCAATAATTTAATAGGTAAAACTGCATTTATAGGAGTTGGGTCTGTAAACTCATATATAATAAAATACGGTTTAGCAAATGGACTAAATGATGTTGTATTAATAGATCATGATAAATATACTGTAGATAACTCTTTTAGATTTGCATTCCCGTATAGAAGAAAGAAAAAAATTTATGCTGTAAAAGAATTTTGTAGAAATTTAGATAAAGTAAATTTAAAATTATTTAATCTTAATATACGAGCAGATAGCGATGCGAATATTATAAACGGTTGCAAAAGAATTATAGTATCTGTTGACAATTTTATGTCATGGATTCAAATAGCCTCTTTTTTAGAAAAAAATTGTTCTGAAGATGTTGAGATTATCTTAGCGGCAATTAACAATTTTGGAGAAAATGCAAAATTAGTTAAAACAAATTCAAAACAAATAGTAAATACTACATACGATTTTTTATTTAAGTCTAAAATCACAGAAAGAAGAGAATTAATAGGAAATGGATGTGGAAGATCGATTGCTATTTATGATGAAGAACTATTAGTAAAACTTGCAAAAAACGTAATAAAGTCATTGGTAGAAAAAATAAATGGGGATGAAATAGTATATGTTGAAACTGAAAAAGATTAAAATAAGTGATAATCTTAAAAAAATGTTAAAGATACACTTTAATAATGATTATGAAGTAGGAGGAATTATATTTGCCAAAAAAGATATATTTAATATATATTTAGAAACATTATCATTTAAAAAAGGCTTTCCAATATCTATTAGTTTTAATGATGGAGATATACAATTGTTTGAGACTCCAAAGGAACATATTATTATAGGAACATGGCATACTCATCCATTTCAAGAAAATGTACAACCATCTAGTATAGATTTAAAACAGTGGAGAGAGTGGAAAAAGGGACTTATTCATTTAGTATATAATGGAAAACAAATAAAAATATATACAGCGAAAGGAGAATTAATATATGTGTCAAAGATTTAAAAAAGTATTAGTAAATATTGATATGAAATACCTATTGGGCATAGCAGTTTTAGGTATATTAGTTATTGTTATGGAAAAACTAAGCATTAGCACACAAGGCATAGATACTTTCAACTCTGACTCTATTACTGATATTTCTAATAAAATTAAAGATGCACAAATTATATATAGAAAAATAAAACCTATTTTTTATACTATTTTTATAGTAGATATAATATTAATTATTTTCAAGGTAAGATTGAAGAAACAAGGAATAAATATTCTTGTAGTGAATGGGTTAGGTAAAAATAATTCTAATATAATGACAAATTATTTATACGAGGAAAAAGTTGAATATGATATTTCAGATGTTATAAACAAGTTAAATGGCTATTATGAAGGATATTCGGAAATTGTAAAAGATATTGATTATTATGCAAAATCTTTTATGAATTCAAAAAAAGCTAATAATTATGCTTTTGCAGGAATATTGCAAACACCATTTATTTTAAGGTTAGGATATATAGTGGGGGACGAAACATATTTCAAATTATTTCATAAAAAGAGGGACGAAGATACATTTAAATTATTAAAAGACAATAAAACATACATAGGCAATTATCCTGAGATGAATATAGAAAGAGAATTAAAAGAAAGCAATGAATTAATTGTTAGCATAGGTACAACATTTAAAATAACAAAAGAACAATTAAAGAAATTTGATATTAAAAAAAATAATTATATTAAATTTGAAACAACGGATATGGGATATGATGTAATTGAATCAGAAGAACAAATTAATTATTACAAAAAGTTTATATTTAATTCTATTAGAGAAATTTGCAGAGAAAAAAATATAAAAACTATTCATTTATGTATGGCTACATCAGTAGCATTTACATTTGCATTAGGACAAGGATTTTCTAAAAATTACGACCCCAAAGTAATAATATACAATTATGAAAATCAGGAATATGCATGGGGATTAAACCTATTTGGAAAGAGTGAAGCTTCAATAATCATTCCACAAAATGTGTTAGAAGAACAAGTGAAAAATATCTAATATCATAAAAGTGTGAAAAATGACATTTGATTATCAAAGTCAAATTCACACTTTTTACTATTTTATGCTATTATTTTAATCCACTACCAATCAACTGCACCCCATCACAAAACCCATTTCTATAATACTTCTCATTCCAATAATCAATATAATTCATAAAATTTTCATCAAGAAAACTAAGTTGTTTTTCTACATATTTTCTATCATTTTTAGGAACACGTTTTAAAATTCTTTCAGAAATCTCATCAAAATAAATATGATGTTTTCTATCCTCATCACAAGTCAAAGAACATAAATCTTCCTCTCTAAAATTTAACCAATCTTTTAAAATATCATCATTAACTTCTCTTAAATTATTCATTGTTAAAACCTCCATTTTTATAAATTTCAAAATTCAACACATCAAAACACAAAAAAACTTGCAAATACAAACTTAAAAATCCATTTAAATTTCATGTATTTGATGCCTCAAAAAATTGGGGACAAATTGGGGACAATCGTTGCAAAAAAGCACAAAATTTAACCTAATTCATAATCACACCAATTAGCCATAACCCTATTAAAACCAATAAAAACTCAAGTTAACAAAATTTCTCAAAAACACTTATTAAATTCTCATAACCCGAAGGCAGGACAAATTATATAATAAATAACTACTAACAATTAAAATTATTCACAATTATAAAAATATTGACAAAACAGCAAAAAACATGATAAAATCCAACAAATTAAACTAAAAAGGATACAATATGTATAGAAATAGTGAAATGTTAGAAAAAATATAGATTATAGACAGGAGTGAAAAAAATATAAATTTTATCAAAATTATTTTAATTTAGTATATAATATGATATAGTAATAAATATAGACATTTTGTGACAAATATCAGAAACAAAGGAGAAAATAATGGATATAAATAAATATCTAGTAATGTTGCAAGGAAAAGATAAGACAGAAAAAGTTGAGGAATATAAATTTGAATCAAATTTAGTGAATATAAGATACAAAAATTCAAAAACATTATATAAATATAAAATAATAGAATTTGAATTTTTTAAAGAACCAGAAATAATAGACTTGAAAAATAATGAAGTTATTTTAGCAAATGGATATGCTTGCAATGTTGAGAAAATATTAAAGTTTAATAAATACTATAAAATATTTTTTAAAGATGAAACAACATTAGTACAATTTGAAGGAAGAGTTACTATAGTAAAAAAAGCAATAGGATCATTATCAAATAATAGATTTGATTATTATAGAGAAATATTGGAGATTATTAGTTGTAAAACAGAAGAAGGAAAAGCAATACTTTCGACTGCATATAATAAAATTAATTATATATCTGAAGATTTAGCACTTTATAAATATTTAACTCCTTATGTACCAATAAATAAGTTAAATACTAATTTAGAAAATATAATATTTCCTTTTGGAACTAATAAATCACAATTTCAAGCTGTGAAAAATGCAATGAGTAATCAGATAAGTATAATAGAAGGGCCACCAGGAACAGGAAAAACACAAACAATATTAAATATTATAGCTAATATAATAAAAGAAGGAAAAACAGTAGCTGTAGTGTCGAATAGCAATCCAGCAACTGATAATGTATATGAAAAATTAAAGAATTACGAATTAGATTATATATGTGCCAAATTAGGCAAAAAAGAAAAGAGAGAAGAATTTATAAATAATCAAACTGGAGAATATCCTGAATTTCAAAATATAACAGAAGATGAAAATATAATAGAAGATAAAATAACCTCTTTAAATAAATTGGTTAACGAAATATTTGAACTTCAAAATGATATAGCAAAATTAAGGACAGAACTTGATGAAATTAAACTGCAATATGAACACTATATAAAAAATGAAGGGGACAAAGTATATTTGCCAAAAATAAGAAAAATTAATAATTATACTACAAAACATATATTAAAATTTAAAATTGAATATGAAGAAAAAGAAAAGCTAAATTTATGGTTGAAGATTAAAGCAATATTGATATATGGAATTGGAAACAAAGAATTCTACAAAAAATCTAAACAAGATATAATTGAATGTTTTAATAGATTATTTTATATTATAAAAGAAATTGAGACAAAAAAAGAAATAAACAAAAAACAAAATAGGCTTAAATTTTTAGGAGAAGAAAAGATAGTTACATTAAAAAAAGAATCCTTAAAATTATTAAACAAAAAATTATTAAATAAATATGGATATCAACAAAAAAGAAGAATATTTGAATATAAAGAAATGTATAATAATTCTCAAAGCTTTACTGAAGAATATCCTGTTGTATTTAGCACAACTCACGCGATAAAAGATTGTGTTAATAAAGAATATAAATTTGATTATGTAATAATGGATGAAGCAACACAAGTAGACTTAATAACTGGGATTTTATCACTGTCTGTTGCAAAGAATGCAGTAATAGTAGGTGATTTAAATCAGTTACCTAATGTTATATCTATAGAAGTAAAAAATAAGATAGAAGAGATTTCAAAAAAATATGAAATAAATGAAGAATATAACTATTTAAAGCAAAGTTTCTTATCATCAATAAATAAAATATTAATAAATGCACCAAGAACATTATTAAGAGAACATTATAGATGTCATCCAAAGATTATACAATTTAGCAACAAAAAGTTTTATAACGATGAGCTAATAATAATGACCGAGGATAAAGGAGAAAATGACATATTAAAAGCATATATAACAACAAAAGGAAATCATGAAAGAGAACATATAAACCAAAGACAGATAGATGTAATAGAAAATGAAATAATGTCAGATTTAACCAAAAAAGTAAATATGACAGACATAGGAATAATTTCTCCATACAAAAACCAAACAAAAGAATTACAAAAAACATTTGGGCAGAAATTAAAAATAGATACAGTGCACAAATTTCAAGGTAGAGAAGAGAAAGCAATTGTAATAACGACAGTAGATAATGAAATAGGAGATTTTGTAGATAATCCTAATATGTTAAATGTTGCAGTAACACGTGCACAAAATTATTTAAGACTAGTTATATCAAACAATGAAAAAAATGAAGGAACAAATACAGCAGACCTTTTAAAATACATAAAGTATAACAATTTTGAAGTTATAGAAAGCACGACAAAATCAATATATGATTTACTATATAAGGAAAATAGAAAAGAACGTTTAGAATATTTAAAAAATAAAAGAAAAATTTCGGAATATGATTCAGAGAATTTAACATATAACTTAATAGAAGAAGTAATTAAAGAAAATAATTATAGTAATATTGATATAGCCGTGCATGTACCACTAAAAGATATTTTGGCTAATATAAATTTATTAAATGAAGAAGAATTAGCATACATATATAAAACATGGACTCATGTAGATTTTATATTATATAATAAGATGGATAAAAAAGTATTTCTTGCAATCGAAGTTGATGGATATTATTATCATAAAGAAGGGACAGAACAACAAAAAAGAGATATGATAAAAGATAAAATACTACAGAAGTATAAAATTCCACTATTAAGGTTTAGTACAATAGGGAGTGGAGAAAAAGAAAAATTAGAAGTGAAAATTAAAAATATAGTATAAAGTATATATAATTATTAAAATGTATATAAATATATTAAAAAAATAAGAAATCCGAAAATAAATATAGTTATAAAAAAAGCAAATAACTCATCTTTAGAATTATTTGCTTTTTTAAAATTAAGAATAATTCAAAATCTTGAATACAAAATTTTGCCTACTTATGTAAGCATAGATAGTGTAAAATAAAGTGTGTAAGTTAAAGGTATCAAACTTATGCACTTTACTTGACAAAGTCTAAGTATACATAAAAACTACTTAAAAATAGCCATTAACTCGTCACCATTTTTTTCTTAACTCTAATATCCTCACCATAAAAATAACAAGCATTATAATTACCAATAATTCTAGAAACAATACGTTCATCATAAGCATTATATAGCTCTTGAAGAGACAAATTAGTAGAAATTATAGTCTTAGTAATTTTATTATTTTGATTTAAAAGTCTAGTATTAATAATATTAAACAACTCAGTAATTTTTAAATTATTTTTAGTTTCAGTACCAAGGTCATCTATAATTAACAAATCAACAGAATATATAGAATCAATTATATTTTCACTAGATTTTCCAAACTTATAATCTATGATCTGGTCAAGCATAATAGGTGCAGTTTGATATAAAACATTTTTACCGTTTTTAATAACCTCATTTGCAATACAAGTTGAAAGAAAAGTTTTCCCAAGACCAGTATGCCCACAAAAAATTAAATTATTCTGGTCAGGATTATCAAAATTATTAATGAAATTTTCACAAGTTTCCTTAATTAAAGTGATATTCTCACGAGGAGAAATATCAACATTATACTTTTCAACATCAACTTTATCAGAATACAAATCAAATCTAAAATTCTCAAAATTCTGATTTTGCAAATCAAAGATATTAGAATTATTATATGCTAAATTATATAATTTTTGTTTAATGCAAGAACACAAAACATTCCCATTAGCTGTTTCAACATATCCAGTATCTTCACATTTAGAACACTCAAACTTAGGTAATAAAGACTTATTAGGAATATGATATTTTTTTAATAAATCCTGTTTTTCAAGTTTTAATTTATCAATTTCATTTTTATTTTTATTAGACTTGTTAGAAGAATCAATCAAAGAAGATTGAATAGACTGGATAGACAATGTAGCAATCCTTTTATCAATATCCTCAACATCTGGGTATTTTTCATACATTTCATACTTTTTCTTCAAACAATCATTAAGAGCTTTATCTCTTTTTTGTTGATATTCAAATAATAAAGACTTTAGACTATTATTAACCAAAAAACACCTCCATTATATTTATTAATTAGCGCATAACATGCATTAATTGTATAACAAATCACAAAAATTATAAAATAATAAGTTACTATTTCTTTTTAACATTTACATAAAAATCGTTCAAATCATCATATTTTCTCTCAGTAAAATTAGGGGAACTAGACTTAGTAGTTTTAACATCTTTATTTAATGAAGATTTGCTTTTCTTATCTGCCAAATACTTTTCAATTTGTTCTACTGTTTTAAAACCACGTTCATGCCAATCAGAAATTACCTTATCAATATATTCAAAACTCAAACTATACTTTGAAACAGTTTGTCTTAAAGCAATTTCAATAATAGACATATCATATCCATAAGTTATATTCCATTTTTCAACATAAGCCTCTTCGTAAACAGACAAATTTCTTGATAATCTAAGCTTTCTTTTAATAGCTGTAGAAATAACTTTAAGTTTTTCCATTTTATGAAAATACAAATCCAAATCACTATAAGTCTTGATATTATTTTTACTCCAGCCCTCTGCAACAGTAGCAATATAATTTCTATGCAAAGCGGATTTATTAAAACAATAACTAAATAAAGCAATCATGACTTGTTCATCAAATCCATACTTTTTAAACCATAAATCAATATCGCCATACCAAGAAGGAGACATAACACCTTGGAAACATTGATTATTAATAGTTTCGATAGCATTAGCTCTACTTTTATTTTCAGTAGCTTCCTTAATATGTTCAGCAGACATAGTAACTTTAGGCTTATATACCTTATTAATTTCAATCTCTTGAAGGTTAGCAAGAATAAACCCTTGATTTTTTCTAATCAATAAGCCTTTATCTTCCCAAAACTTTATTGCTTCCTGTATAACAGTCAATGACAACTCTAGCTTTTTAGATAAGTCATTAATTTTAATTTCTTTACTGTATTTAGATAAGAAAAATAAATATAAATACACTTTAACAAAATCGCCACTAGCTTCAGACAAATATTCCGTAAAAAATACGTCAGGAATTGAAGTTTGAGATAAAATTAAAGAGGAGTCATTCTGCTCAAATTTCATAATACTGTAACTTTAAGTTACTACATTTTCAACAAAAGTGTGACAAACTGTGGATAACCGCTTCACTAAACAAATGAAAACGATACTTATCTATCCAAAAAAACAAGAAAAGTAGTAATAAAGTCTTCCTTTCTACAAAATTGTACTTTTGTTGCATTATATCATCATTAAAGCAAATTTACAACTAGTTTAAATGATAAATGTAATTCATTTAAAGGAAAAAATACCTAGCATAAAAAAATACATTTTGTAAAGTGAAAGACAAATATCTGAAATCAATAAGTATAGGAGAGCATAATAAACAAGCTAATTATTTAACATAAAATTCAGTTTATAGAGTTTATTTATATAAATACAATTTAGGACTAAGAAGATATTTAATAATGTAAAAGATAGTATATAACACACTTTCATTATTAAAACCAACTAAGCTAAAAAGTAAAATAGGGAAATAAAATATTATAATAAATACAATTCTAGTGCTAAGATTTTTAAAAATAGCACCCATTATAGCTAGAATAATAATAAACATAATCACATTAAAAATAGCAGTAGGATAATCTACGGTACCTAAAATCTTATTTCTAAAGTTATAATTTTTAGGAAAAATATATTTCATAAAAACCCAACTCCTTTCTTACTTAGCCTAAAAGACACTTAGATATAAAGCTTTTTAATCTTTCAAGATATTAACTCTTAGCAGATTATTTAAAATAATACTATATTAATATTACTTTCTAAAAAGCATCATCATACTATTAAAATTAGAAGAAACATCAACAGAAAGTCCTCCAAATAACTCTCTAACATATCCATTAACCTTAATTAAAGCATATATACCACCAACAAATAAAACTTTATTAGAACCGTTAATACAAAAAATAACAATAATAACAAGCAATACAAAAATTTGAATAACAATCAAAGAAAATAGGCTTTTAATCCAAATTTTAAAAAACCAAGAAGTAGAATTACTAATCAAACTTAAAATTGCAAAAGGGCAAATAAGTAGCATAACTTGCACTAAAATGTATCTTAATGAGTATGAAAGCAACAAATTTATAAGTCCAAAAGTTACAAAGCTTTTAATAATTCCATCAAATGAAAAGATATTAAATTCGTCAGTATTAATAGATAAAGTTTTATTTAAAACAACGATTAATTGAGAAAAAGAAACATCATTCTTAGTTATATTGCTTCCAATCTCTTGAAACGCAAGAGTAATAAGATTATTAATACTCAAAATTTGTTCAAGAATAAAATAAGAAAAATTTACAAACAATGCAAAAATTAATACCTTAAATAAAAATTGACTAGGTTTTTCAATAGGAACTTCCACTATATTTGAATAGTAAAATCTAGCTATATAATAGACCATAAATCCAAGAAGTAGAGCATCTGCTAAAAATAACAAGCCAGATTTTCCATTTGAGCCAAGTAATTTTGCAAAATATGTATTAGATAGAATATCAGAATTTATAAAAACTAGAGTATCCAAACTTTCATAAATACTGTTATCTATAGAAGAAAAAATATTACTAAAAATAGTATTAATAGTTTTTATAATTAAATCTACAACTTCAGTTTGATTCAAAAATCCCTCCAATCTAAAGCTTCTTAAAGTTAAGATTAATAAACACAATAGTTTTCACAATTTACACCAAGATGAATCATAATACCATAAACATAGAAAATTATCCTACTAAAGACTTAATTGCAGCAAGAATTAAATCTAAAGCCAAAAGTATTCCATAAGCAACTAGAGAACCTCTTATAATTTTTTTAGCACTACGAATTCGTTCTTCATCTCCAAAACTAAACTTTTTCATAAATAGACCAACCCCAACAGCAACAGCGGTTGCAGGAGTTGAAAGTTTAATAAGCCATTTTTCAATATCATCAAAGGCAGAAGAAAGCTTATTAATCAATTTTGGAGTTGCTGCATACGAATTAGATGCCGTAAAGAAAACAAAAAACATAACTAAAATCACAACAATTAATACATAAAAATTACTTTTTTTCATAAATTTAATCCTTTCTAGAATTATCACTCTCAAAGTAGGGCATCATCTTTAACTTAATAGGTTTCATAATTGAACTTCCATTTGATAAAAATGCCAGACACGAAAAAGTCTCTAAATCTTGCGTAAAAAAGTTAGAATCATATACAAAATCATGTTGAATTGACGAATTAATACTAGTTGATAACGAACTACCAACAGACATAAACTGTCCTGAAAATCTATCAAAATTATTACTTCTAGAATTTTCAGAAAAAGTCTTAGAAAGCCTCTTTTTATCCTCCTTCCCAACTTGATTTATAACATCATCAATAGTAAACTTATCATCAGTTCTAAACCATAGCTTATTAATCAAATTTTGAATAATAACTTTAGTAGCATTTTGATTATTCAAAGCATTCAAAATAGAAGTATAACTTTGAGTAGAAACAATATTAATACATTTAGCCTCTCTACTTTGCGAATAAAAATCTGCATCAGAAGAAGTGACATACTCTTGATATTCATCCGAGATAAAGCAAACAGGCCTCACAAAATTAGTAGAAGAGTAAGCAAGACGTCTTAGTACCTCAGTCTGAAAATCAAGCTTTAAATATGCAGACATTATTTTTGACAAATTCCTATATTCAGCAATATTCATATTTAAAACAACAATTTTACCATTTTCAATAACATCATTAAAACCATAAAAATTTTCCTCATCTTTTGTAGGACAAAAAACACGTTTAATATCATAATCAGAAACAAAACAATTAGTAATTCTTGTAATCTCAGATTTTATTAAATTATGTGTTCTGTTATCTAAACTGAAATAATCACTTTCTAAAAAAGTTATGAGATGATGTAGCAAAAAACAATTATCATGTGATAAATTTCCAGAATTAAAAAGCAATCTAACGCTATGTAATTTTTCAATATAGTAATCATAACTAACAGTAAGTTTATGTAATTCATCAAATGAAACATAGCCATCATTATAAATTCTGCAAAAGTCAATAAAACATTCTAAAATTTGCTCAACCTTATCAAGCCAATAACTTTCTGAGTTATTAGGCGAAAACAAAAGCAATATAGACTTAATTCTATTAGCCAAAACAGACGATTTAATATCAGGTTTGTCCAAAGGATTATATTTATAATTACCATTAAGCCCAAGAACAATTACATCATCAACTCTATTAAAAATATTTGCAAATTCTAAAACTTTTTTATAATAATTTCCTTTAACGTCAAGAATTAAGAAACCAAGCTTTTGAGAAGGCATATTGTACTTATAATTAATGAGTTGTTTAGTAAAAGGATACATAGCAGAAGCGGTCTTTCCAGAACCAATAGATCCTGTAATCAAAATATTTTGATATAAACTTTTTTCTGGGATATAAATATCATTATTAAAAGAATCTTTTCCAATCAATAATCCAAAATCAGGGGTCTTATAATTAAAATTTTTCTTTATATTTGATAGAAATGAAAATATAAAATTAAAAATTATTAGATTAGAAAAAATCAATAAAATCACAAATAAATATTTAGTACATATCCATAATTTATCATTGGTAACAATAAGATTAAAAATTTCAAAATTACTTTTAACATTTAAACGATTTGAAAATAAAATTAATCGAAATAACAGTAAAGAAAAAGCTGCAATAATAGTTGTAAAAAATAAAACTGCGATATTTCTTAATTTAATAATAAAACCTCCTTTTCTAGTATTTGAAATCAAAATGTAGTATTCAATATAGTTAGATATAAAATAAATCTTGAATATAAAAGAAAGACAAATTTCAACACTTAAAATCATCAAATCTACAAATTAATTTCATTTTTGAGTTTTAATTTTAACTTTGCATCTTGAACGTTATGAAATACAATCCTTTGAAAAAAGCAATAAAGGAAATATGAAACAACAAAAGAGTTAAAAATTAAAACTATAAAAAATAAATCAAGTAAATAAATAATATCACTCCTTCCAATATTTGGCATTATATACCAAAAAAATAAATTTGTCTATACTTTTTGGAAAAATTTTTAAATTTTTATTTTAAAATAATAAAAATGCTCGAAACTCCGCATAAAATGAGAATAAATAAAAAGTATAAAATAATAAGATTTAGACAAAGTAAAGAGTAAAAATCACATAAAACAATAAAATCTTGACAAAATAGAAAATAAATGCTTTAATTAAAACACAGTAAGATATGATAGAATAACAATATCCAAAAAGAAAAGGCTAATTATAATAAATCATGTACAATAAAAGCCTTAGAAAGGAATTAAAAATGAAGTTTAATAAAGATACAAAGATAGGAGAAATACTAGAAATTGCACCAGAAAAAGCAGACATACTATTAAGCATAGGAATGCACTGTCTAGGATGTCCAGCATCACAAGCAGAAACTCTAGCAGAGGCATGTGAAGTACATGGAATAGATGTAGAAGAAGTAGTAGAAGCATTAAATAAAGAATAAAATAAATGTCATTAAAATATTTTAAATTGGTATTTTAATGACATTTTTATAATTATAGTTTAATACAAATATTCAAAAATTATACAGTCCAGCCACCATCAACTGAGATAATTTGCCCAGTAGTATAATTATCTTTGACAAGCCATCTAACACATCTTGCAATATCAGCACCTTCGCCCAAGCGACCTAAAGGAATTTCGCTATTAAGCTCTTCAATATCATTAGAGGTTAAACCAGCATTCATATCAGTATTTATAGCACCAGGCGCAATAGAATTAACTCTAATGTGAGAAGGTGCAAGCTCCTTAGCAAGTGACTTAGTAATACCATCAATTCCCGCTTTAGAAGCAGAATAAGCCACAGCAAAAGGACCACCATAAACACTATAACAAGAAGAAATATTAATAATGCATCCAGACTTATTAGAAATCATATTAGGAACAACTTCCTGTATAGTACAAAAAACAGAATATAAATTAGACTTAATAACGTTATCCCAATCATCATCAGTAATATCTTGAAAAAGCTTCTCTTGAGCGATTCCAGCATTATTAACTAATACATCAACTTTTCCATATTTATCAAGCACATAATTAACTAATGATTTAACTTCCATTCTATTAGAAACATCAGCTTTAAAAATATCAATATTTTCACTAGTTTCACTTAAAGACTTAGCCATATCATATGATTTATTATAATTTGCAACAACAATATTATCCCTTGACAACTCTTCAGCAATAGCTCTACCAATTCCACGAGAAGCACCAGTAACTATAATAACTTTTTTCATAATCAAACTCCTTATATTAAAGCGATTTAAATAATAAAAACAATATATAATAGTTTTAAAACAATGTCAATATTAACTTAAAGACTTTCTTTTTTCACATTGTTATGATATAGTATAGTTAAAAATTAAGATGGAAACAAGGAGAGACTATGCTAAAAAACAAAAAATTAATTATATTTGATATGGATGGAACACTTATTGACTCAGTTGGAATATGGAATGAGATTGATGTACAATTAATAAAAAAAATAGGAAACAAGGAACTAGACGAGATAGATATAGGAAAACAAAGGGACACTAAGTTAAAAGAATATAGCAAAAGTGAAGATGCATATTTAGAATACTGTGGATTTCTAAAAGAAAAATATGAATCAAATATACCGAAAGAAGAAATAAAAGAACTAAGATACGAAATAGCAGATAATTATTTAAAAAATATAATAGACTACAAGCCAAATGCAGAAAAAGTATTAAAATATTTAAAAGAAAAAGGCTATATATTAGCTATTGCAAGCACAACAAACGACCATACAATAGAAATATATAAAAAATACAACACCAATATAATAAATAAAGCAAATCTTGAAGAAACATTTTCTGTTATATATTCAAAAGGAGCAGTCAAAGAGTTAAAGCCAAATCCAGAAGTACACTATAAAATTTTAAAAGAACTAAATATAAAGCCAGAGGAATGTTTAATTGTAGAAGACTCTTTAATAGGAGTAGAAGCGGCAAATAACGCCAATATAGAAGTAGCAGTAATGTATGATAAATACTCAGACTGTGATAGAGAAAAAATTAACCAACTATCACAATATCAATTCGAAAATTTTGAGAAAATGCTAGACTATGTAAAAAGAATTAGAATGAAATTATAAAATAGGAAATTAAATACAATTTCTAACGATATATAATCACATAAATTCTAAGTAACTCCTTTACAAATGGGCAAAAAAATTATATAATCATACCTAGCAAAAAAATAAAAAGAAGGAAGTTGAAAACATGTTAGATAAAAAATATAATGCAAGTGAAAAAGAAGAAAAATGGCTAAACTATTGGAAAGAAAACAAAATATATGAATTCAAAAGAGATGGAAGAAAAGTATATTCAATTGATACACCACCACCAACAGTAAATGGAAAAATACATATAGGACATATTTTCTCATACTCACAAACAGAAATGTTAGCAAGATATAAACGCCTAAGAGGGTACAATATATTTTACCCATTTGGATTTGATGACAATGGACTTCCAAGCGAAAGACTAGTAGAAAAAGAGCAGGGCAAAAGAGCACACGAAATAGGAAGAGAAGCATTTTCAAAACTATGTTATGAAACAACTGACAAATACGAAGAAGACTTCCAAAATCTATTTAGCAAAATGGGAGTAAGCACAGATTGGGGAATACACTATAAAACAGTAAGCCCATCAACAATAAAAATAAGTCAAAAATCATTCGTAGACTTAGTAGAAAAAGGACATTGCTATCACAAAGAAAGCCCAGCACTATGGTGCAATGAATGTTTAACATCAATAGCACAGGCAGAACTAGAAACAAAAACAATAAAATCGACATTTAACTACATAAATTTCATAACAGTAGAAGATGGACAAGAATTTACAATAGCAACAACAAGACCAGAGTTAATACCAGCAATAGTATGCGTATTTGTAAATCCTGAAGATGAAAAACATAAATCATTAATAGGAAAAACAGCACATATCCCAGTACTAGACATAGAAGTACCAATAATGGCAGACGAAAAAGTAGACATAGAAAAAGGAACAGGAGCAGTAATGTGCTGTACATTTGGAGACCAAACAGATATAGAATGGTGGAAAAAATACAACTTGCCACTAAAAAATATTTTAACAACAAATGGAAGAATAGCAGAAAACGTACCAAAATATGCAGGACTAAAAATTAAAGAAGCAAGAAAACAAATAATAGAAGACTTGAAAGCAGGCGGATATGTAGTAAAAATAGAAGATATAGAACACGAAGTACAAACACACGAAAGATGTGGAAAAGAAGTTGAATATGCAGTAATGAAACAATGGTTTATCGATACAATGAGCCATAAAGAAGACTTCATAAAAATAGGAAACGAAATAAAATGGCACCCATCATATATGCATGCTAGATATGACGAATGGGTAAACAACATAGCTTGGGATTGGTGTATATCACGTCAAAGATACTTTGGAGTACCATTCCCAGTATGGTATTGTAAAAAGTGTGGAGAGCCAGTATTTGCAGATAAAAAAGACTTACCAGTAAATCCATTGGTGGACAACCCAAATGTCGAAAAATGTCATAAATGTGGATGCACAGAATTTATACCAGAAACAGACGTAATGGACACTTGGGCAACCTCATCAGTAACACCACTAATAAACATGAGGTATGACGAAGAAGAAAACTTTGAAGATATACTAAAACCGATGAGTTTAAGAACAAATGCAAGTGAAATTATTAGAACCTGGGACTTCTACACAATAGTAAAATCATTTTACCACTTTGGACAAAGACCATGGGACAACGTAATGATTTCAGGATTTGTAATGGCAGGCAAAGGTGAAAAAATAAGCAAAAGCAAAGGAAACAGCAAACATGAACCAATAGACTTAATAAATCAATACTCAGCAGACGTAATTAGATATTGGGCAGGAACAGGACGACTTGGAACAGATATAGTATTCAGTGACGAAACCCTATTACGAGGCAAAAAATTAGTCAATAAAATATGGAATGTATCGAAATTTGTCGAAATGCATTTACAAGACTATAAAGACAAAGAATTAACAAACTTCGAATATGTTGACAAATGGATACTAGGACGCTTCCAAAACATGGAAAAACAATTTATTAATTATCTAGAAGAATATGAAATAGGCTTAGCATTAAATGTACTAGAAAAATTCTTTTGGGAATTTTGCGACAACTATGTAGAAATAGTAAAACACAGACTATACAGACCAGAAGAATTTGGAGAAGAAGCACGTTATAGTGGACAAAAAACAGTATATATATTATTATACAAATTACTACAAGACTTCAGTATATACTTCCCATTCATAACAGAAGAAATATTCCAGGAACTATATCACAATAATAAATCAATTCATACAACTGAAATAGAACCACTAAACTACAATTTTGAAGACGAAATAAAATACGGTGACCAGATGATAGAAATCATTAGCCAAGCAAGAGGAGAAAAAACAAACAATAATGTATCTCTAAAAACTCCAATAAAAAATCTAGAAATAGCAGTAAATAAAAACCTAAAAGACGCAATAGAAAAAGCACAAAAAGACTTCAAAGCAACATTATTTATAAAAAATCTAAAGATTGAAGACAAAGAAGATGGATATGAAGTAAAGAAAATAGAACTAGAAAAAGAAGAAACAGAATAAAACCATAAAAAACGAGGAAGTAATAACTAATTACGACCTTGTTTTCGCATAAAATTAAGTATAAAATTAAATGAAGGGAGAATAAATATAATACAATATCACAAAAAGTAGATAATTAGTAAAAAAATTTACAAAAAACAGTTGACTTTTCAATTTAAATGTTGTACAATGTTAAATGTGTTCAACATTTGATACACAATAATATGATGCCACTTTAGCTCAGTTGGTAGAGCAACTGACTTGTAATCAGTAGGTCGTCCGTTCAAGTCGGACAAGTGGCTCCATTTATTTTATAAAGCAGCCAACTGTTTTTTAAAATGAGTCATTAGCTCAGTTGGTAGAGCACTTGACTTTTAATCAAGTTGTCCGGGGTTCGATTCCCCGATGGCTCACCATTTTTATTATATGTGGCCCCATGGTCAAGCGGTTAAGACATCGCCCTTTCACGGCGGAGACATGGGTTCGATTCCCGTTGGGGTCACCACTTATAAAGGTCTTTAACTTTGGGGATGTCATTGTTATAGGCTTTTATTTTTTTGTTTAAAAATATAGCAAAGTAGAAATTAGTATAAATAAAAAGAAAAACACTTATATAATAAAAGAAGATACCTATAAAGGTATCTTCTTTTGATATACAAAAACAACTAATTTTCGCTCTCTCTTTTTCTAGTATAATTACCAGAAATCAACTTAGGGAAATATTTAATAACTTTGTATATAGCAAGTTTAATCTTTTTACTCCACAAGTAAGTTTTTCTAAGCTTACGAGGGTATGTAAGCGGATTCTCATCAATAACCATAAGTTGTGTAGGAATAGGCTCAATATTAAAAGAATAATTATTAGAATTGTTATTATCCCAATCATCTTTATCGTTTCTAAAGCATAAATTCAAAGGCTCCGAACTGGAAAGAAAAATCTCAGCTTGAAAACCAAGCTCAGTTTTACTCATTTCAATTTCACCTAGATTGTCCCAAGAATTGCCAAAACCATAATGCACAAAAACTTTATCACAATCATTTTGAAAAAATACCCCAGTATATGAGATTTTAACAGTAGCATTTTCAATTAATTTGTCAGTATTAAAAAATATATTTTTCACCAATTCCATAATAATCTCCTAAAATAAGACTATTATAATTATACTTGTAAAATCTGTAAATTTCAATCAAAATCGAAAAATGTATTATAATTGTAAAATTTGTAATATAAATATTATAAAGTTACAAATTTTGACATGAAAGGGTCACTAGTACCAACGACTTTGCCTAATATATTAAATTTGGAATCTTTAGTTAAAACAATATCCTCAATAGAATTATCTTCAGCTCTTAAAACCAAATCTTTCTTTCTAACAATAAATCTTCTAAAAATAAAATTACCACTATATTCAAAAAGTCCAAAATCTCTATTAGTCAAAGGCGCATTACATTGAATATACACAATTTCACCTACTTTAATTTTAGGAACCATAGAAATATCATAATTTTTAACAGCAAAAGTTACATTAGAAAACTCTTTAGGACATTTAGAAAAGCCATCAAGAGAACCAAAAACAGGGATAGAATCATACTTAATATGGTCAAAAATATTATATCCAGATTGTTCCTCAGTAAGGTCATGATCATATGTATACATAACAGGTTGAATAGGAACCTCAAGAGCGCTACAAATAGCCTTAAGAGTTTTGTGGCTAGGGTTTCTTTCTTCCTTTTCAATATGAGTTAAATGTCCAATGTCAATATTTGTAATCTTAGCTAAATCAGTCTTCGAAATATTCTTATCTTTTCTTATTTTTGCAATTACACTTCCAATCATAAAAGCCTCCAAAACTAAATTTTGTTTTATTATATCAAAAACAAAATCAAAAAGTCTAGTCAAAAAGACTAAAAAAATAAAAATTCAAATATAATAAATAAAAAATTCATAAACGAATATAAATTAATAATAGATAAAAACAAAAAAATATAAAATTTCCAATAAAAACATTGACCAATCAATTTAATAATAATATAATTATAATACACAATAGATAAAATAAGAAAGGATAGAATAAAATGTTAGACCAAAAGCAAAAAAGATTAATAGTAATTGGAATAGTACTATGTATCATATTTGTATTATCAATAACATTTAGTACCATAAACATTGGAAGCGACAAAATTCTACAAAATGTTAGGATTCAATACATAAATGTTGCAAGAATGACACAAGAAGATGCAAAAGAAATGCTAGAAGGAAAATTTGAGCAAAAAAAGAAGAACCAAATAAAACTAAAACACAATGATTTTGAAACAACAATATCATTAGAACAACTTGATGTAACAACTAACATAGATGAAAAGGTACAAGAAGCATATTCTATTGGAAGAGTAGGAAATATAATTTCAAATAATTATGCAATAATGTCAAGTTTAATAATGAAAAGGAACATACCACTTGATGTAAAAATGAATGACATTGCAATAGACGACATAGTAAATGACATAGAATCAAAATTACCAGATAAAAAACAAGACTACACTTATTCTGTAGAAGGAAATGAATTAGTGATAAAACCTGGAATTGCAGGAGTAATAGTAAAAAAAGAAGAATTAAAAAAGACAATAAAAGAAAAAATAAGAGACTTTGAAGATTTAAGGCAAGAAATAAAAATTCCAGTATCAACAGAAGAACCAGCACCAATAGATATAGAAAAAATTGTTTCGGAAATAAAAACAAAACCACAAGATGCATATGTTACAAATAATCCAACAAAAGTACATGTCGAGAAAAAGGGAATTGAGCTTGGAATTTCAATAGATGAAGCCAAAGAAATATTAAAAGAACAAAAAGAAGAATATGTATTACCATTAAAAATTACAGAACCAAGTATAACAGTTGCAAGCTTAGGAGAAAAAGCATTTACAGACAAATTATCGAGATTTACAACAAACTATGATGCAAGTAACACAAACAGACATAATAATCTAAAACTTGCAGCAGAAAAATTAAATGGAACAATTGTAAGTCCTGGTGAAACTTTTTCATATAACAAAACAATAGGAGCAAGAACTATAGCGGCTGGATTCAAAGAAGCAAATGCTTATTCAGGAGGAGACGTAGTACTTGATGTAGGAGGTGGAATTTGTCAATTATCGTCGACATTGTATAATGCAGTACTTTTAACAAATCTGAAAATAACAGAAAGACATAATCACTCTTTAACAACTTCATATGTTCAAGCTGGAAGAGATGCAACAGTTGCATGGGGGTCATTAGACTTTAAATTTGAAAACAATAGAAATTTTCCAATAAAGATAGAAGCAACAGCTAGAGAGGGGGTAGTAAATGTAAGCATATATGGAGTAAAAGAAGACGATGACTACACTGTACTAATAGACTCAAAAGTAATAAATATAACAGAGAAGAAAACAGAATACAAACAAGACAACACATTAGAAGAGGGAACAGAAGTAGTTGAAAGGAAAGGTTCAGATGGAGTAACATCTGAAACATACAAAACACTCCTAAAAAATGGAGTAATAATATCAAAGGAAATAATATCAAAAGACACATACAGTCCACTATCACAAATAATTAGAAGAAATAAAAAGCAATAAAATAGTAAAAAACTTTAGAAAATCATTAGATTTCTAAAGTTTTTCAACTCAAATTTAAATTCATAATCTAAAAATTATACCCTTTCGCAATCAGAGAACCTTCAATTTCATTAACTCGTATTAAAAGAGAGTAGAAAAATTTTGACAAAATATACTTATAATTTTTAACATTAATATTCATATTTTTAGCTTTACATGAATTTCTAATTTCAATAAGCTCATTTTTAATAATAGGTATCATTGATAACGAAATACACACCAAAATAAAGATTTCCTCAGTATTAATTTTGAATAATCGTAAAGGACTACACAAAAGTTCAACAGTTTTAGCTGTTTTAACAGCAGTAGTAGTAAAAGAATAAATAATAGTAGCATTACAAACAACAAAAAGCTTTAAACCAATAAATAGTGCATTAATGTAATTATCAAGAATACAGTTAATAATAAAAGTAAAAATGATAAAAGGCATTACTTTAAAGGTTGTAGAAAAAATACTAAAAATATTATATTTATTGTAATTTTTAGTACGTTTTTCATACATATAAGTAAAAAGTAAGCAGCCAATTATGAGAAATATATTCACCAAAACTGGTATAAAAAGTGTATAATCATTGGGAATAAAAAACACAACAGTACAATAAATTATAAAAATTAAAAATTTCACTAAATGTCTCATATTACGACAAAATCTCCTTAATAACAGCAGTTTATAACAAAAAATATTATTTTTGAAAATTATATTATACTAAATTTTTGCTAATAGTTTTAACAAAATTCTCTAGAGAATAATCCTTTAAATCCAAAGAAATACCAGACTTTTTCAGAGAAGATAAAATCTCCAATAAAGTAGGCTCATGTATACCATATTTCTTCAAAACATTACATTTATCGACTAAATCCTTTTTATCAATTTCACAAGCAATAGAACCTTTATCTAGTATTAGAGTTTTATCAGCAAGCAAAATTTCATCTGCTAAATTAGTTATACAAATAATAGTAAATCCAGCCTCATGAAGTGATTTCATAATTTTGTAAATTTTCTCTTTACCTTCACTATCAATCATAGTAGTAGGCTCATCAAAAATAATATACTTAGGCTTCTTAGCTAAAACTTCAGCAATCATAATACGTTGTTTTTGGCCAAGAGATAAAGAATATAAATCATGGTCCTTAAAACCTAACATATCAACTTGTTTTAAAGCACTATCAATCCTTTTTTCAACTTCATCCTTACTTAAACCTTTAAGCGAAAAAGAAAGTTCGTCATAGATACTATTAAAAATAATTTGATTTTCTGGATTTTGAAAAACGATACCAATATTATCCCTAACCATATTTACATTTTTGCCTCCAGAAATATTAACATCATCAATAAAAATATTTCCTTTTTTAAATTTAGTAATTCCAGCAATGAGTTTACCAATAGTAGATTTCCCAGAACCATTCTTTCCGACAATACAAACAATTTCTCCGTCATTAACAGAGAGATTTAAGTTATTTAATATTTGATTATTACTACCTTTGTATTTAAAACAAACATTTTCAACTTTAATCATAAGAACTCCTTAAAAACAGTATAACTATAAAAATGACGCTAATTATAAATAAAATTAGTTACAAACAAAAATTTCATAACTAAAAACTTATTCATTTTCAGTGCGTATATATGTGTTAAAAGGTTTTCTCAAAACTCTTTCAACAAATAAAATAACAATAATATGAACAGGAATCATAACAAGTTGTTTTACAACTCTACTTGCAAACAAAACAGTAAATGCCTTGCCAGAAGTCATACTTGTCCATAAAGTATTAAGTCCCATATTAACAATAACTGCAACCAACACAACCGCAATCACAGTTCTTAAAGCAAAAATTTTATCACTAACTGAATCTTCATCTTTCTTATAAAGCAATAATCCATAGATTAAACCTGCAATAGCTGTACTTACTGTATATCCTGGGAAAAATGGACCAGTAGGGAACAAAGTTGCACCAATTAAATCACCTAACACATTCAATAATACAGTCCACTTAGGACCTAACCAAACAGCACATAAACAAGTTGGTACAAATGCAAAACTTATTTTAGTTATTGGTGTTTTAATTGACAAAAAACGTGATAAAATTACAAGAGCTGCTAATAAAACAGCAGTTATGATAATTTTTTTATTTCTACTCATAGACAATCTCCTTTTTCATAGCATTTTAACATTACAAAAATTCTTTAAATAGCAAAATAAATATTTCATAGATAATATAGCACAAAAACAGCAAAAATTCAATATAAAAAATAAACCTTAAAGGTTTTTTAAAACATTTAAGGTTTAAAAATAATATATCAATGATTCAAATATAAAATAAAACTTACATAATGTAACTAATTTATTTCAAACAAGTCCTGTTCAAGTATAAAATCTGCTTTTTCCTGTTCATCGGCATGAACATATCCTAGGACCTCACCTTGAGTAACAGTATCTCCAACTTTTTTATTAAAAACAAAACCAACACGAGGGTTAATACTATCAGTCTTTTTCAATCTACCAGCCCCAAGGTAATTCGACAAATTTCCAACTTTATAAGCATCAAGCGAAGTAATTATACCAGACTTTTTCGCTCTAATTTCGATAATATATTTAGCTTTTTCAAATTTGCTAGTATTCTCAATATATGAAATATCTCCACCTTGGCTTTGAATTAATTGTAATAATTTTTCATATGCTTTACCATTTGCAATATTTTCAAGAATTTTAGATTTACCATCTTCAATATTAGATGCTTTATTAGCCAAAACCAACATGTTTGCACCAAGTTCAGTAATAATATGTTCAATATCTTTTGGCATATATTTACTCTTCAATATATCAACAGCCTCAATAACTTCAAGGGTATTTCCAACACAATTACCTACAGGTTGATTCATATCAGTTATGATACACACAGTTTTTCTACCAGATAATTCGCCAATTTTCGTCATAATATCTGCTAATTTTTTAGCGTCCTCTTTATTTTTCATAAAAGCACCACTACCACAAGTAATATCAAGAACAATCTTATTAGCACCAGCTGCAATTTTTTTACTCATAATGCTTGAAGCAATAAGAGGAATGCTTTCAGTGCAACTAATAGTATCTCTTAAAGCATATAACTTCTTATCAGCAGGAGCCAAATTCAAAGTTTGTCCCATAATACTAATTCCGACATTTTTCACGTTTTCTATAAAGGTTTCGACATTTATTTGAGTATTATATCCTGGAATAGACTCCAGTTTATCAATAGTGCCACCAGTAAAACCAAGACCTCTACCTGACATTTTAGCAGAAGGAATACCCAAAGACGCAATTATAGGCATTAAAATTAAAGTAATTTTATCTCCAACTCCTCCTGTTGAGTGTTTATCAACAACATTTCCTAAACTTGATAAATCAAGAACATCTCCAGAGTATGCCATTGCTAAAGTCAAATCAGTAATCTCTCTTTCATTCATTCCATTTATGTATATTGCCATTACCAAAGCAGCTGCCTGATAATCAGTAACATTATCCTTAATATATTCATCTATAAAATATTGAATTTCATCTTTCGACAATTCTTTGCCATCTCTTTTTTTAGCGATAATTTCTAATATATTCATTACACTAATTTCCTCCAAACAATTTACTTCTATGAAAGAATATTATAATAAAGAAAATAATGCAATAGATTTTTGGAAAATTTAGATAATATTTCATAATTTTAATTATAATAAAATTATTACAATTAAACAGTTAGTAAGAATAAATATTTATAAAGAAGATATACATCTTTTAAAATTTACAAATTGATTTTATATAATTAATAATAAAACTTTACAAAAGCTTAAAACCTTGTTATAATAGAAAAGCATAGTTTGAGTACATAGAAACCTTAAAAATATACATAAGCTCAAGCTCACAAAAAGGTTTATAGGTAAAACCTCTAAAAACTTAAATAAAAGACAAGGAAAATAAAAATGTTAACAGTAACAGGAGTAGCCGTTAGATTTGGCAAAAGAAGTTTATATGAAGACGTAAATATAAAATTCAACAAAAGTTGTTGTTATGGAATAATAGGAGCAAATGGTGCAGGAAAATCAACCTTTTTAAAAGTACTATCAGGAGAACTAGAGCCAAGCAAAGGAGACGTAAGTAAAGAAAAAGGAGAAAGAATATCAATATTAGAGCAAAACCACTTTGCTTATGAAGAATACACAGTAATAGATACTGTAATAATGGGAAATAAAGAATTATATGATATAAAAGTTGAAAAAGATGAGATATATGCGAAAGAAGACTTTAATGAAGAAGACGGAATGAAGGCAGCAAAGTTAGAAGAAAGATTTGCAGAACTTGATGGATGGAATGCAGAATCGGACGCAGAAAGCTTATTAAACGACCTAGGTATATCACCAGAAAAACATTACAAATTAATGAAAGACATAGAAGCAAAAGAAAAAGTAAAAGTATTATTAGCAAAAGCATTATTTGGAAACCCAGATATAATGCTACTAGATGAGCCTACAAACGACTTAGATTTAAAAACAATATCATGGCTTGAAGAATTCTTAATAAACTTTGAAAATACAGTAATAGTCGTATCACACGATAGATATTTCCTAAACAAAGTATGTACTCATATTTGTGATGTCGACTATGGGGAAATAAAGTTATACCCAGGAAACTACGACTTCTGGTATGAATCTAGCCAATTACTTCAAAAGCAAATGAAAGAACAAAACAAAAAGAAAGAAGAGAAGATAAAAGAACTACAAGAATTCATTGCTAGATTTAGCGCAAATGCATCAAAATCAAAACAAGCAACATCAAGAAAGAAATCACTTGAAAAAATTGAGCTTGATGATATAAAACCATCAAATAGAAAATACCCATATATCGACTTTAAACCAGACAGATTGCCAGGAAACGACATATTAGAAGTAAAAAACATATCAAAGACAGTAAACGGAGAAAAAATACTAGAAAATATATCATTTAAAGTAAAAGAAAATGACAAAATAGCAGTACTTGCTGAAAATGAAAACGCAATAACACTATTATTTCAAATATTAATTGGAGAAATTGAGCCAGACGAAGGCGAAATAAAATGGGGAACAACAATTACAAACACATACTTTCCAAAAGACAATAACTACTTATTTGAAGGCCAAGAAAGTATTACAGAATGGCTTAGACAATACTCAAAAGACCCTGACGAAACCTATGTTAGAAGTTTCTTAGGACGTATGTTATTCTCAGGAGAAGAAGCATTAAAAGCTGTAAATGTTTTATCAGGAGGAGAAAAGGTACGTTGTGTACTATCAAAAATGATGCTATCAGGTGCAAACTTTATGATAATGGACGAACCAACAAACCACCTAGACATGGAATCAATAACAGCCCTAAACGAAGGTATGAAAAAGTTTAAGGGAAATATGATATTTACATCACATGACCACCAACTAACTCAAACAGTAGCAAACAGAATATTCGACATAAAAGGTGGAAAATTGACAGACAAAGAAACAACATATAATGAATATTTAGGAATTGAATAAAAATTAATAAAAAGTGAGATTAACTCTAGATAATTTTCTAAATTATATCTCACTTTTATTATATATTAATTATAAATTAGTAGAAAATACGAAGATAATTCAAATGTAGTAGGGAAATTATAGGAAAACTTAGAAAA
>CAQYCU010000007.1:0-22916 GCA_948919095.1 uncultured Clostridia bacterium | reverse complement strand
TATGTAAAACAAATAATATATAGATAAAGATAATTACCAATTAATAAAAACAAAAATTAAAAACTTACATAAAACTGATAAAGCTAATACCTCAATATTTAAAGACTTTACATTATGTTAAATAAAGGTAAATAAAAATGAAATTCAGTATTGATTTTTTACAAAAAATATTTTATAATTATAATAAAATAGGATAAAAATACATAAAAAACAAATGCAAGAAATTGTATTAGAGAATTATTTTAATTTGAAAGGGGGACTTTAAGTGAAAAACAAAGACAAAAAGATAATAATTTTAGCAATATGCTTGATAGTATTATTTGGTGTTTTTTTAGTAAAAAGCTGTATAAAAAAAGAACAGATAGTATCAGAAAGTGAGATAGAAGTACGACAATATTATTCTAACAATAATGAAGATGAGGTATTTCTATCAGATATAGACTACCTTCCTGGAAGAAATCAATCTTATCCAGGATGGGACGAAATTAGATATGACCAAACGAATTCTGGAAAAATAACAGTAAAAATTGAAGGCGGGGCTTTTGAATTTAAAAAAGGTATTTGGGCTCATGCAACATCACAAATAACTTATGACATTAGTCAGTATAATTATAAATATTTTACATCATATATAGGACTAAATACAACATCTACATCTGGAAATGGTGTAATTTATAAAATATATACATCAGCAGATGGAGTTAACTGGGGAGAACCAAGTATATATACAAAAAAGCCAGGACAAGAAGCAACATTTATTAAAATAGATTTAGAGGGAGCTAATTATCTTAGACTATATGCAGATGCAAATGGCCAGAATGGATCAGACCATAGTGTGTATGCAGATGCGAAATTAACAAATAGTGAAAAGCCAACATTAGCTTTTGGAACAAAAGAAGAGTATGATGAATTAATAAAACAAAAATATACAAATCAAGAAAATATAACTGGAGAATTAGAATTTGATTTATTAAAAAGACAACTTATAAATAATGTTGGAAGTTTTACATTAAGTTCATTATATAATGCTAGTGAAGATAATAAAGAAGCTATTGACTTCTTAATGACAAACCAAAAAGCATTAAAGTATTATATTTTGGGAGGAGAACCATCAGGAAATAGTTATTATAAATCTTTAACAGAATTTTCAAGGTTATATAAAACATATAAAGAAGATTTTAAAATGACAGAAACAACAAAATATGGTACAGTAATAGGCGATTTATATACAAGAATGGCAATAGCAATGTCACTAACGCACTCTCAAAACTTTGGATTATGGTTACAACCAAATGGAGAAAATAGCTCAGATGCAGTAAGACGTTATCAAATATATAAAGACATGCACAAAAATGGAAACTTTGTAGTTTTAAAAAATGAAGATGGAACACCACAATTAAATGAAGATGGAACACCTAAACTAGATGTTACACAATGGTTTGAAAACTATAGTGTAGAAGAAATGCGTTATATTTTTAATAACCTTTCAGATGATGAAGAAACTTTATGGTTAAATGAATATACACAATCATTTGTAGATCAAAATCCAAAACAATATGGAAAATATTTATCACCTCATCCTTATATGGATTACAGATGGGAAAATTTTAATCAACCTGAATTTTATGATCCAGATAGAAAAGATGAATGGGATGCTCATTTTAAAGGATTATTTTCTAAATATAATGTAACTTATAGATCAGGACTAAAGAAAATATGGATGTTGTTAAGAAATCCAATTGTTCAAACAGGAGCAGTATGTGGTGGTATTTCAAAAGTAGGCTCAAGTGTTCGTACATCACATGGAATACCTTGTGTAGTTATTGGACAACCAGGACATGCTGCTATGATTTATTATTGGCAAGATGCAAATGGTAAAGGATATTGGAATCTAGACAATGATGTATCTGGATGGACACTATCTGAAAAAGGGGAAAGATTATTACTTGGTTGGGGAAATGCTAATTCAAATTATGCTAAAGGTTCATATCAAGTAGTATATATGTTATTAGCACAAGAAGCGCTAAATGATTATGAAAATTTAGAAAAAGCTGAAGAACTAGTTATGCTTGCAGATGTCTATAAAGGAGATTTAACAAAACAAGAAGAAATATATAAGAAAGCATTAGAAATACAAAATATAAATGTTGATGCGTGGCTTGGATTAATTAATTTATATAATCAAAGCGAAACAAAAACACAAGATGAGTATTTTGATTTAGCAGAAAAACTAGCAGAAGATTTAAAATATTTCCCACTACCAATGCAACAATTAACAAATCTAATTAAACCGAAATTAACAACTATGGGAAATGAAGAACAAAATGTACAAAATTTATATAAATTTACACTTTTACAAACAAGAATATTAACAGAAGGAACTAAAACACCCAATAATACTAAAGACGATTACTATGTATATCAGCCATCACTTACAAGACTAGAAGCAAACTATTTATTAGGAAAATTAGATAAAACAATTGCAACATTCTCATTTGATGGAGAAGATGCAGGAAAAATAGTATTAGCAAGTCGTTTTGATAATGTAGGAGTTCGTTGGGATTATAGTCTAGATGGAAAACAAACCTGGCATGAGGTTTCATTTAGTGCAGATGAAGAACACAAACTACAATTAACAGAAAATGAAATCAAAACAATGACATCAGAAAATGATTTATATGTTCATATAGTTGGAGTAAACTATGATGAAGAAAATTTATATAAAATAGATATTCAAGAATCAGCAGGATTACCAGCAACATTATATGCAAATGATTGGGAAAATAAATTCATTGCATCAAATCCTATAATGGAATGGAAATATAGAGAGAATGATAACTGGACTTCTTATAGAGATAATGAACCAGATTTAACAGGAAATAAAACAGTAACAGTTAGAATGGGCGGAACAGGAGTTTGTTTGCCAAGTGCTTCGACAACATACACATTTACAGCAGACAATCAACCTGATACAAGAAAATATATACCAATATCACATTTATCAATACAAGCATATTCAACTCAATCGCAAGATGGTTCTAGACCATTCTATGCTCCAAATGCGATAGATGGAAATCTAAATACACTATGGCACACAGACTTTCAACAAAACGTTTTACAGCAATCAACAAAACCATTTTTAAGCATAAAAATAGATGAACCCAAAAATATATCAGCATTAGAATTTATCCAGAAAAAATATCCAGGAAGACCACAAGACCCAGACGACATCAAAAATGCAAGAGTATATGTGAGTATAAATGGGGAAACGTGGAGTTTAGCTGGACAGATAGAAAACTGTGAAACATATGGCGAGCTATACAAAGTAAACTTTGAGAAACCAGTTTACGGACAATATGTAAAAATAGAGATGGATACAAAAAATATGTTTTCATCATTATCAATGGTAAACCTATATGAAGATACAACAATTGTAACACTAGCAACATTCTCATTTGACACAGGAAAACTTATGTTAACAAAGGAATTTGAGGGCACAAACTGGCAATATAGTTTAAATAGTGGAACAACTTGGAAAAATGGAAATGGAGATGAACATCAATTAACAACAGACGAATTAACAGAAATAAACGCAGAAGATAAAATTAAAATCCGTTTAATCACAGGAAACAAACAATCAACAATAGATATTCAAAATCAAGATGCCCCTGTCATAACAGCATATTTAAATGATTTGGAAAATAGACTAATAGGTATAGAAAATACATCAAATCTAGAATACAGACTAGAAGCGAATACTGGAAACACATCTCAAAATGCAAAAACTAAAACTTGGATATCTTATGATGAACTAGAGCCAGTAGTACCAGGAGATACAAAGCTTTTAATAAGAAAGAAAGCAAATAGCATATTAATGGCAAGTGAACCAATAGAATTCATATTTACTGAAGATAATCAACCAGCTACTGCAAAATATGTACCAATAAAACATTTATCAGTAACAAGTTTTTCATCAGAAGACACAGGAAGAAAAGAACTAGCAATCAATGCAATAGATGCAAATATTAACACATTGTGGCACAGCAACCACTCAGTACCAGACACTAATAGACATATTACAATAAAACTAGACGAACCAAGATACATATCAAAACTTCAATATGTAAAAAGATCACAATATCTATATGGAGTGTTAAAAGATGGTATAATATCAGTAAGTATGGATGGAGAAAATTGGGAAACAGTCGCAACAATAGAAAATCTATATAATCCAACAAATGCTGCAGAACTTAGAGAGAGTGAAGACACAAAAGATATTGCTTTTGACAAACTAGTTAAAGCACAATATATAAAACTACAATGCACAAAATCATGTGACTATGTAAATGGAAGTAAAAACGGAGTTCCATACGACTATTTCTTAGCAGCTACAATGTTAAATTTATTTGAAGACACAACAAAGATAGAAGCTCCAACAGCTGAGATAGAATATAGCATAATAGATAAAGAAACAAATCAAAAAGTAGTAGGAAAGAACCCAACAAACCAAAATGTTACAGCAACTTTAATAAATAAAAGTGAAAATATTACAATAACAAACAATGATGGAAAAGACACATATACATTCACAGAAAATGGAGAATTTACATTCAGATTTATTAATAGTAGAGGAATAGAAGGAACAGCCACAGCAAAAGTAGATTGGATAATAAAAACATTACCAACAGCAAAAATCACATATAGTACAACAAACTTAACAAATCAAGATGTAATAGCAACAATAACATTTGATAGAGAAGTTAGAATACTAGATGATGAAGGTACAGTAATTACAACAATTCCAAAAGGAGAGGAATATACATATACATTTACAGAAAACGGTTCACATGAAGTTAGATTTAAAGGACCATATGGAAATGAGGGAACAGCAACAGCAACTGTAAACTGGATAGATAAGACAGCACCAACACCAACAATCACATATAGTTCAACTAATAAAGAAAACAAACCTGTAACAGCAACAATAACATTTAACAAAGAAAATGTTACAGTAGAAGGTGGAAATACACATAGATTTACAGAAAACGGAGAATACACATTTAAATTTAGAGATGCAGCAGGAAACACAGGAGAAGCATTAGCAAAAGTTACTTGGATAGACAAAACACTACCAAAAGCAACAATTACATACAGCAAGGAGACACTAACAAATCAAGACGTAATAGCAACAATAACATTTGATAGAGAAGTTAGAATATTAAATGATAATGATGAAATAATTACAACAATTCCTGAGGGAAGTGCTTACACATATACATTTACAGAAAATGGTTCACACAGTATCAGATTTAAAGGACCAGCAGGAAATGAAGGAGAAGCATTAGCAAAAGTAGACTGGATAGACAAAACAGCACCAGTTGGAAAAATAACATATTCTACAACAGACTTAACAAACAAAGACGTAACAGCAACAATAACATTTAATGAAGAAGTAACAATAACGAACAATGGTGGAAAAAATACATATACATTCCAAATGAACGGAGAATTCGAATTCCAATTTGTAGATAAAGCAGGAAATACAGGAACAGCAACAGCAGAAGTAGAATGGATTGACAAAAGAGAGATAACAGCAACAATAACATATGATATAAATGAATTAACAAACAAAGATGTAACAGCAACAATAACTTTTGACAAAGAAAATGTTGTTGTAGAAGGTGGAAATACACACACATTCACAGAAAACGGAATACACGAATTCGTATATGTAGGACCAGCAGGAAACACAGGAAAAGCAATAGCAGAAGTAACTTGGATAGACAAGATACCTCCAGCAGCAACAGTAACATACAGCACAACAGAACAAACAGAAGGACCAGTAATAGCAACAGTAACATTTGATGAAGGTGGTGTTACAATAGTAGACAAAGATGGTAATGAAATTCAAAACGGAAATACACACACATTTACAAAAAATGGAACACACACATTCTATTACAAAGGACCTTTAGGAAATTTAGGAACAGCAGATGCAAAAGTAACTTGGATAAAAGAAAAAGAACCAAGTACAGAAATATTCTCTACAAAGTACAAGATTGAAGAAAACATTATATATAATATATTACCAGAAACAACATTTAGTGAATTCAAGAAAAATGTGACAACAAACAAAACATTAATAATTATTAATAAAGAAAATAAAATACTACAAGATACTGATGTCATTACAACAGGAATGACAGTAAAAGTAGGAAATGACAAAGAATTCACAGCTATTGTTTTAGGTGATACAGACAGTGATGGAGAGATAACAATTAATGACCTTGCACAATTAAAGTTACATATACTAGAGATAACACCTCTAACAGACATTTACTGTAAAGCAGCTGATATGGATGGAGATAGAGAAATAACATTAAATGATCTTGCACAAATGAAATTAGTAATGCTAGAAAAAATGACTATTGAAGAAGTTATTGAAGGTCAAGAAAATAATCCAGCTATTGAGGCAGTTACTACAAATCAACAAAATAGAGCAACTAAAAGAGATTAATAAAAAAGTCGGTAGAATTTATATTCTACTGACTTTTCTGTATATAAATTTACTATATACTATTTTATGATAACAGCTTTTATAAGCATTTTCAAAATCTAACCTTTGTATTTTCCTGAATTTCCTTAATCTTACTATACTCATTTTTTAGAATATTTAAGAACACAGGGGCAATCTTAGGGTCAAACTGAGTTCCAGAACATTTTTCAATCTCTTCAATAACAACTTCTAAAGGAAGAGCATTTCTATAACTTCTCTTAGAAGTCATAGCATCAAAAGTATCAGCAATAGCAGCAATTCTAGCAAACAATGGAATATCTTCGCCAGAAAGTTGAGAAGGATATCCTCTACCATCAAATCTCTCATGATGATGCAAAACAATAGGAATAATATTCTTAAACATGGTAACATCACCTAAGATATGAGCACCAATAGAAGGATGATTTTTAATTTGTGAATATTCCTCATCATCCAATTTAGCTTCTTTCAAAAGAATACTATCAGGAATACCAATCTTACCAATATCGTGGAATAAACCACCAATTTTCAAAGTATGTAAATCCTCATCACTAAGATTAAGAGCCTTACCAATTAAAATAGAATATTCTGAAACTCTATCTGAATGACCTCTAGTATATAAATCCTTAGCCTCAACAGTTTGACGCAAAATGCCAATGGTATCAAGATAAGCTTTCTCAAGTTCATCATTTTTAGCTTGTAACTCATCACTAATTTCATTAATTCTATGCATTTGCTCAACAGACTTAAGTCCAGACTCTATCAAAAGCAAAAGCTGATTAAGCTCATTACTTTTTTCACAATAACCTTGAATATCAAGCCTTTTCAAAGTTTCAAGAGGTGGGGCTAAATCCTTATGACCAGTAAGTAATAAAATATATAAACTACTGTCAAATTCCCTAATTTTCTCCACAACTTGGTCACCATGCAAAGGGTCCATAATAAAATCAAGTAAAAGTAAATCATAGTGGTCAGTCTTCAATTTTTCAATTGCTTCAAGTGGATTAGTATAGCAATCAAGTCCATAACCAGCACGTTGAAGAACAACCTTTAAAGAATCAAGAATTCCAGCATCATCGTCAACAGCCATAATCTTATACGGCATCGTAACAGTCTCTTGTTGGTATTTTCTCATAATATATCCTCACAATCTAATCGCCATAAAGCGACATAATAATTATTAATGTATATAAATTTTATAAAATCTGCAAATATATCTAATCATTCTTAGGCAATATAATATTAAATGTCGTACCCTCATTAGGAGTAGTAGTAAAATTTAAATCACCATTAAAATGTCCTTTTATAGTAGAATATGACATAAATAATCCCAGACCAGTACCCTTATGTCCTTTAGTAGTAATCATTTTGCTAAATAGTTTTTCTTGGACATCTTTAGGAATACCAGAGCCATAATCTCTAACAGATATAACTATATTATTATCTTTTTGCGAAATAGTCAAGTCAATAGACTGATTTTGTTTATCACCATAAGCCTGAATAGCATTAGAAATTAGATTATTAATAACCTGAACTAAGCTATTTATATTACCCTGCAAAGCAGTATTTTTATCAATTTTACAATCAATATTTAAAGTAGTAAGCGAGCTTTTAAGTTCATGCTTCATTAAAATATTAACATTATTAAGCAATTCCTCAATCTTAAAACGTTGCAAAGAATTATCATTAAAACTAACAGTTTGCCCTTTAACAGCAGTAATAACATCTGACATATAAGAATCATATGAATTAACTTTAACAATCCACTCCTTCATTTCACTAGCAATTTGATGGTGGTCATCTTTAGTAACTTCGCTATCATCAATAGACTCATCATATTCAGTAACCAAATCTTGCAAACCCTCCATAGCTCCAGCAATCGACATAATAGGAGTTTTCAAGTTATGAGCAATACCACCAATCATCTGACCTAAAGTCGCCAAACGCTCACGCTCCATAAGTATATTTTGATTATTTTTAATAGTTTCCATATCCTTAATATGTTGAGTAGTATCTTTAAACAAAATTAATATACCAACACACTTATAATCAGAAACAAGACTACTAATTTCAATATTAAAGTACCTAGATTTATCTGCAAGATATGCATCGATTTGATAAATCTTACCACTAGTCTGAACTTCCTCCAGATAATTCCCTATATTACCTTTTAATAAAACAAGTTTATCCTTAAATTTTAAAGAGTAAAAATTTTGACCAATTAGGTTTTTTTTCTGTGTTTTAAATACCTTTTCAAAAGCATAATTACAATCAGATATTACATAATCAATATTTAAAACCAAGTATGCATCAGACATTTGATTAACAATATTACGTAAAGCAATAGGAGAAATATTCAAAAAGTCATACTTAAATATTGCAATTCCCCAAATTATTATAGAAATAGAAAATGAAATAGGGGTAGCATAAATACTAATTGGAATTACATTTATCATACCTACAAAGTTAACTGATAAAGGAATCATAATACCAGTAAAAATAAGTAAAGTTTGCACCGAAAATACAGAAGTACTTTTGATTGATGACTTTAAAAATAAGATTATATCATAAGCAAGCAATCCATAATTAAATATTAAGTACACATAAGTGTAGTAAGGGCCAAACTGCGCAACTGAAATATCAGTTGAGTAAAACTCGTAAAATAAATGATGGTAATCATTAGTAGCTATTACAATTATATCTATAATTGGAATTATTAATAGTAAAATATGTATTGGCTTAAATTTAAAATTCTTATCTTTAATAGTAGATATAAAGAAAAATAATACAACTGGCACAAATGCAATAAAGGGGTAAACAAATATATAATCAATAAACCTTGCATATTCGTCAGAAAATAGGTTAATAACCAGTATTTGAAGAATTAGTCCAAAGGACCAACCAACCATACAAAGAATAGAACGCATGAAGCCTTGTATTAATCTTCTATTACTTTCGTAAGAATGTTTTTTTACATATGATAATACAACTAATTCTACAAATACTGAAATTAATAACATAACCAATGAGCCAAGATTTTTCATTTGTATCCCCCTTTAAATATATTTTTAGATTTAGACAATTCTCAAACAATAAAAAATTTTATTAATATAAAGTAAATGTTTGTAAAGTTACATTCTTTTAAATTACTTTATAATATATTTTATAAATTATCAAAAATCTTTTTTATGTAATCTTTTGTAATTTCAGGCCAATCGAAACCTGCTATGTTCAAGAACTTTAAAGTAAACTTATTAGTAATAATCAAATTCGTTTTATATAGTAAATTGAAATCATTATCAATGTCATTAAGTAAAACACTAACTTTGTCGTAATTTGGTGAATTAAATAATATATTCTTTAAACTATCCTTAAAAACATCATCATCTACAACATCAATTTTAACCCCTAAATCCTTTAACATAACAAGCAAGTTCTTAATATACAAATGTTTAGAATTAAATAAATGTAAAACTGACATAGGAGGGGTATAAAACTTCATAGTCTGTATAATCGATTGAGCAATCGAGTCAACAGGACTAAATTCGACATAGCCATCATAAACCGACTTAGGTATCATTTTCAAATACGTAAAAGCCTTAAGTCTATTATGAAAGGCATTTTCACTAGCATTTTCCTGGAATTTACCATCAACAAATCTGTTAGTAACATTTCCTATCCTTAATATTATACCTCTAAGTTTTTTATTTGCCAACTCTTCCAGTATAAATTTTTCAGCCTCAAATTTACTACGAATATAAACATTATTCAAAGACTGCTTAACATACAACCTATTTTCGCCATAATAAATCTTCTTAGTAGGGTTAAATCCAGAAGCTAAGTTCATCAAACCCGCTCCAGCGACACTAATTGTAGAAGTATGGAAAAGAGTTTTACCATATTTCTCACAAAATGTCACAATATTTTTAACACCAGTAACATTAATCTTTTCAAAATCTTCATACTTTCCAAAGTGTTTAACAAGAGCAGCACAGTTTATAACAGTATATACACTTGAAGCAATAGTTTTGTACATATTATCAGAAAGACCAAAATACTCCTCTGTAATTTCGCCAGGAACTACAATAATTCGACTTCCAAACAAATTACTTAAATCAGAGCCAAAATAATATTTAAATTTATTTTTTAGTTTATTTTCAGCAGATGTACTAGGGTCATTTCTAATTAAGCAATAAATTTTAATATTATCAATTTTTAAAAGTTCAGCTAAAACGTGAATACCCAAGTATCCAGTAGCTCCAATAAGTAAAACATTTTTGATTTCTTTCTGCTCTAGTTTTAAATTAAATTTATCACTATTTCTCCATAAAGCCATATTAGACTTTAAGAAGTTGATACTATGATATTTAGGAGCTTCAGGCTTCTTATTTTCTATATTTTCGACAAATTCAGCTAAACTTTCAATCGTATTATTCTTGAAAATATCTCCATATTCAACATTAATATTGATTTTCATAAGCTCAAGTTGAAGCTTCAAGGCACAAAGTGAATCTCCACCAATTTCAAAGAAATTATCATCAATACTAATTTCGTCAATAGACAAAATATTCTTCCAAATTAACAATATACGTCTTTGTAAAGCTGTTTTAGGAGAAACTAATTCTTTTTTAGTAATTTGAGGGTCAGGCAATTTTTTTCTATCAATTTTGCCATTAGGTGTATGCTCAAATTTTTGTAGTTGTACGAAATATGTAGGAACCATATATGTAGGAAGTTTTTTCGACAATCTACTACGTAAGAGTGAAAGAGAAACTCTTCCAGTCGATACGAAATACCCACATAAAACATCTCTATCATTAATATTTTTTACAACTACAACAGCATCTGTAACACCTTGATAACTTGAAATTTGCTTTTCAATTTCTCCAAGTTCAATACGTAAGCCTCTAACTTTAACTTGAAAATCAGTTCTACCTAAGCACTCAAGCTCTCCAGTAGAATTAATTTTAGCTAAATCACCAGTGTCATATATTTTACTTCCTCTAAAATCGACAAATTTTTCAAGTGTAAGTTCTTCTCTATGTAAGTATCCTGCCGTCACACCATCACCACCAATAAATAACTTACCAGGTACATTTTTAGGTAGTATATTTAAATCATTATCTAAAATATAAACTTGAGTATTAGCGATAGGAGTTCCAATAGTAATATTTTTAGCGTCAGTTAATTCCTTAACAGTAGACCATACAGTAGTTTCAGTAGGACCATACATATTGAAAATTCTAGCATCAGTGAGTTTTTTAAGCTTATTTAAAAGGTTTAAAGGGAAAGGCTCCCCACCTAATAAAATAACTTTCATATTTTTAACATAATCCAAATTACTCTCATCTGAGATTAAAAAATTAAATTTAGATGGTGTGGTTTGAATTATATCAACATTATTTTTCTTACAAAGTTCATTCAAAAGAATAGGGCTATTTTGCTCGTCATTACTAGCCAATACAACTTTAAGTCCAGAACACAAAGGAACTAAACTTTCAAGTACAAATATATCAAAGCACATAGTAGTAATAGAAACTATACTTTTATTTTCTAAAGGAAGTATTTTTCTCATTCCATAAATAAAGTTAACAACATTATCTTGTCTAATCATTACACCCTTAGGATTTCCAGTTGAACCAGAAGTATAGATTAAATATGCCAAGTCATTATGAGTTTGATTTATTTCAACAGATGCATTTGTTTTTGAAGTAGAGTTATTTACGTTACTATCCGAAACATCTTTTTTATCATAAGTATAGCTATTTTCATCATCAACAAAAACAGTATCAATAGCAAACCCATCAAATTTTGTAGTTTTACTTCTAGGGTTGACGAATTTTGTCGATAAACTCTTTTCGGTTAGAATAAGTTTAATATCACTATTTTCGATAATATATGAAACTCTTTCTTCTGGATATGTAGGGTCAATAGGAAGGTAACCACAACCAGCCTTTAAAATAGCAAACATTGAAATTAAAACTTCAGCTCGTCTATTAAGCATAATACCAATAGCCTTAACATCATCTTTAGCAATTTTTTTATAAATAGGTAATTCCCTAATGTGATTAGCTAAAGCAGTTACTTTATCTGCAAGCTCTCTATAAGTATAAGATTCATTGCCAAAAACAATAGCAATACTATCAGGAGTTTTACGAGCTTGTTCCTCAAATAAATCAATAATATACTTATCTTTAGGGTAATCCAAACTAGTATCATTTAATTTGTCAAGCAATGTACTCTGTTGTTCATCTGACATCAAAGATATGTTTGATATTTGGATATCCACATTATCTAAAATATTATTTAATATATTTAAATAATAACTAGCAAAACTTTTTACAAAGTCTTTATTGAACAATTGACTACAGTACTCAAAATTAAGTTTGATATTTCCATCTTCAGGAATTGCCTCTAAAGTTAAATCATATTTTGAAGTATTATTATCTGGCACATAGTACTTTGACAAAATTCCGTCAAAATCAAACTCTTTAAAACCGTTATTTTGATAAATAAACATAAAATCAAATAACGGAGAACGTGCCAAATTTCTCTTAATATCAAGCTTATCTACTAATATATCAAATGGATATGTTTGATATTTATATGCATTTAACAAATCATCTTTTAAAGACAATATAAAAGATTTAAAAGAAAGACTATTATCAATTTTTTCACGTAAAGCCAAAGTATTTACAAACATACCAATTAAATTATATGTACTTGCAATATCTCTACCTACAACAGGAGAACCAACTACAATATCATTTTGTGAAGTATATTTTGAGAGCAATATATAAAACGCTCCAAGCATAAGCATATAGGGTGTTACATGTAATTCTTTTGCAACAGAATTAATTTTTAAAACTGTATCTGAATTAATTTCAGAATAAACTTTTTTTCCTTCAAATGACTGAGACGCAGGGCGTTGGTAAATAGTAGGCATATTCAATACAGGAATTTCACCCTTAAATTTATCAAGCCAATAATTCTCGGCATCTTCTAAAACACCTGATAAAACTTGATTATGTTCATAATTTGCAAAATCTTTATAAGTAATATCAAGTTCTGGAAGATTATTACCATTATATAATTTACAAACTTCATCAACAAAAATAGTAATTGATGTTCCATCACAAATAATATGATGAGTATCTATAAGTAGAGCAGATTTATCATTGTCAAAATTAACCAACTTTGCTCTAAACAAAGGTGCTTCTGCTAAATTAAAAGGCTTAACAAAATCATTAATGATATTATCTAAATCCTTAAAATTGGCACCCTTTTCAATCTCTAAATTAAAATTAATATTATCTACAATCTTTTGAACAACCTCTGTATCATGTAATTCAAAATATGTACGTAAAGTTTCATGTCGATTAATTACTTGCTTGAAGGCATTTTTTAGTTTTGGTATGTCAACTTTTCCATTAAGAATAATACTACCAGCAATATTATAAGCAATAGAGGTAGTGTCAACCTGACTTGCAAAATAAATTCTTTTTTGAGCAGACGAAACTGCATAATAATCGGAGTTTTCAACTGGTGTAATGACTTGCCTTAGATAGTTGTTTTTATTAGAAGAGTGAGAGTATTGTTTGGAATTTTCAGCAATAATATTATCATTGTTATTAGTTTCATTGTAAGAATAATTATTTATGTCAAAAAATTCACTAGTTTGTTCCTCTAAAATACTATCAATAAAGCTTGCTAAATCCTTAATACTTGACCTTTCAAGAATATCTCTAACAAATAATTGTACATTAAATTCACTTTGAATTTTGGCAGATAAATTAATAGCTGAAAGAGAATCTCCTCCAATGTCGAAAAATGAATCAATAGTACTAATATTGTCAATATGTGTAACCTCTTTAAATAATTTAAGCAATTTAATTTCAGTATCAGTTTCAGGAGCAACGATATTTTCTTCTATATGCTCTAAAGTTGGCATAGGTAAAGCTTTCCTGTCAATTTTACCATTAGGTGTGTATGGCAAAACAGGCAATTGAATGTAATACTGAGGAATCATATATCTAGGCAAATGCGCTTGCAAATGGTTTTTTATGCTAGATATATCAACTGTTTCATCAGAAGTATAATAAGCACATAAAAATTCATGTGAATTTTCGTCAACTTTCTTACAAACAACACAAGTCTTAATAGTAGGTAACATATCAATTTGTGTTTCAATTTCTCCAAGTTCGACACGTTGCCCTCTAATTTTAACTTGATGGTCAGCTCTACCAGAACATATAATTCTTCCATCAGGTAAATAAGTACCTAAATCACCAGTTTTATACATTATAGAATTGTCAAACTTACTCTCTTCTATTTTACAATTTGTTTTATCAGTATTATTTTTAAAATACTTTTTATTACTTTTTTCGATATTATTTGAAATAACACTATTTGCGTAAGGATTTTCAATAAAGCTTTTTTTCGTTAATTCTTCATTATGAATATATCCACGAGCAACACCTTCGCCTGAGATATATATTTCGCCAGTCATTCCAACAGGTACAGGTTTTAAATTATTATTTAAAATGTACATTTGTGTATTATAAAAAGGTTTTCCAATAGTAATTAACTCATCGTCCATTTTATATAAAGTAACATAGTTAGTTTCACTAGGACCATAGCCATTATAAATTGTAAGTTTAGAATTACTATTATTAGACACACTTTTACTATTTTTACTATAATTCTTATTTGACGAAGAATTTATAGTTTTACCAGTATCATTATTCGACAAATTATGCAAGGTACGAACTAAGTTAATAGGAAGTTGTTCACCGGCCATTGTTATATATTCAATATCTTTAAGTAAAGGCATTTCTGAAATATTATTTACAAAGGTTTGGATAACAGAAGGCGTTGATTGCATTATAGTAACATTATGTTTTTCAATTAACTTGTTTAATAATACTGGAGAAGTTTTTTCATTTTCATTTGCAAGAATTATTTTAATACCTCTTTGCAAAGATATAAAAACTTCATAAACAAACAAGTCAAAGCTTACAGTGGTAATAGATAAGAAAGCTCTATACTCTGGATATTTCAAATACTCAACATAGTTATTACAATAATTTGCAAAATTCGACAAAGCTTGGTGTTTCATCATAACACCTTTAGGTTTACCAGTAGAACCAGAAGTAAATATAACATAAAACAAATCTTCAGGTTCATTAATATATTTTAAATTCTCATTAGGCAAATCATAAATACTTGAAAAACTACCATTATCTAAATTTTTTTCAACTTTATTAGACAATTTATCCTTAAATTCGATTTTACTATCTAAATCAACAAACAATTTATTCTTGAATTCGACTTTATTTTCAAGTTCTTTTTGTGTCAATAATAATTTAGCATCAATTGTTTCAAGCATATAATTTATTCTATCTTCTGGATATGTAGGGTCAATAGGAGTGTATGCAGCGCCAGATTTTATTACAGCAAGAATAGCTATAATCATTTCTAGCGAACGGTTACACATAACACCAACAACATCATCTCTTTTAATATTTTGACTACGCAAATAATAAGCCAAACTATTAGCTTTTTCATTTAACTCTTTAAAAGTAAGCTCTTGGTCCTCAAAAACAACAGCAATATTATTTGGAGTTTTCTTAACCTGCTCTTCAAACATAACTGATAAACTTTTATTTTTATCATAATCAACTTTAGTATCATTAAATTTATTTAAAATTATATCTTTTTCATCAGGAGTTACAACATCTACATTTTTTAGACAAATTTCACAATCATTAAGTACAGTATCAATAATATTGATAATTCGACAATGTAATTCTTTAATACTATTTTTATCATATTTATTTCTATAATCATAAGCAACTGATAATTTTCCAGTATCGTTAAGGTCAAGAATATGTATTTGTAAATCATATTGAGAATATCCATTGAAAGTCCAATATGACTCACTATTAACATTATTACTAATAGTTTTAGTAATTTGATATGAAATAAGAACATTAAACAAATTCGACAAATTCTTATATTTTTTTCTCAAATCATTTAGAATATTTTCATAAGGATAATGTTGATGTCTAAAAGCAGAGAAAGTGTTTGCTGAAATTTGTCGACAAAAATCGTTAAATTGCGCCTCAGAATTTACATTAATACGAAGCGGAATTGTACTAACAAACATACCAATAGTTGATTTTTCAGCAACTGAACGTCTATTTAAAATTGGACTTCCAATAACAAAATCATTAGAATTACTTATTGCAGAGATATACAAAGAATACACAGCAATTAAAAAGTTATACACAGAAGTGTTATTATTTGTACAAAACTCATTTATTTTTTTCAATATATCTGTAGATAATTCAAACGTTTCCCTTGAAGCGATTGGCAAATTAGAATTTTTATTAGATACATTTTCAGAATTTGGAACAAATTCAGGAATATCAGGGACTGTTGAAAATACTTCATCCCAATAATTTTTATCTTTAACAAAACTAGAACTATTTAAATATTTATTTTCTTTTTCAATAAAATCAAAATAAGAAGAAACTTTATATTTTTTCTTTTCTTCATCTATAAAATTATTTAAAGCGGTATCTCCAATTAAAAAGTCTTTATCTTTAGACTTTATTTGTAATAAATCATAGTAAACTTCAACAATAGATTTACTTATAAGACCTAAAGACCATGAATCTGCTAAGGAATGGTGAATAGCACAAATAACACCACCCTCATTATTAGGCAGTTTAAAAACTTTTAAATCAAATAAATTATTTTTAGTAAAAACAATATGACTTAGTTCTTTCTCTAAGTTTTTAAGTGCATTATTATCAGTAACTTCAATAATATTAGCAAAAAATTCACTAATAATATTTTTATTATATATTTGTTTTACTGTATTATTGTCATTAATAAACTCAATTCCAAAAGCATCATTCATTTTAATAACAATATCAACAGCGATTTTCAATCTATCAAAATCAACTTTTTCGTGAATAATAACTGAACCACAAACATTATTTAATGGAGTATTACCATAAAACTGCTCCATATCCCAAATATTTTTTTGTGGAGTTGTTAGTTCATAAAAAATCTTATTTTCTTCATTTGTTGGTATACTAACATTTTTTGCTTGATGCAAGACTTTATCTTTAGTAAAACGTGCTTTATTGTCCTTCATTAGTAGACCCCCTAATTATTATATAAAACCATACTTTATATAAAAGTATGAACATTATTACAAGCCATTCTATCAAAGGCTGTCTAAAAAAGCAATACTTTAGGAAGAAATAGGGCGGAATTTTGTCGAAAATAGAATAAAAATAGCCACAAAATTATAAGACTTATTAAAATGAACTTTAAACAAACATAATAAAAAATGAATTAAAAATAAAGCTTGCAAAAAATACTGGACATAAAAATAAAATAGTGATATAATGCAAAAAATGTATAAAATTGGAAGAGAGAGCAAATGAACTATCAAGACATAACGAACAGATACAAAAGAAAACGAAGATACAAAGTAATAAAACAAAAATATTTTATTGATGATAATGGTGTCAAGCATATAGTTGATGGAAGACATGTGTTATTTAAAACAACTAATAAAGAAACAGAAATAGCAACTATATTAGGACAAACTTTAGGAGAAAAAGTTTGTCTAATACCAGTTGTTCTTAAACCAAAAGGAATACAAACACCAGATTATATCATAAATAATAGAAAATTTGACTTAAAGCAAATAACAGGAAATGGAAAAAATACGTTAGATACAGCTATAAGCAAGAAAAGAAAACAATCAGAAAATTTTGTGTTTGATATAAGTAAAACAGAAATGAGTATAGAACAAATTTTGATACAAATAGAAAAAATATATAATTCAAAAAATAGAACATGGTTAGATATTATAATATTAATTAAGGATAATAAAGTTCTAAAAATTTTTAAAAGAAAATAAATGAGAGGGTGGTGCACTCCAAAGGGAGCACATACCCTCTCAATTAACATAATTATACAATAAATTATGCTAATAATCAATAGTTTATGCAAAGATTTTAGGAATATACCTAAATTTATTTAGAAAAATAATTATTAAATAAAAACTTTAATAATAAGAAGGTCCACTTAGTGACCCTGATAGTACTTTTAATATTAGCAGCCGTTTCCCTAAGTGCAGTATTTAATGACAAAGGAATATTTAGCAGAGCAGAAACTGCAGGAATGAAATACAATGAATCAAAAGCAAGAGAAGTACTTGAAACAGTATTATTAGCAGATGGACAATATGAAAAAAATATAAATCCCAATTACAATCAAGATGAGTTTTTAGATGAGTTAATAAAAAACGAAATCTCAGGAACAGAAATAAAAGGAGACGTAGCAATAATTGGAGAATGGGCATTTGAACTTGATAGAACTGTACCAAAGATAGGACGAGCTCTAGGAAAAGCAGATAAATTAGTATTTTCAAAACTAACAGTAAGTGAGCCAATACTAGCAACAGATTATAGAACGTCAAGTTTTATAGCAAAAGCGATAGAAGACAAAAGTGGAATAAACAGAATAGAACTATGGTTAGAAGGAAAAAGAATAGAAATACATACTGAGAATTATAACAATGAAAAAACAGAAATAACAAAAGAATTTACAGTAAACAAAAATGGAATATATACAGTAAAAGTATATGGAGATTTAATGGCAAGCGAAACAGTAGAAGTAACAGGAATAGTACCATCAGTGGAATTCACACCCAATGGAAGCACAGAATGGAAAAAACAACATACAACCAAAGTAACAGTAAAAGAAACAGGCGAACAAGTAACAGAAATGAAATATTTATGTGGATAATATAAAGGAAGGAGAAGAAGTATATAATTCCACAACAGAAACTATAACAAAGAGTATAATGTAACAGGGTTAACTACAGGAACGCACGAATGTAAGATAATAATTTCAGATTTAGAAAATAATAGTAGCAATAAAATTATACAAGGAACTACAAAACTCTATACATGGAAAAAATATGAAAACAAAAAAGTGACAAGATATAATTATACTATAGAAGAGAATATAATTTTAAATATAAAGCAAGATAGTTGGACATATTGTTATGGATTTAAGAAAAGGTCATGGAGAGAAAATGGAAATATATTTGCTCTTTCAGATTCCTTTAATTTACCTGCAACATGGGGAAATGAAGAAAAAACACCATTTACATTTACTTGGTATACCGCAGGACCTGAGTGCAAAACATATGATGGACGAACAAGCTCAAATGAAATTTATGAATGGTCAGTAAATAGAATTGGTTGGGTAGCTGGAAGTGGAGGAAAAGCTTTGCCAAGCGAGGTAAGACGTAAGAAACTCATAGGAAATAGATGGATAGAAGATACTATTGGAGATTACATTGATACATATACAGACATATCTCTTGATAAATACGGCACACAATCTTCTTTACAAGATAATATATGGTATGTATATAGTGGAATTGAATAGAATTATTTATATAAAAGCAAAACAAAAATTATAAGTTTTGCTTTTTTTTTACTCAAAAATCTCAAAAAAATTCCACAAACCACTTGCAATATTTTCTACGTTATAATATGCTAACAGTTAAGAAACTCAAGCAAGAAAAACTAAGCTATAACAACCAATAATAAAAGAGGAGGAGCCCAGAATGAACGAAGAAAATTTATCAAACCTAACAGTGATAAAAAGAAGCGGAAAAAGAGTAACATTTGATGGACTAAAAATAGCAATAGCAATAAAAAAAGGATTTGACAGTATAGAAGGAAAATATGACGAATATGACGTAAACAAAATATATAACAAAGTAATAGAAAAAATACAAAAACAAAATGTAGATAAAATAAAAATAGATGAGATTCAAGACATGATAGAAGAAGAACTAAAAGAAAACGGCTATGAAGATGTATATCTGTCATTTTCAGAATATAGAGAAAAAAGAAATCAATCAAGAGAAATATTTTTCGAAGAAAAAAGAAAACACAAATTTCTAAAAGCGTTAGAAAAATTAGGATTAACAACAAAAGAAAATGGAGAAATGATACAAAATACCAAAAACGCAGTAGAAACCCTAGAAGACTATGGAAAAACAGTAGCAGAAGAATTCGCAACTTCATACTTATTAAAAAAGAAATTTTCGGATGAACATGAAAATGGAGACATATTTATAAACAAAATAGAAAGCTACCCAATGGGGTCAACAGAATGTACACAGATAGACTTAGAAAAGCTATTTACAGATGGATTTTCAACTGAGAATTGCTCAATGAGAGAGCCACAAAGTATAAGCTCATATAGTATGCTTGCAATAATAGCAATTTCAAGTAATCAAAAAGACCAAAACGGAGAACAATCAATACCAGCATTTGACTACTATATGGCACCAGGAGTATTAAAAACTTTCAAAAAAGAATTCAGACAAACAATATACGACATACTAGAATATACAGATTTCGACAAATTTATAGCAATAAACGGAATAGAAAGAGAAATAGACAAATTAACAACAATAGACTTTGACATAGAACAATTTTATAAATTTACAAGAGAAGCAGAAGAGCTAAAAAGAATGTTTAGAATAGTATACAAAAAAGCATTAGAAAAAACGAACAAACAAACCTACCAAGCAATGGAAGCATTTGTACATGACCTAAATAGTTTATGTCCAAGCAAACTAACAACAATAAACCTAGGAACAGACACAAGCAAAGAAGGTAGAATAATAATAGAAAACATACTAAAAACAATTGAAACAGGAATAGGAGAAAACAAAACACCAATTTCACCAAAAGTAGTATTTAAAATAAAAAAAGGACAGAATTTTGAAGAAAAAGATAAAAATTATGATTTACTAGAAAAAGCTTGCCAAATAGCAGTAAAAACAAACAATATAGCATTCTCATTTTTAGACACAAATTTCAATTCACAAATGTATAAAGAAGGCGATTATAACACAGAAGTGTCATATTTTGAAAATGGAGATAGAATTATAGACAATATTGTCGACAATGAAAAACAAACAGTATCAGGAAGAGGGATAATATCATCAACAACGATAAATCTTCCCCGAATAGCAATAAAACATAAAGAAAACAAAAACGAATTTATCAATGAACTAATGTTGAAAATGGACTTAGTCAAAGACCAAATGCTTGAAAGACTAGAAATACAAAATAATAAAAAAGTATCAAGTTTTCCATTTTTAATGGGACAGAACGTATGGATGGATGCAGAAAAATTAAAAGAAGATGATAAAGTGAAAAAAGCTTTAAAACAAGGCGTTTTACAAATATCATTTACAGGACTATATGAAAGCATAATAGCACTTACCAAAAACAAAAAATTAGGAGAAGAGGCAGAAGCACTAATACTTGCCAAAAATATAGTTAACAAAATGAATGATAAAGTAAATGAATACTCAAAAAAATACAATTTAACATTTTTATTAGTTGGAAATCAAAACAAAGAAATAGATAAAGAATTTTTAGAGCTAGACAGAGTGATTTTTGGAAAAATAGAAAATATAACAGACAAAGAAATGTATACAAGTTCATTTGAATTGCCAGAATATTACGACATAAACAAAAAAATAAAGATTGAAAGTAATTTTCATGAGTTAACAACTGGAGGACATGTATTAAAGCTAAAAATAGACACAAAAGAACAAAATTCGGCAAATAATTTACTAGATATAATTAAAAAAGTTTATAAAAATGAAATAGGATATGTAACTGTAGTAAAATAAAGCAACTAAAAGTCTTGATAAATAATATATTTTATGATATAAATATATTTGAATAAAATTATCAAAGCAAGTGAAAGGGATAAAGAATTATGGAAAATATCGAAAATTCTGAACCAAGAAAAGTAATATTAGCAGTTGATGATGAAGAATCAATATTAGACTTATTAAAATTTAATATTGAAAAAGAAGACTTCAAATTTTTATCAGCTACTAATGGAGAAGAAGGACTAAAGATAGCCTTAGAAGAAAATCCAGATTTAATTATTTTAGATGTAATGCTACCAAGAATGGATGGATTAACAGTATGTAGGAAACTTAGACAAGAAAAAGCAAATATGCCAATAATAATGCTATCAGCAAGAGGTGAAGAAATTGATAAAATTCTTGGCTTAGAAATTGGAGCCGATGACTATATGACAAAGCCATTTAGTACAAGAGAGCTAATTGCAAGAATAAAAGCAAATTTTAGAAAAAATGAAAATGCTGATTCAGCAATGGAAAGCAGAAAAGAAACAAAAGTCACAATAGGTTCACTAACACTTGACCTTGATAAATTTGAAGCAAACGTTAGAGGACAACCTGTAAATGATTTAACAAGAAGAGAATTTGAAGTATTAAAAT
>CAQYCU010000006.1 GCA_948919095.1 uncultured Clostridia bacterium | reverse complement strand
AAAAAATTTTAAATTATTTCAAACTTTTGTTTGACAAACAGTTTTTTTTATGATATATTATTTACGTAGTATATAGAAATATTTTAAAAATATTTTAAAAATATTTAGAAAGGAAAACATATGAATAAATCAGTTAGAGATGAAAATGGATTAAATAAAAGAGAAAGAGCGATATTAAAATACATACAAAAGGAGATATCAGTAAAAGGATATGCTCCTTCAGTTAGAGAAATATGTAAAGCAGTAAACTTGAGCTCAACGGCAACAGTACAAGGATATCTTAATAAATTAGAAGAAAAAGGATTTATAAAAAAGGAAAACCAAAAAGGAAGAACTCTAAGGCTACTTAAAAATTCAAAGGGCGAAGAAATGTCAGCAGGAATAGAGCAAAATAAAGAATTTTATAATGACAAAGAAATGGTAAACGTTCCAGTAATAGGAAAAATTACTGCTGGACAACCAATACTTGCTGTCGAAAATATTACTGACACATTTCCAATACCAATTGACTTTGTCGGAAATTCTGAAAGCTTTATGCTGACAGTTAGAGGAGAAAGCATGATTGAAGCTGGAATATTAGATGGTGATTATATACTTGTAAAAAAAGTAAATACTGCAGAAAATGGAGAAATAGTAGTAGCTTTAATAGAAGATGAAGCAACTGTAAAAACTTTCTATAAAGAAGAGGGATATATAAGACTTCAACCTGAAAATCACACAATGGACCCTATAATAGTAAATGATTGTGCTATACTTGGAAAAGTATGTGGAGTATTTAGAAAGATGTAAAACACTTAAAAGCAATTTGCTAATATAATTTTAAATTATATTTAGTAATGTGCAAACATAGTGAGGCAAAAGGAGAAAACTAAAATGGATTGGATGAAAAGATTATTTAAGTGGTTGGTGATTTTTATAGCATGTTATTTAGTAGTTAATCTTTTAACATTTAATGTAATAAAATCATCATACAAAACAAAAGATGTAAATATTGGATTTGAACAACCAAAAGTTGAAATTTTCGAATCGAAAGCAACTATTACAAATGGTTATGTAAAAGGAAAAATTACTAATAATGCCAATGAAAAACTAATAAATAAAATACTTAAACTAGATTTTATTAGTCCAAGAGGAATTTTAATGGGCACAAAATATGTAGACATACCTGAGCTCGCTTTAGGTATAAGCACAGAATTTATGTCACAATTTAACTTTGATAATGTTGATAAAATTAATATATCTATTATTGATAGAAAAGATGTAGGAGATATTAATAAACTTGATTTTAGTTTAGACAGTTTAGCAAACAACAAAACAAATTGGAAATTAATATTATTAGGAATATTTATATTCTTTGGAACAGATATAGTTGCATTATCAATTCTTTAATAATTAGGAAATAAAAGGTTGCTTTATGGCATTATTAATGTTATATTTATAAAGCATACCTTTTTACAATATATAAAAATTATAGAAGGAAAATAAATGAAAGAAAAGAAATCAAAAATTTTTAAAATAGTATTTACAATAATAGCATTAGCAATAGTAGTTGCAGCAATTGCATATTTATTCCCATTAGTAACAAATTTAGCAACGCCAGAAGGGCAAGTACAATTTAAGGAAAAAATTCAAAGTACTGGGATATTAGGAGTGCTACTATTATTTGGATTACAGTTTGCACAAATATTTTTATTTATTATACCAGGAGAGCCAATCGAAATACTTGCTGGAATGTGCTTTGGAGGATTTTATGGAACAATATTTATATTAGCTTCCTGTTTTATAATATCAACTATGATTGTATTATTAGTACGAAAATATGGACTAAAATTTGTAGAAAATTTTTTTGAAAAAAAACAAATAAACAAACTTAAAGATAGTAAATTATTTAAAAATCCAAAAACAATAGAAGTAATAATGTGCATATTATTCATAATACCAGGAACTCCAAAGGATTTATTAACATTTTTGGGAGGACTATTACCAGTAAAACCAGTTAAATTTATACTTATAGCTACTTTTGCACGTATACCATCAGTAATATCATCAACACTTGTAGGAGATAGTGTTTTAAAAGGTGACATAAAAACGAGCATAATAATTTATCTAGTAACATTTATACTTGTAGCTGCATTTTTACTTATATATAACAAATTTGATAAAAACAAGGTAACTGAAAAAGTTATAAATGACGTTATAAAAAAAGAAGAGGGGACAAAAAAATAATGTATAATTTTTTTGTAGAAGATAACCAAGTAATTGAAGACAATATTAAAATAATAGGCGAAGACTATAAGCACATATCAAAAGTATTAAGAATGTCAGTTGGTGAGAAAATTAGTATATGTATAAAGCAAACTGAAGAACGATTTTTAGTAGAGATAATTGAAATTGACAATGAAAAAGTTATATGTAAAATAATTGAACAATTCCAATCAAATGAAACTAATATTAATGTAACGATATTTCAGGGAATTCCTAAATCTGATAAAATGGAATTAATAATTCAAAAATCGGTTGAATTAGGGACAAAAAATATAATACCAGTTGAAATGAAGAATTGTATTGCCAAAATTAAGGAACCCGATAAAAAAATTCCAAGATGGCAAGCAATATCAGAAGCTGCTGCAAAACAGAGTAAAAGGAATATAATACCTAAAATTGAATATCCTATAAATATGACAGAAATGTATAATCAATTAAGTGGATATGACATAGTATTAGTTGCATATGAGAATGAAAAAAATATTGGGATAAAAGATATATTAAAACAGCATAAACAAGCAAAAGAAATTGCTATAATTATTGGTCCAGAAGGTGGATTGACAGAAACTGAAATAGAACATATAGAAAAACAGGGTGGAATTAGTGTTTCACTTGGAAAAAGAATACTTAGAACTGAAACTGCATCATTAGTATTATTAAGTATGATTATGTATGAATTTGAAATGTAATAAATATTATAAAGCAAGAGAAAACAATAAATGAAATAAAAGATTGTCAAACGTATTTATAAAATACAAATGACGAAAGGAATATAGTATGGAGAAGAAAGAAAAAATAAAAGATACTATGGAAGAACATAAAAGTGATGAAATAAAAAAAGTAGCAAAAAAAAATCAAAATACTAATACTCAAAAAAACAATATAGATGCAAAAGAAAAAAGTAATACTAAAACAAAAGAAGAGGATAGTATTGAAATAAATGAAAGAAAAAAAATAGAAGAGACCAAGGATACAAATCTAATAAAAAATGAAGACATTACAGTAGATGAGAAAAAACTTACTAAAATAAAAGAAGCAATAAAAGAAAACAAAGAGAAAAGCAAAAATAATAAAGTGAAAAATGAAAAACATATACAAATCTTTCAAAATGTAGTAATTGCAGTAATGGGTATAGCATATATTTCAATTAATTTAATGGGAGCAAAAAGAATACCACAAGAACAATATCAGCTTGACTTAAAAGTATTTATAATATTAAGTGTAATATCAGCAATTTTATTATTTGAGAAAGCTTTCAAAGTCGATAAATTTAGATATGCTTTATTAGGAATAGAACTGCTCACGTTAGGAGGAGCAACAATAATGATAATGCACTTTTACAAGCTTCAAGACCAGAATTTACTAAAATATTCAAAGTATTTCTTATTTATATGGATAGTTTATTATATAATAAAAAATATTATAATAACAGTAAAAAGAGTTGATACAGATAAAAAAGAAACATAAAATAATTGACATATTTGTTAAAATGTAGTAAAATACAATAAGATTATAAAAAGGAGATAAAGACTATGTTAGTAAAACCTACAGTTGCAGAACTTTTAGATAAAACTGAAAACAGATACAGATTGGCAATTGCTACAGCAAAAAGAGCAAGACAAATTGCACAAGGAAGCAAACCAATGGTAGAAACAGATGATATCTCACCAGTCACTGTTGCAGCAGACGAAATAGAAGAAGGAACACTAAAAATATATAATGAAGAAGAATGGAAAAAATTAGATAACTAATGTATTTTTAGTAAATTAGATAATAAATGTACTTTAAATGAACCAATTTTTATTAATTGGTTCATTTTTGTTAAAAAGGAAGTGAAAAATATAGAAATTCAAACTATAACAATAAATAATAAAGCATATCCATATTTATTAAAACAAATATACAATAATCCTAAAAGATTATATGTATTAGGAAATGTTGATAATTTAAACAAAAAAGGGGTTACTATTGTAGGTTCAAGAAATTGCACTTCTTATGGAAAAAAGATTGCAACAGAATTAGCATATATACTTTCAAAAAAAGGATATGTAATAGTAAGTGGGCTTGCTATTGGAATAGATACATATGCACATATTGGAGCGCTTAAAGCAGGAAAAGAAACAATTGCTGTACTTGCACATGGGTTAAATCAAATATATCCAAAGCAAAATAGAGAATTAGCAATAGAAATATTAAAACACAATGGAACTCTTATTTCAGAATATCCTATAAACGAAAAAATAAAAAAAGAAAACTTTGTGAAAAGAAATAGAATAATGAGTGGACTTACAGAAAAAACAATTGTAGTAGAAGCAGAAGAAAAAAGTGGTTCTCTAGTTACTGCAAATTTTGCACTAGAACAAGGAAGAGATGTATATGCAGTTTTAGGAGATATAAATTCAAAAAATTCAATGGGAACTAATAAATTAATACAAGAAGGCGCAAAAACTTTAATATTTTAAAAGCAAAATTTTACTTCAGAAAGGTTGTATTATTATATTTTTTGTAATATAATATAGTCGCTAGTATTATAAGAACTAGACAATAAAATTAGAAAACAACTTAAGCTTTATATATACGATTTGATAGATAAGATTAATTTTAAATTTCTAGATATCAAAGAGCGAAGGGAGTGATATAATATGGACGATAAAGATAATAAAAAGAAACCGTTTGAGATAGACAAAGATGATAGTAAATTAGATTGGGATGAAATATTGAAAAACAAACCAAAGGAAAGAGAGAAAAAGAAAGAGAAGAACAAAAAAGTAGACAGTGAAATTAATGAAAAAGAAACAATTGAAGATAAGAAAGAAGAAAATTTAAAAGAAGAAATACTTAAAGACTTAAAAGAAGATACAGATGGATATATACAACTAAAAACAACAACAGACCTTTTAGAAGATAAGGACACAACAAAGATTTACAAGGAAGAAAAAAAAGATAGTATAGACGATGAAACAAAGATATTAAAGGTTGACGATGAAAGTTCAATAGAGGACGATAAAGAAGTGAAAAAAAATATGAAAAAAATAAACAAGAAAAAGAAAAAAGAAAAAAAAGGAAAGAAAAAACATAAAGTATTAAAAAGAATAATACTTTCATTATTTATATTGTTTGTTATTGCAATAGTTGCTGGGTTTGCATGTATTTATGCAATATTAAAAACAGACAAATGGGCAATTACAGAAGACGAACTATTAGCAGACGCAGGAGCTGTAGTATATGACAAAGATGGAAATGAATTAGTTAGACTGACAGGAGATGAGATAAATAAAAAAATAAACCTAAATGAAATGGGAAAATTGCCTGGCGCTTTTATTTCAATAGAAGATGAAAGATTTTACCAACACAAAGGTATTGACGTTCAAAGAACTGCATATGCTATATTTAAATACATAACTTCAAAACTAACTGGTAAAAGTGCATCATTTGGTGGAAGTTCAATAACACAACAACTAATAAAGATAACCATGAAAGACAATGAACGTTCTGGAATTGAAGGAATTCAAAGAAAAATAAGAGAATGGTCACGTGCATATCAAGTTGAAAAAATGATAGATAAAGACCAAATATTACAAAGATATTTGAATAGAATTTATTTAGGAACAGATGAAGGCCTTGAAATACATGGTGTAGAATCAGCATCAGTATATTATTTTAGCAAATCAGCAAAAGACTTAAGTATAGCAGAATCAGCATTTATTGCGGGAATAAATCATTCACCTAGTAACTATAACGTATTTAATTCAAAAGACGACATTACAGAAAAAGTAAAAAAGAGAACAATTACTGTTCTTGATAAAATGCATGAATTAGGAAAAATAAATTATGATGAATATAATGAAGCAAAGAACCAAGTAAATGAAGGATTAAAATTTGAAAAAGGAAAATTATCAAATGGAAATAAGGATTTGAATTTCCATACATCAGCAGCAATAGACCAAATTGCAAGAGAATTATCGGATAAAAAAGATATATCATATGATGAAGCTAGGGAGCAACTTATAAGCAGTGGATATTCAATATATACAACAGTTAATATGGATATGCAAAATAAAATAAAGGAAGTATATGAAGACCCTCAATACATATTAAAAGGTGCAAAATATAAAGGAAGAGATGGAGACCTTTCAGGTCAATCAGCAATGTGTGTAATTGAGCCATCTACTGGATATGTAGTTGCTGAATATGGTGGTCTTGGAAAAGACCAAAACACTCTAGGACTTAACAGAGCCTTAACAAAAAGACAGGGAGGCTCATCATTCAAACCACTTGGCGTAGTTGCACCAGCATTAGAAAATAAAGCTGTAACTCCTTCAACAGTATTTTATGATATTAGAACAACTTTTGGTAAAAATTATACTGTTAATAATAGTGGAGGATATCATAACGTTGAAACTATGAGAAGCGTGTTAAAATATTCATGTAATGTTCCAGAGGTAAAACTTTTATCAATACTAGGAATAGACAAATCGGTAGAGTTCCTAAAGAAGATAGGGATATCAGTAGATGGAGATAAAGCTGGATTAAGTATGGCACTTGGAACTGTTGAGGTATCAACAGTTCAAATGGCAGCAGGATATGCAATGCTAGCAAATGGAGGAGTATATATAACACCTACATTCTATACAAAAGTAGTTGACAAAAATGGAAATATAATAATTGAGCCAAGTCAAGAAAAAACGAGAGTTATGACAGAACAAAATGCTTATGTTGAAACTTCACTTTTACATGGTGCTCTTGAAGCAGGGGGAACAGCATGGCAATATGGAAGAACCTTAGGTAATATGGATGTAGCTGGAAAAACTGGTTCAACATCAGATTACTTAGATAGATGGTTTTGTGGAATGACACCTTATTATGCTACAGCATGTTGGTATGGAAATGATGATAATAGAGCTACATATACAATGAGTAACCCAGCATCAAAGATATGGTTTAACGCAATGAAAAAAGTGCATGAAGGCTTAGAAGTGAAAAAATTTAATAAACCAGAGGGAATATCAACTGTATCAATATGTAAAGAAACAGGAAGAAGAGCAACAGAGCATTGTACAGATACATATTCAGAAATATTTGCATCAGATAATATTCCAGCAGCGTGCGAAGGACATGAAAAACTAAAAATATGTAAAGAAACTGGAAAAGTTGCAACAGAATTTTGTACAGATACAGAGGAGAAAGTATTTGGAAGGGTAATTGATACTGAAAAGAATGCAACCTGGACACCAAGACTAGAAGTATCAGAAGAAATTCCAACTGAGAATTGTGATGTTCACACAAGCGCTCCACAAAAATTTGTACCAAATGTAGTTGGAAAAACTCAAAAAGAAGCAACAGAGCTTTTAAAAGCTGCTGGCTATACAGTAAAAGTTGAAAAAGGTGAAGAGATTAACAAGCCGAAGGGAATAGTATTAAAACAAAGTGCAACACAAGCTCCAGAAGGCGCTGAAATTGTAATAACAGTAAATCAAGTGGGAACTACTACTCCAGGAGGAAATACAACAGGAAATACAACTACAAACGAAACAACAGGTAATACAGTAACAGGAAACACAACGACAAACGAAACAGTAGAGTCAACAGGAACACCTGAACCAACAACAACCCCAACAAATGAAACATAATTTTATAAATAGAGAGGAAGGTTAATACATTGAAAATTAACTTATATAATACACAAACACATACAAAAGAAGAATTCAAACCTATAAAGAAAAACGAAGTAAAAATATATACTTGTGGACCTACAGTATACAATTTTGCATCAATAGGAAACTTCAGAACATATCTTTTTATGGATAGTTTAAGGAGAATGTTTAAATATAATGGATACAAATTAAATCATGTAATGAATATAACAGATGTTGGACATTTAACTTCTGATGCAGACACTGGCGAAGACAAGATGGAGAAAGCAGCAAGAAAAGAAGGAAAAAATCCTTATGAAATAGCAGAATTCTATACAAAAGCATTTATTAATGACATAGAAAGACTTAACATTGACAAAGTAGAAACAATTACAAAGGCAACTGATAATATTTCACAAATGCTTGAAATGGTACAGGAAATAATAAAAAATGGATATGGATACGAAACTAGCAAAGGAATCTACTTTGATGTTTCAAAATTAGATAAATATCCTGTACTTTCAAATAATGAAGTAACTGGTCAGGAAGCAGGAGCAAGAATAGAAGTGGACCCAGAAAAGCGAAATCCTTATGATTTCGCTATCTGGATAAAAGCTCCAGAAAATCATATAATGAAATGGGATAGTCCATGGGGAAAATCCTACCCAGGATGGCATATAGAATGTTCTGCAATGAGTAGACGTTTTTTAGGAGAACACTTTGATATACATACTGGTGGAGTTGACCATATACCAGTGCATCATGAAAATGAGATAGCACAATGCAAAGGCGCTTTTGGACATAGTCCAGTTAACACATGGATGCATTGTGAATTCTTACTTATAGATGGTGGCAAAATGTCAAAATCACTAAACAACATTTATACAGTTTCAGATTTGATAGAAAAAGGAATTGAGCCACTTGCATATAAATTATTTTGCTTTAGTGCTCATTACAGAAATAAACTAAACTTTACATTTGATGGTGTAAAAGCAAGTCAAGTAGCTTTAAATAGAATGCGCCAAAGTTATATAGGTCATTTAAGTTCAGACGATGACATCGATGACACTATAATTACTGAATATGAAGAAAAATTTCATGAAGCAATTAATGATGACTTAAATATGCCAAAAGCAATAGGAATTGTATGGGAAGCATTAAAGAATACTAAATCAAAAAAAATTGCAAAATTATTACTAAAATTTGATGAAGTATTAGGACTAGACTTAGAAAACTCTGCTAAATATCTTGAAGAAAATACAAGTGATATTCCTGAAGAAATATATAGGTTAATAGAAGAAAGAAAACAAGCTAAGGAAAATAAGGATTATAGTAAAGCAGATGAAATTAGAGAAAAAATAAGAGAAAAGGGATATGTTATCAAAGATATTAAGAATGGAGAAGTAGAAATTGAAAGAGTTTGAAGATAAAAAAGATGACTTAGAAAACAATCTTAATGGTAATCAAAATGGTTTCAATAATAATGAATATAAAAAGGTAAAAATGTCATTTTTAAGAAAAATAAAAGTAAGCATATTTGACTTTGATAAATATTATTTAATTGCATCTGAGAGTATAACAAAATCACTAATATTTTTATTTAAAATATTCACATTATTTGCTATAATAGTATCATTTTCAATTACGTATAGAATAGCACGAGGAGGAAAAAATATATCTAATGTAATAGTTGAGAAGATGCCAGAATTTACGCTTGCGAACTATGAACTTACTTGTGACATTGAAGAACCAGTAGTAATTGAAAATACAGATGATCTTGTAAAAGTTAAAGTTATATTTGATAACTCTGAAGACAATAATATATATATGGAACAATTTAAAGAATACAATGGATATGCAATTGCATTTAATAAGTACAATGTAACGATAAAATATTCAGAAGACAAAATAGAAACATATAAATATAAAGATATGCAAATTGAATTAAATGTCAACAAAGATAGCGTTGTACAGATATTACAAAACAATAGAATATATACTCTAATTTTTGTTTATATTTCTATAATTTTATTTATAATATATTTTATAAGTATGTTATTAGATATTCTAGCATTAGCAATATTAGGACTAATAATAACAAAATTAGTACGTTTGCCACTAAGATTTTATTCAGTTTTTGCGATAGCTGTTGCATCAACTACATTACCAATAATATTAAACTTACTATACTTAATAGCTAACATATTCTTTAACTTTACAATGCCACAATTTCAAGTTATGATTACATTAGTATCATATATTTACTTGATAGCAGGAATTTTGATATTACGTTCTAATTTGAAAAAAGGAACAACTAATTTAAGTGAAAAGCTTAATAAAAAGGTAAATGAAGAGAAAGGAACATAAAAAAAGATGAACAAAAAAAATATAATCATAACAGTAATATGTATCGCAACATTAATAGCGATTGGAATTGCAGGAATGTTTTTAATGAATAAAAGTAAAAATGATGATGATAAAAAAGTAACATATACTCAATTAATAAAAGACATAAAAGAAGGCAAAATTGAAAAGGTAGAAATGAAAACAGGTTCTAAATCTATAAAGGTACAATATAAAGGTACTGACGAAAAGGATAGTAAAACTAGTATTGTACCTGATATACAAGCATTTATAGAATTAGTACAAGATAGAGTACAAGAGGGGAATGATATAGAGTTTAATCAAAAACCACAAAGCCCAGTTGTTGCAATAATGGATACTTTCTTCTCGCTATTACCTACAATCATATTAATAATATTAGCTATTGTAATAATACAAATGCAAGGAATAGGCGAAAAGGGAAAAGTATATGACCCTGATGTTGCAACTGATAAAGTATCATTTTTGGACGTAGCTGGTTTAAAAGAAGAAAAAGCAGAAATGCTTGAAATAGTAGATTTCCTAAAAGAACCTAAAAAATATTCTGATATGGGAGCTAGAGTTCCAAAAGGAGTACTACTTTGTGGTAAACCAGGAACAGGAAAAACTCTTATAGCAAAGGCTATAGCAGGTGAAGCAAATGTACCATTTATATCAATGAGTGGTTCAGAATTTGTCGAAATGTTTGCAGGACTAGGTGCTTCTAGAGTTAGAAAATTATTTGAAAAAGCTGAAAAGATTGCACCATGTATAATATTTATAGATGAGATTGATGCAATAGGTTCTAGAAGAGAAAGCAACAATGGAGCTGATACAGAAAATAACCAAACATTAAATCAACTACTTGTTAAAATGGATGGATTTGATACAAATACTTCAGTTATAGTAATTGCTGCAACAAATAGACCTGAAATGTTAGATGAAGCTTTACTTAGAGCTGGAAGGTTTGATAGAACAATTACTATAGGACTTCCTGATATTCATGATAGAGAAGAAATACTAAAAATTCATGCAAAAAACAAAAAATTAGATGAAGATGTTGATTTAAAATCAGTTGCTGAGGATACAGCAGGATTCTGTGGAGCAGAACTTTCTAACATACTAAATGAAGCAGCAATATATGCAGCTAACAGAAGACATAAAGCAATATCAAGAAACGATATTGAAGATGCAGTTAAAAAAGTTACTGTAGGACTTGAAAAGAAAGATAGAGTTGTTTCTGAACAAGACAAAAAATTAACAGCATATCATGAAGCAGGTCATGCAGTAGTTAGTAAATATTTACCAACACAAGATACAGTTAAAGAAGTATCAATTATTCCAAGAGGTGTTGCGGGTGGATATACAATGTATAAATCAAGCGAAGATAAATTCTATATATCAAAAACTGAAATGGAAGAAAAACTAATATCATTACTTGGTGGACGTGCAGCCGAGAAAATTGCTTTAAACGACATTTCAACTGGTGCAAGCAATGATTTAGAAGTTGCAATGAAAATTGCAAGAGATATGATTACAGTATATGGAATGAGTGAAAGAATAGGACCAATGTCAATTAACCTAGACAGAGATCCATATCAAATTCAATTACTTGGAAATAACTTAGAAGATGAAATAGGAAGAGAAGTCAAGGCAATTATGGAAAATGCATATAAACAAGCTCAATCTCTGTTAATTCAACATAGGGATAAGCTTGATACAATTGCTAATAAGTTGTTAGAAAAAGAAAAAATTAATGAAGCTGAATTTAATGCAATTTTTGAAGAATAATAAAAAGCATATGTAATTTAATTATAAAAATATATATTAAAAGATATATATTAATTTATGAGGTAAATAGGAGGAAAAATATTATGCCAAAAGTGTTTTTTATGAGACATGGAAAAACAGTTTTAAATAAAGAAAATCGATTTGCAGGAAACATTGAAACAGATTTGACTGAGGAAGGAGCTGCTGAGACAGCAGCGAACTTCCAATATACAGATGATGATTTTGATGTAATTTATGTATCACCATTAAGAAGAACACACCAAACATTGGATGCAGCAATGCCAATACATAAGGGACCTATTGTTGATGCGCGTATTCGAGAAAGAAGCTTAGGAGAATGGGAAGCACAACCATATAGCAATTTTTCAGATGAAGTTATTGAAAATTACATAAAAGGTTTTATTGATCCACCAGGAAGTGAAACTTTTGGACAAGTTAGAAAAAGAGTTGTATCATTTGTTGAAGATTTATTTAACAAATATGATGAAGATACTAGAATATTAGTTGTATCACATGCGGGAATATTAAGGCAAGTTAGAGATGTATTTTTACCTGATATGCCAAAGGGGAAAATAAAAAATTCTCAAATACTATGTGTTGGGAATGTAGATTTTGATAAATACAACAAGAAAAAAGAAAAAGAAGCTGACTTTGATATGTAAATAAAAACGTAATAATAAATTAAATAATGATTTTTAACATGTAAATTGACTTTATTGTTAAAAAATGTTATAATTTAATTACAAAGAAGCCTTATGCTTTGCTGAAATCTGTTATAAATTTACGACACGAGGAGGTGCTTTTATGATAACAGAAAAACGTTGGTTACTTGTAACTGACAGGCGGAAGGTGTACAACGAAGCAGGTGAATTTGAAGCGATTACTTGCATTAAGGCAACCAAACTGACAAGTTTGACCGCAAAGATTGAAGAAGCATTCAGTCGCAACATGACACCTATCTTTTACCAGAACGGTAACATGGGCAAAGAACTGCTGGACCAGTATCGTGGAGACATGCTTCCTGTACCAACAAGTGTGTATTTCAATGGAAGCGAAGAATTTACCAGGTGGTGCTATGAGCACGGATTTGAACCTGGTGAACGCTCTACAGGGGAACAGTATGATACGAAAAAACAGCCCTGTATCCTGTGTGGGATTGCACATCTCAAAGGCATTGCAACAAAGACAGTTGACTACAACAGAGCTGTTGAAAAAGAAGTTGATTGCATTTTGTATGAGTCACACAACTTCTATGTTGTATGCGAACTGGGAGCTTTGAAGCCAGGCTACCTGATGATTGTCCCTAAGGACCACGAGTATCTGAGCATTGCTCAAATCGATGACCCCTATATCTATGCAGAGTACGAGCAAGTATGCGAAGATGTGGAAACTATCTTGAAGGGCGCATTTGGAGAAGACAAGCCAGTGGTATTTATGGAACATGGGAGTGGTCCATCTGGCTTCACATCGCACAAAAAGTCCATTGTACATGCTCATACACATGTTGTCATTGACTTCACACTCAAGCAGCAGTACTTGGATGCAATCCAAATGAAACCGCTAGATGATTTATCCCTTGCCAAGCACACACACTATTTTGCCTACAAAGTTGGCGCACATGGTCAAAGGTTCTGCTGCTACGACGATAGTGTCTATGTTCAGAGGCAGTACCCGAGGCAGGTCATGGCAAAAGAGTTGGGACTCACACCATTACAGTATAATTGGCGTAAGTATGACTTCCAAGAGAATACCCATGCTACCCTGTATCAAATCTGGCATTTCTTGAAGCGTAACTTTGCAAACTTCGATAGCCGTATCCAGAAGCGCACCTGCGCTTTCTATAAAGGCTATCCCGAGAGAGAAAATTTTAGGCGTTAAACAACCACCAATTTCCGCAAACAACAAAACTGGATATTTGCTATTGCAAATTCCAGTTTTGTTGTTTTTAAATTGAAATAATGATAATTAATATGAAATTATGAACTAAACATATGACATAAATAAAAGTATTCAAAAAAATGATGCAATGTATATCATAAATAAAGAAGAAAATAATTATTTAATATTGAAAAAAAATCTAATATATAATATAATAAGTAAAAAATATAATAAGAAAGTATAATAGTATGAAATTTATTTATGCAAGTGATATTCATGGAGATATCAAAAAATTTGAAAAATTATTAAACTTATCGATACAAAATAATATAAAAAATATTGTATTTGGTGGAGACCTATTGCCTAAAAAAGCTGACAAGAGAGAACCACTTCAAAGAGAATTTATTAATGGATATTTGAAAGAATTTTATAAAAAGTTACAAGAACAGGATATTAATTTTATTGGAATTCTTGGAAATGACGATATGGAAGTTGTTGAGAAAGAATACTATACAATGATAATACAGTTTCCTAACATTATTGATATCGATGGAAAAAAAGCAGATATTGATGAAGTAAGTTTTATAGGACTTAATAAAGTGGTAGATACACCATTTATGAGAAAAGATCATGTTGTGGTTGAGGATGGACAAGAAATGCCAGAACAATTTAGTGAAAAAATACTTATAAATGGAAAATATATAACAGTTGAAGAATGGAGAAAAATGAGGGAGAATGTGATTCCTAAAATGGAAGATTGCTTAGAAAGTTTGCCTAAACCAACAGAGGGAAATAAAGCAATTTATGTTTTGCATGATCCACCAGCTGGAATAGGACTTGATAACTGTTTTGATGGGTCTAAACCAGGTTCAAAAGCAATTGCAAAATTTTTAAAAAATAGTAATAGTTATATGTCATTACATGGACATATCCACGAGGCACAAAAATTTAGCGGCGTATGGAATGGAAAGCTTGGAAACACTATATGTATACAAGCAGGACAGACAGAATTTGGTGAGTTACCTTTACATTATGTAATAGTTGACACAGACAGAGACTATTATGAAATAGGGTATGAAAATTAATACATAAAAAATAAACTCTATTCTATATACAACAAAACACTGAAAGAATAAAAGGTAGTTGTAAAATTATATAGTATATTAAAAGTGTACCATAGCTAGGTCCGCTTTTAATATGTTACTATATTATTAAATTTTTGTGACATTTGGATCAAATGCTATAAGTATGTTAATAAAAATCCAGAAAAGACAATAAAGAGTTTAATTTTAAAATAGAAAAAACTTCTTATTCTAGATTAGTAACGGTAGAAGATTTAATAAGTGAAGTTAGAAATAGTATATAGTAAATTATCTGAAGTTTATTTAAAACTATAAATATTAAGGAGATAACTATATGAAAGAAAAAGATTATAATTTTATTAATATATTAAATTTAATTCTTTTAATTATCGTAGCATTGCTTATAACAATAGGTATATATATTATATGTTTTAAAAAAGACGTTTACAATAGTGGTTTGGGAAAAATAAATAATATAACTGAATATTCAAAAAATGAATCTACTTTACAACAAAATTTTGGAACTAATAAAATTGAAAATTCATCTGAAAATAATGTATATTATGAATTTGATGGAAAGACAGTAGGATCCCGCAAACTTGAAACAAATAATAAAACAACATATGACATGAACAATGTGTATGATAGATATTATTATAAATATTCTAATGGAACACCTTCTTCTGACCAGTCTAGCCAACCTTCTTTAGATAACGTATCATCAACTATAAAAGATGGAACTTTAAGCAAAAGCGGAGCTACAATAATTATAAAAGATGAAAATAAAATGCCTTATAGATATAGTAAGAAGTGGTATTCAATTGAGAAGAAAAATAATGGAAAATGGGAAAATTTAAATGAAAAAAAAGATATGATTATTTCGAATGAAGAGGATATTCCAACTTTATATCACCAAACTGTTGAATTTACAATTAATTGGACAGAGTATTATGGCGAATTAGAAAAGGGAATTTATAGAATAGCAAAGAAAACATACACGGCTGCTAGTAACGATGAAAGTGAGTATATTTATACAGAATTTGAAATAAAATAAAACTTTAGAAGAAATATATAGCAAATAGGAACTTAAAAAAGTAGATATGGTGATTGAAAAATATTACCATATCTATTTAAATTAAGGAGATGTATATGAAAAATTTAAGGAATATATTACTAAATAGAAATAATAGAGATTAGTATAATTTTATAAATTGAAAAAAGAGCTCAAGTTTTTTTGATTTAAAGCAGAGCTCTTTTTATATAGAATTATTTATTTCCTAAGCATGCTAAACCATTTAACATATACATTACTAAACATTGCAGAGAAACTGTATTTCTCAACATCATTGCTTGCAACAAGATTAACACTTCCAAGAACATTACCATCACTTGAAAAAGTAACTTCGCCAAGCTTTTGTCCTTTTGTAATTGGAGCATTTATTTTATTATCAATGTTAACTTGTTGGTCAATATTAGACTTGTTAGATTTTGGAAGAATTAAACCATAGTCTCTTTCAAAAACAGCTTCAACAGTAGGAGAAAGACCTTTATTAACAGTGCATTGACTAGCAACATCATTTTGCTTAGCAAGTTCTTTATATTGATAATTACTAAAACCATAATTTAATAATTTACTAGCCTCTGAAAATCTAATAGGGCCAGTTTCTGCCTTCATAACAACAGCAATTAGAGACAAGCCATTTCTAGTAGCACTAGCAGAAAGGTTATATAAAGCAATAGAAGTAGAGCCAGTTTTAAGACCAGTACAGCCTTCAAAATTTTTGATAAGTTTATTAGTATTAACTAACTGTGATTTTCCATCACGTAAACTATCCATATAAATTGTAGTATATTTTGTAATTCCGTGGATGTTTTACAAGTAATTCTCTTGACATTATAGCAATATCATAAGGAGAAGTTAAATGTCCATCTTCATCAATTCCATGACAGTTCTTAAATTCAGTATCATTCATTCCAAGAGCTTTTGCTTTTTCGTTCATTTTCATAACAAACGCTTCTTGAGAGCCTTCTAGAAAATTTGCCATAGCAACAACACAATCATTGGCAGACACAACAGAGATAGCTTTTAGCATTTCGTCAACAGTTAATTCTTCACGAGTATCAAGCCATATTTGGGAACCTCCCATTTTAGCTGCATCTTCAGTACATGGAACTTTATCAGTAAGTGATATTCTTCCACTATCCAAAGCTTCCATAATAAGTAAAAGTGACATAACCTTTGTAACAGAAGCTGGACGTAATTTTTCATGCATATTATGATTATATAATACATTTCCAGAAGTTTGCTCAATTAATATAGCACCACCACAAGTTAACTTAAGTGGATTATCTTCAACAGTTGTAGAGTTAGTTATCAAAGAGGTACTATTAACTAAAGTTGAGTTTGTATTAAATATCTCATTTGTACTATTTACAGAACTATTTGTTTGATTTGTAACATTTTTACTTATAGAACCATTAGTTTGATTTACAGTATTTGTATTATTCTCAATTACAGATGTTCCCGTTTCATTTGTAGCAACATTTGTTGATACAGTATTATTTGAAACATTACTTTCACTTATATTAGAAGAGGTATCTTGATTATTGATAGGGCTCCAGACTTTGATATCCTCATCACTACCTGCAAGGCAAATATAAAAATTCACAGACAAAAAACAACAAATAACCAATATTATTAAAATTTTTCTTTTCATAAATTATAATCCTTTCTAAACAAGTATATGAAAAAAGTAGTAGAATATGAATTATTCATAAAATTAAAAATAAAATAGAAATTCTAAACTAGTAATAAAATATATTTACAAATAAAGACAATATATGATAAAATTATAAAAAATAAACGAAGGAAAATTTAATAATGGAAAACAAAGCAGAATTAAATAAAATAAGAAGAAATAATGCAAAATTATATCCAATATATAAAATGTTCTCATGGGATTTACTATTCTTTTATTCAATAGAATTTCTATTTTGTACAATTACTAAAAAGGTAACAGCACCAGAAATATTAATAATAAATGGATTCTATTTATTATTCAGAATTATAATGCAAATTCCAGCAGTTGCAATTACTGACTTTATAGGAAAAAGAAAGAGTATCATATTAGGAAACGTTTTACTTATTATATACATATTAATTTTAGTACTTCTTCCAGGAGTTCCTAGTATTATGTTAGCAAATTTGGTCTTTTCGTTAGGATATGATATGAAGACAATTGCAGAACCTAACTTGCTATATGATTCGGTATCTACAAGAGGAGGAGAGGGACTTTATTCTAAATTAGATGCAAAAGGAGGAAGCTGGTATTATATATTAGACGGAATAGCATCATTAGTTTCTGGATATTTATTTGTAATAAATAACTACATACCTATATTTATATGTTTAGGATTTATTATAATTTCAACAATTTTATCATTCAAATTTAAAGATATATATCCAGTAAAAAGAACCCCAAAGGAAAAAATTGATATTACCACCACATTAAAAAAGTATGGAAATGATTTAAAAAGTTCTTTTAAATTTATATTAAAATCTAGAAGAATGAAAGCATTTATATTATTTCAAATAGTTCTTTATAGTACAATAGAAATTATAGATACTTATAATAGTGACTTACTTATAAATATAGGAATACCAGAAGGAGAATTTTCAGTAATATTTGCAGTGCTCACTTTAATTGGAGGAATTTCACTTTCATTAAAAGGAGCAATAGAAAGAAAATTTAAAAATAGAACACTAACTTTTATTTCATTACTATATATAGGAGCTTGCATAATAATTGGAGTTAGTACTTCATTATATAATGGTAGAGCAATTATACCACTTGTATTAAGCCTATATGCCATTCAAAAAATAAATGTATCAATATGGTATATATTAGAAGCAAAATATTTAAAGAATTTTACAAAAGAAGATATAAGAAATAAGATAACATTCTCATATGAATTTATTGGAGGAGTGGCAGCAAGTATATTTTCAATTTTAGGAGGGCTATTACTAAATGTAATAAATGTTAAAAATGCCTTTTTAGTAGTTGGATTATTGTCACTAGCATGCATGATAATTGTTTTAGATTATATGAGAACACGATTTGGTTTAAAACCAGAACAGTATAAAAAAGAGGATTTAGAATTTTAGAATATACAAAACGTAATATACATAATAGTATATTACGTTTTTACAGGTGAAAAAAATTAATAAACTATAAATTTTATCTTGACTACGAAGCCTCTAAAGATGTATAATAATAAACATATTATGTTGTAGGGAAAACATTTTTTACAATATACAAAATGCTGTTGTATTTACAAATAATTATGTGGTAGCAATGGCAAAATTATAAAGAAGGGGGAAATATTATGTATAAAAAAGTTGAGCTAGACAATGAAGGCTTTGTCGGTATGGAACACAAAGTTGCTAAGAAGTGGGAGCAAAAAGACATAATTAAAAAGAACCTTAACTTAAATAAAGGAAAAAGACATTTTACATTTTATGATGGACCACCTACAGCAAACGGAATGCCACATGCAGGGCATATTATAACAAGAGTTATAAAGGATATTATTCCTAGATATAAAGTAATGCAAGGTTACAGAGTAATAAGAAAAGCTGGGTGGGATACACATGGACTACCTGTTGAACTTGAAATTGAAAAGAAACTTGGAATATCAGGAAAACAACAAATTGAAGATTATGGAGTAGAAGCTTTCACAAAGGAATGTAAAGAAAGCGTATTTAAATATGTTAACATTTGGGAAGAGATGACAAACAAAGTTGCATATTGGGTTGATATGGATGAACCATACATAACTTATGATAACAAATACATTGAATCAGAATGGTGGGCTTTAAAAGAATTGTGGCAAAAAGGATTATTATATCAAGGACATAAAGTAATGCCTTATTGTCCACGTTGTGGAACTGCTTTATCTTCACATGAGGTTGCACAAGGATATAAAGACGTAAAAGATTTAACCTGTATTGCAAAATTCAAATTAAAAGATGATGAAAGATTTGTACTTGCTTGGACAACAACACCTTGGACACTACCATCAAACTTAGCACTTTGCGTTAATAAAAAATATGAATATTCTGACGTAAAAGTAAATATTGGAGATGAAGAAACTCCAAAATATGAAACTTACATTATAGCAAAAGATTTAATAGAGACTGTTTTAAAAGATAAAGAATACGAGATAGTTAAAACATATAAAGGAGAAGAACTATTAGGGTTAAAATATGAACCACTAATGCCATTTGCTAAAGTTGAAGGAAAAGCATATGAAGTAGTACATGGAGATTACGTTGTTTTAACAGAGGGGACAGGTATAGTTCATATTGCACCAGCTTATGGTGAAGATGATAGTTTAGTTTGTCAAAAAAATGGAATAGCATTTGTAAATTTAGTTGACAAAGAAGGAAAATTTGTAGACGAAGTTGAACCTTGGAAGGGTAGATTTGTTAGAGACTGCAACGAAGATATTTGTAAATGGCTACAAGAAAATAATAAATTATTCCATAAAGAAAAACATTTACACTCATATCCACATTGCTGGAGATGCGACACACCATTACTTTATTATCCAAAGGAAAGCTGGTTTGTTGCAATGAGCAAACTAAGAGACAACTTAGTTGCAAACAATAATAAAGTAAACTGGTATCCTGAAACAATTAAAACAGGACGTTTTGGAAACTTCTTAGAAAATGTAATTGACTGGGGCATATCAAGAGATAGATATTGGGGAACACCACTTCCAATTTGGACTTGTGAAGACGAAAAATGTGGTAATCAAGAATGCATTGGTAGTATTGAGGAACTTAAAGAAAAAGCAATAAATGCACCAGAAGAAGTTGAATTACATAAGCCATTTATTGATGATGTTCACTTAAAATGTCCTAAATGTGGTAAGAAAATGGTAAGAGCAAAAGAAGTTATTGACTGTTGGTTTGACTCAGGTTCAATGCCTTTTGCACAATGGCATTACCCATTTGAAAATGAAGATATATTTAAAGAAAACTTCCCAGCACAATTTATATCAGAAGCTATTGACCAAACAAGAGGATGGTTCTATACATTAACAGCAATAGGAACAGCTTTATTTGACAAAACTCCATTTGAAAACTGTATAGTTTTAGGACATGTTCTTGATGGAAAAGGCCAAAAAATGTCTAAATCAAAGAAAAACGGAGTTGACCCATTATATCTATTAGATACAGTAGGAGCAGATGCTACAAGATGGTATTTCTATACAGGTTCAGCACCTTGGATATCATCAAGATTATCACTTGAAAATGTACAAGAAAGCCAAAGAGGATTCTTAAGCACATTATGGAATGTATATTCTTTCTATGTACTATATGCAGAAATTGACCAATTCAATCCATTAAAATATACAGACTTTAAGTCTGAAAATATAATGGATAAATGGATAATTTCTAAACTAAATTCATTAATTGAAAAAGTACAATCAGGGCTAGATGCTTATGATATTACAGGTTCTGCAAACGCCATAGATGAATTTACTGATGAATTATCAAACTGGTATGTACGTCGAAATAGAGAAAGATTTTGGGCTCAAGATTTAACAGATGACAAAATAGGAGCTTATGTAACACTTTATAATGTATTAGTAATATTAAGCAAAGTTGTTGCACCATTTGTTCCATTTATAGCAGAAGAAATCTATCAAAATTTAGTTGTTGGACTTGACGAAAAAGCAATAGAAAGTGTTCATTTATGTATATGGCCAGAAGTTAACAAAAAAGCAATTGACAGTAAACTTGAAAAGGAAATGGACCTTGCATATAAGATTGTTAAGCTTGGAAGAAACGCTAGAAATATATCAAATATTAAGAATAGACAACCACTTTCAGAAATGCTAATATCAGTAAGCACTTTACCAGACTATTATGAAAACATTATAAAAGAAGAACTTAATATTAAGGATATAGTGCTAGGTGCTGATATGAGTGAATTCGTAAACTTTGAAATTAAACCAAACTTACCAGTGTTAGGAAAAGAATATGGTAAATTAATTCCAAAGATTAAAGAAGAAATTGCAAAGAAATCACAAGTAGACTTAGCTAACAAAGTAAAAAATGGAAAATATGAAACAATATTTATTGATGACACTGAAATTACTTTAGATGCAAGTAACCTTTTAGTTACAATGCAAGGAAAAAAAGGATTTACTTTTGCTGGAGAAGGCGAGATAGGAGTTGTACTTGATACACTTTTAACACCTGAACTTATTGAGGAAGGATTTGTTCGTGAGATATTATCGAAAATCCAAACAACTAGAAAAGACAATGGATATGAAGTAATGGATAATATTAAAATTTACATTGCTGATAATGATAAAATTATCGAAATTGTTAAAAAGAATGAGGACTTTATCAAACACGAAACGCTTGCTAAAGAAATCATATATAATGAAAAACAACCAGACTATACAGAGTTTACATTAAATAAAGAAAATGTAAATTTAAAATTAGAAAAAATATAAACTTTTATAAAAACTTAATAAATTACATAAATGCAAATTTAGTAATTTATTAAGTTTGTTTATTATTTTATTGACAAATTAATACTTTTTAACTATAATTAAAGTTGTAAAAGGAGAAATATTATGTTAGGAAAGATATGGAAAAAAGTTCTTTTATTTGTATTAATAATTGCATGCTTGTGGAGTATAACAACAAAATTAGTACAAAGAGAATCATTAAAAAATGAAATAGAAGATACAGTACAATATTTTAAAGAAACAAACATAGCTTTAACTCAAAACGTAATTTAATAGTAATATAATACACGGAGGAAGAATGTTTAGTAAGATAAAGGAAAGCAAATTTAGTCCTTATGTTGTAATTATAATACTTGGAATAATTATTTGCTTGCCATTTTTTACATTAAATATAGCAAAAACGGGTGAATATTTATTACATACACTAAGAATAGCTAGTGTTAAAGAATGCATTGCAGATGGAATATTTCCACCATTAATTAGTTATAAGCACATGAATGGATTTGGTTATGGGGTAAATATTTTTTATGGTATATTTACAACCTATATTCCTATAATGATTTCATATTTAACAAATTCAATAGACTTAGCTATAAAAATATTTGCAGTTTCAAGTGTTATATTTTCTGGAATAACAATGTATTGGTTTGTACATAATTTAACAAAGAGCAAACTAATAAGTTTAGTTTCTGCACTTATATATATGTCAGCACCATACAAAATTACAAATGTATATGAAAGATGCGCATTAGGAGAATATGTAGCATTTATATTTATACCAGTAGTTTTTAATGGACTATATTACTTAATAAATGGAAACAAAAAGGGAAATGCAATATTAATTCTAGGAGCGTCACTTTTAATATTCACACACACAATCACAACAATATATACTGTAATATTTACAATAGTTTTATTATTGTGTAATATTTCTAAAATAAAAAATAGCTTCTTTTGGAAAAATATTTTAATAGACATATTATGTATATTAGCAATAACTTCAGTATATACAATTCCACTAATGGAACATAAATTAGTGGCAGATTATGCCATATTTGATGCAAAATCTATGCATGCAATGAAAGAAGATGTATGGGAAAACACAAATTCACCAATAGAATGGATGAGTTTAATTCCAGCACCTCAAAATAAAATGGATTTTTCATTTGGAATTCCAATTATTTTTTTATTGTTAATTACAATAATTACATATAGGAAAATAGATATCAAATATAAAAAATTGTATAATATATGTTTAATTTTAAGCATAGTATCTTTAATAATGTGTACAAAATTATTTCCATGGAAATACATGCCTCACTTTTTAACAATAATACAATTTGCATGGAGAATACAGGGATTTTTCATACTGTTTATTTCAATTATATGTGGTATTAATGCATATGTACTGACACAGAATTTATGCAAAAATAAAGTTAGGGGTGTTGCACTTGTAATTGCATTAATATTTATAGGTACAGGATTTCAAATTTCAAATAAATTTATAAAGCAGCCATATGAAAAAGAAAAATTTGAAGATTTGTTAGGTGAATTTGACAAAGTTGGTGTGTATAATATTAACAGAGAATATATGCCATTAAAAGCATACCGTGTACGTGACTGGTTAATGGAAAGAGAAAACAGAACATATATAAGTGAGGGAAATGCAATAATAAAAAATGAAAATAAAAATAAACTTTATGATAAAATGGAAATCGAAATCAAAGGAAACGCAGAATTAGAATTACCATATCTATATTACTTAGGATATATAACAACTTTAAATGGCAAAAATATAGAAAATTATGAATCAGAAAATGGAATGTTAGCAGTTAAAGTTGACAGTTCAGGAATACTTGAAGTAAAATATGAAGGAACAATATTTGAAAAAGCAGGATACATAATTTCTTTAGCAGGAATAATTGGACTGATAGGAAGTGCAGTTTATAATAAAAAAAATTTGGAAAGGAAAAGCTAATGAAACCAGTAGTTGCAATAATTGGAAAACCAAACGTTGGTAAATCAACATTTTTCAATTATTTGATTGGAGAAAGAAGAGCAATAGTGGAAGACACACCAGGTGTTACAAGAGACAGAATATATGGTGAAAGCAACTGGAGAGGTAAACATTTTACATTAATTGACACAGGTGGTATTGAAGAAAAGAGCGAAGACGTAATTGCAAAACAGATGAAAATTCAAGCAGAACTTGCAATAGAAATGGCTGATATAATATTATTTATGACAGACGTAAAAACGGGAATTACCAGCACCGATAGAGATATTGCACTAATGCTTAAAAAGGCAAAAAAAGAAGTAATACTTGTTTGTAATAAAGTAGATGATTTTCAAAAATTCCAAAATGATATATATGAATTTTACAACCTTGGAATTGGAGAGCCACAGCCTATATCTTCAGCAAACTGCAAGGGAATAGGTGATTTACTAGATGTCATTTATGAAAAACTTCCAGAAAATTGCGAAGAAGATAATGAAGAATTCATTAAAGTAGCAGTAATCGGGAAACCTAATGTAGGAAAATCTTCATTAATAAATAAAATTCTTGGAGAAGATAGATTAATTGTTAGCGATATTGCTGGAACAACAAGAGATGCAATAGATTCTAAATATGAAAACAAATATGGAAAATATGTATTTATTGACACGGCTGGACTTAGACGCCATAGTAAGATAGAAGAAAAAATTGAAAAATACAGTATTCTTCGTACAAGTTTAGCTATTGAAAGAAGCGACGTTTGCTTGCTTATAATTGATGCAAAAGAAGGAGTAACTGAGCAAGATACTAAAATAGCAGGAGAAGCACATGAAGCAGGAAAAGGTGTAATAATTGTAATAAATAAATGGGACGAAATTGAAAAAGAAAATGGTACCTTAGAGAATTATAAAAACGAAGTTTACACAAAACTTGCATATTTACGATATGCGCCAATATTATTTATATCAGCAAAAACTGGTCAACGTGTAGACAAAATATTTAACTTAATAAATACAGTAAATGAAAATAATTCAATTCGTATATCAACATCAACATTAAATGAATTACTTGCTGAAGCTGTATCAATGGTACAACCGCCAACAGACAAGGGGCGCAGACTAAAAATATTTTATATGACACAAGTAAGTACAAAACCACCAACATTTGTAGTATTTGTAAACAGCAAAAAATTATTTCATTTTTCATATGAAAGGTATTTAGTAAATAAATTACGTCAAGAATTTAATTTTGAAGGAACACCAATACGAGTATTAGTTAGAGAACGTAGTGATAACGAAGATGAATAAAGGAGGAAAAAATGATTAGTATAGTCTTAGTAGCATTAGTTGCATATTTAATTGGAAGTATAAGTTTTTCAGTAATTTTTACAAAAAAATTTAAGGGATTTGATGTTAGAGAAAAAGGAAGTAAAAATGCAGGGAGTACAAATGTATTAAGAACTGCTGGAGCTAAGGTTGCAGCGATTACACTTATTTGTGATATTTTAAAAGGCGTTGTAGCAGTATTATTTGCATTACTTATTGGACTAATGACAAAGGCAGATGAAGGAACAAAAGCTTATTTAGTCGAAGCAGCAGGAATATTTGTTGTAATGGGTCATACATTCCCAGCCTTCTTTGGATTTAGAGGTGGCAAGGGAGTTGCAACTTCACTTGGAGTTTTACTAATTATTAACTGGAAAATTGGACTTACTTGTTTAGTATTTGCTTTAGTATGCATGGCTTTATCAAGAATGGTATCATTAGGCTCAATTGCAGCAGCTGTATTATTTCCAGTATTGTGCTTATTTATGAGTGAAACTTTTATATCAGGTGGAGAAAGCGCTAAATTTAGTTATGTAATATTTGGTATAATTATGGCTGTGATAGTAATATTTAATCATAGAGCAAATATTAAAAGAATTATGAATGGTAGTGAGAATAAATTAAGTTTTAAGAAATAAATTTTGTAATTTAATACCTGAAAAACAAAAGAAAGTATTTGAGAAAGGAATTAAAAAAATAATGAGTAAAATTGCAATAATAGGAAGTGGAAGTTGGGGAGTTGCCATTGGCAATCATTTGGCAGATACTGGGGCTGACGTTCGTATATGGTCATTTTCCGAAAAAGAAAGAGACATGATAAATGATGAACACAAATCACCATTTATGCCAGATATAAAACTAAATCCAACTATGTTATGTTCATGTGATATAGAATATATAGTTAACGAAAGCGACATAATATTTCATGTGACACCATCTAAATTTACAAGAGATACTTTTAAAACTTACAAAGATTTTGTAGGTAATAAGCCAATTATAATTTGCTCAAAAGGATTTGAAGATGCAACATTATCAACACTTGATACTGTTATAAAAGAAGAATTACCAAGCGCAAGAATTGGAGCTCTATCAGGACCAAGTTATGCAACAGAAGTAATTAAAAAAATTCCAACAGCTGTAATTTTAGCGTCTAAAGACGATGATATACTTGAAGAAGTTTCTACTCTTTTATCAAATGAGTATATGAGAATTTATAAATCACATGACATTGTCGGAGTTGAAGTAGGAGGAGCACTAAAAAATATAATTGCATTTTGTGCTGGAATATGTACAGAATTAAATTTAGGAACAAATGCTCAATCTGCTTTAATTACAAGAGGGCTAGCTGAAATTGCTCGACTTGGAGTTAAGATGGGTGGAAATATTGAAACATTTTATGGACTTTCAGGACTTGGCGATTTAATTTTAACTTGTTCAAGTGATGAAAGCAGAAATAGAAGAGCAGGAAGACTTATAGGAAAAGGGTTATCTATAGAAGAAGCTAGAAAAGAAATTGGTATGACAATAGAAAGTGTAGATAATATTCAAATTGCAAAGAAATTATCAGAGAAATATAACATCGACATGCCTATTGTAAATGCAGTGTATAATGTACTATATAATGGATTAACTCCAATAGAAGCAGGAAAGCAGCTAATGACAAGAGAACTTAAATTTGAAAATAACTAATTGACTATTACCAAAATATGTTGTATAATAAGAATAGTTTATTTGTAAATTAAATAGTCGCGTATAGCAAATTCGAAAGAATGCGTACGAGGAAAGTCCGGGCCCCATAGAGCAAAGATGCTTGATAACGTCAAGCGAGGGTAACCTTAGGGAAAGTGCAACAGAAAATAACCGCAAAATTAACGTTAGCGTTAATTTTGTAAGGATGAAAAGGCGAGGTAAGAGCTCACCGTAGAAATAGTAATATTTCTAGCCGTGTAAACCCCATCTGGAGCAACACCGAGACTAGGAGGTTAAGACTGCTCGTCGTCTCCTTAAATTGGTGGCAAGAGATATATAGCAATATATATACTAGATAAATGACTATTCACGACAGAACCCGGCTTACAGATTTACAAAATAAATGAATAAAATTTGGCATTTTACCTCATAATAATATTAATTATTATGAGGTATTTTTATATGTAAAATAAAGAATGCCTTTTCATGGAGATAAATGATTTATGAAAAAGAATTTATTTAAAATTATAACAGCAATTTTATCAATTATTTTTGTTATATTAGCTATAACTTTAATAACTATGAAAGTTATAAATGGAAAAGAAAAAGAGGACAAAGATTTACTTATGTCTAAAATAACAGATGAACTAAGCTTTATTGACTATAATATAATTGATGCAATGAATAAACTTAACAACATATCTGTTACACGATACAAAGTGTATACTAAAACTATTAATAGTGGGGATGATAGTTCAAATAGTAAAAGTGCAGGAGGGAATTCTAATAAGGGAAATCCAGAGACAAGTGAGAGCGGAAGTGGAAAACAATCATCTAGCGAAGAAAACTCAGGAGATAGCTCATCAAGTGAAAAAGGACAGTCTTCAGGGGACAGTTCATCTAGTGGTTCTGAAAACAAATCTTCTGGTGGAAGTAGTCAAAATTCACCAGGTAATTCAAATGGAAACAGTGAAAAAGAAACAGATTTAACATTAGTTAACTCTTTAACTGAAACAGATGAAAAAGAACCTGACTGGGATACAATAACGAACATATATGAAAACATACTTTCAACTTCTCCAACAACACAATTAGATTTAAAAAAAGCTGGTATAGATAATGAGCACTTAGAAAATATTAATATTCATTTAAATGGAATTGCTCAATCTATATTGAACAAAGATAAAAATAGCTGTTTAGTAAATTTATATAACTTATATTCAAATATTCCAACATATATGGAAATATTATCATCTGATGAATATACCACTAATTTATACAGTACAAAAATGGAGATTTTAAATGCATATTCATTAGCCAATAGTAATAAATGGATGGAGATTACAAACAGCATAAAATCAGCAACTGAGAAGTTTGAAAAAATAGTTTCATCTGCAAAAAACCAAAAAGAGAAAAATAATCTTGATAAAATATATGCAATGATAAAAAACTTAGAGAGTACAGTTGCTTTGAATAATAAAAATATATTTTACATGCAATATAAAAGTGTAATGCAGGAGATATCGAACTTATAATCAATATTACATTTGTATTACAAATATTAAAATCAATATAAAAAATAGTATAGGAGAAGATATAAAAGAAGGAACAAATCCCAATATTAGTCAAGCAATAGTAGAGGGATATATATTTGAAGTAGATAGAACGGTGCCTAAAATATTAGATTATATTGGACCAGCAGACGGAGTAATAATAACAGCAAGTGTAAGTGGAAATAATGGCTGGCTAAATCCAAGTGAAGCAAATGTAAGTGTAACAGGTAGAATTGTAACATATAGTGGTGGAAATATAACAATAGTATCAGCAACAAAAGATGGAGCAGAAATCACAGGTTTTTCAATAGATGCAGATGGAAGATATTCTATAACTAATATAACAACAGATACAACAACAGATACAACAATAGTAATAAATGCACAAGATAGCAATGGAAAATCAAACACAAAAACAATACCTATAACAATAAGAGTAGACAATATCCCTCCAGTAGTTGACTCAATAGATGCAAAAGCAGAAGGCTTAAAAATAAAATTTACTGCAATAGGACATGATAATGAAAGTGGACTAAAATATTTTAATTATACAATAACTTCAGCGCAAGATACAACTTTAGCAGGAATTCCAGTAGATAAGAAAACAGGAACATTTACAGCTGGTCAAACAATAGAAATAACAACAACTCCAACAGGAAATAGAGAAGAAACAACCTACACAGTAACAGTAACTGCAACAGATAATGCAGATAATATAACTCCAAACTCAAATGCAAAAACAACAAATGTAACATTAATAGATGGAATAACAGTAGCACAAGCAAAACAAATAACAGCAGAAACCATACAAAGAAATATTGGAAAACGAGTAGTAGATTATAATCCACCTGCAGGAGGAACATGGAGAGTATTTTATTATGATGCAGAAGATAATGGGGATGGAAATGGATATTTTGGACCTTTAAATACATTATATTTAAGAAGAGATAGAGAAATTCAATTAACAACAGCTCAATTTCCATCAGAATATAAACAAAATAGTGATGATACAATTAATAATATATATTAATAAAAAGGAGAAAAAGTTGGAAAACAATTCCAAATCTTTCTCTTTTTTAATACAATGTATAATATAGCAAATATTTCAAAAATCCTTTATTTTTACTTTATGGTATGTTATAATAAAAAAGAATTAATAGAGGAGAACACAATAATTGATTTCACAAAAGCAATAGAAGAATTAAATATTTATAAAGGCTCAGAAAAAAAGAAAACATTAATATATGATAATAAAAAGTATTTAGTTAAATTTCCAGACCCAATAATGGATAAAAATAAAAACATATCATATATAAGTAATGCATTTTCAGAATATGAATGAAGAGTGTAACAATGCAATTACAAGAATATTTGACAAAATTGATATTGACAAAATTAATACTTTTATAAGTGAAATACCATATATGTCATCTGTTAGAAAAGAATTTTACAAGAAAATAATTTATATTAGATATTTGATAATAAAAGAAGTTTATGAAAAATTAAGATAGTAAAGAAATGAGATAATTCTAAAAAGTAACTCTAGAATTGTCTCATTTCTTAATTCAAACCCTAAAAAATGCAAAAAGTGGCGAAAATGATTTGAAAAAGTGTGCAAAAAGTGGCAAAAATCATTGACTTTTTATTTTGTTTATGATTATAATGTAATTAGAAATAAAAAGGAGTATCCATATTCCATATACGAGGAGTGAAAGATGAAAAGATTGTTTGAAAAAAAATTATCAGCTTGGAAAGATACAGGAATGAAAAAGCCACTAATGGTAATTCGGTGTAAGACAAATTGGAAAAACTTATACAATTGATAAGTTTGGAAAAGAAAACTTTGAAGAGTATTTATATTTTAATTTAGAAAAAGAAGAAGAACTAAGAGCGATATTTGAAAAAACAATTAATGAAGAAAAGATAATAGAAGAATTAGAATTATATATCGGAAGAAAAATAGATGTAGATAAAACATTATTATTTTTTGACGAAGTTCAGGTTAGTGAAAACTTTATAGTTTCACTTAAGTATTTTAATGAATCAAGCAAGCCATATAAAATTATTTGTGCAGGAAGCTTATTACGGAGTAAAAATAAATAGATTTAATAGTTCTTTCCCAGTAGGTAAAGTGACAATGGAATATATGTATCCAATGAATTTTGAAGAATTTTTAATGGCTACTGGAAATGAATTATTACTAGGAAAAATTAGAAAATGTTACTTTAATATAGAACCAATGCCAGATTTTGCCCATGAACAAGCTCTTACTTTATACAAACAATATCTATGTGTAGGCGGAATGCCAGAATCAGTTAACAATTTTATTGAAAACGATTTAGATTTATTAAAATATGACCCTCGTATAATATCAAATATTGTTGAAATGTACATAGCTGATATGAAAAAATATGTAAAAGGTAGTATAGAAACAGTTAAAATTGAAAAAGTATATAAAAATATACCTAGTCAATTAGCAAAAGACAAAAAAACATTTAAGTATAATTTAATAGAAGAAGAGGGCAGAAAAAGAAAATATGAAACTCCTATTGAATGGCTGATTTCATCAGGAATGGTATTAGCAAGTTATAAAATAAAGAAGCCTGAAATACCACTTAAAGTTTATATAGATGATGATATGTTTAAATTATATTTGAGTGATATTGGATTATTAACCTCAATATCTGGAATAAACTATCCTGATATTATGTTAGAAAAACCATTTGAGTTTAAAGGAGCAGTAACAGAAAGTTATATTGCACAAGAATTTACAGCAAGGGATATACCATTATATTATTGGACATATGGCAGAAATGCAGAAGTTGACTTTGTTATATATAATAATGATGGAATAATTCCAGTAGAAGTAAAGAGTGGAGTTAGTACAAAGTCTACCAGTCTAAACTCATATATAAGAGAACATAATCCTAAATATGCTATTAGGATTTCTGCTAAGAATTTTGGCTTTGAAAATAGCATAAAGTCTATACCATTGTATGCTACATTTTTAATATAATGGACGATAAATTATGAAACTAAAACACATTGTAAAACAAAGAAAAACTGTAAAACAAGTACTACGTGAAGACTTATCAATTTCAGAAAGACTATGTAAAAAAATAAAAAAAGACAGAATATTTGTAAATGGAAAGCTAGCAAAAGACTATCAAGAAGTAAATGAAAATGATATAGTCGAAGTTGATTTAGACTTTAACGAAACTTGTGAAAACATTATACCAAATTCTAATATTAAAATTGATATATTGTATGAAGACGAGTGGCTTTTAATAGTGAATAAGCAAGCGTTTATTCCTGTGCACCCATGTATGGACTGTTATGAAGGCAGCTTATCAAATGGTGTAAAATATTATTTTGACACACATAATATAAACAAAAAAATTAGAATAGTAAATAGACTTGATAAAAATACTACAGGAATAGTAATATTTGCAAAGTCAGAATATATACAAGAAAGCTTAATTAATTATCAAAAAGAATACGTTGCTATTGTAGAAGGAACTTTGACAGGAGAAGGTATTATTAATGAACCAATTTCTCGAAAAGATAAAAGCATAATAGAAAGATGCGTATCTGTTGATGGACAAACAGCAATAACAGAATACAAAGCAATAAAAAACTTTACAATCAACAACACAAAACTTTCACTTGTAAAATGTATTTTAAAAACAGGTCGTACTCATCAAATAAGAGTTCACATGTCATACATTAATTATCCATTAGTAGGAGATAGTTTGTATGGACAAAAATCGAACTTAATTGAAAGACAGGCACTACACGCATATCATATACAATTTACTCATCCTGTGACAAGACAAGTAATTGATATAACAGCACTTATTCCAAAAGATATGGAAAATTTAATAAAATAAATTATTATAAGGAAGAAGGATATAACAAAAAAACTTCTTCTTTTTATTATTGTTATATAAAAACAATATAATAAATTTACTATAAATCTCTTGTAATTTTTGAACAGATTATATATAATAAGTAACGGTTAAACCGTAATTATAATAAACAATGAGAAAGGACCAAAACACAATGGACTTTATTCAGAAAATAAAAGAAAGAGTAAAAAAAGATATACAAACAATTTGCTTGCCAGAAGCAAACGATATTAGAATTCTTAAAGGAGCAGAAATAGCACTAAGAGAAGGATATGCAAATATTATTTTATTAGGAGATGAAGAAGAGATAAGGACATTCGCTAAAGAAAATAATATTGATATAACAAAAGCAGAAATAATAAATCCAGAAAAGTCAGAAAAACTAGAAAAATATGAAAATATGTTATATGAACTTAGAAAGCATAAAGGAATGACAATAGAAAAGGCGCATACACTTCTCACAACTGATTACAATTATTTTGCAACAATGATGATAAAAATGAACGAAGCAGATGGTTATGTTTCAGGAGCAGACCACCCAACAGCTGACACATTGAGACCAGTATTACAAATAATAAAGGGAAGAGAAGGAATAAAAACAATATCAGCATTTTTTGTAATGTGTGTAGATGATAAAGAATTTGGAGAAAATGGAGTATACATATTTGCAGACTGTGGCATGAATGAAAATCCAACAGCAGAGCAACTTGCAGACATTGCCATTGAGTCAGCAGAGTCGTTCAAAGAACTTGTATCAGAAACAGCAGAGCCAAAAGTTGCAATGCTTTCATATTCAACAAAAGGAAGTGCACATTCAGAACTTACAGAAAAAGTAATAGAAGGAACTAAAATTGCAAATGAAAAATTACCAGAGTTACTTATTGATGGAGAATTACAATTAGATGCGGCAATAATTCCTGAAATTGCAAAACTAAAAGCACCTGAAAGCAAATTACAAGGAAAAGCAAACATATTAGTTTTCCCAGATTTAAATTCTGGAAACATAGGATATAAATTAGTGCAAAGACTTGCACATGCTAAAGCATATGGACCATTGTGCCAAGGCTTAGCAAAACCAGCAAATGATTTATCACGAGGCTGCTCAGCAGAAGACGTTGCAGGAGTAATTGCTATAACAGCAGTTCAGGCAATTTCAAGTAAACAATAAATTCTTAAGGGTTATAGGTAAAGCCACATACAAAAACCTAAATATAATTTGAAAGAATATGAGGAAATTATTATGAAAATTTTAGTAGTTAATTGTGGAAGTTCATCATTAAAATATCAATTAATAGATATGGCTAATGAAGAAGTTATAGCAAAAGGAACATATGAAAGAATAGGGGAAGAGTCATTTTTAACACATAAAATAAATGGAGAAAAATATGTATTACAGCATCCTGTAAAGAATCATAAAGAAGCATTAAATTTCTCAATAGAACAATTACTAAAAAAAGAATATCCAGCTATAGAAAGCCTAGATGAAATAGGAGCAATAGGACACAGAATAGTACATGGTGGAGAATACTTCAAACAATCAGTATTAGTTGATGATGAAGTAATTAAAAAAATTGATGACTGTTCAAGTTTAGCACCAGTACATAATCCATCAGCAGTAATAGGAATAAATGCATGTAAAGAATTAATGCCAGGAAAGCCTATGGTAGTTGTATTTGATACAGCATTTCATCAAACAATAGAAAAAGAAAGATATATATTCCCAATATCATATGAATATTACAAAAAATATAAAATAAGAAAATATGGATTCCACGGAACTTCACATTACTATGTTGCAAATAGAATATCTGAAATAATGGGAAGAAAAGATTTAAAAATAGTAAATTGCCACTTAGGACAAGGAGCAAGTTTATGTGCAATCCAAAATGGAAAATCAGTAGAAACATCAATGGGATTAACACCAATTTCTGGAATACCAATGTGTGCTCGTTCTGGAGATTTAGACCCATCAATAGTAACATTTTTGATGGAAAAAGAAGGATGGACACCAAAAGAAACAGACAGTATATTAAATAAAAAATCAGGATTACTTGGAATGACTGAGCTTTCAAGTGATGTTCGTGATATTGAAGAAGCTATTGACAATGGAAATGAACAAGCAAGAATTGGTTTAGATTATTACAAATATACAATAGCACAATTTATAGCTAAATATGCAGTAGCAATGCAAGGAATAGATGTTATAACATTTACTGCTGGTGTTGGAGAAAATCAATACAGAGTAAGAAAAGGAATATGTGAGTATCTAGGATATATGGGTATTAAAATTGATGACAAAAGAAACGAAGTAAGAGGAGAGGAAGCTTTAATTTCTGCAGATGATTCTTCAATCCCAGTATATGTAATACCTACAAATGAAGAACTTGTAATTGCACGTGACACCTTAAGATTAGTAGAAGGAAAATAATAAATGTGAGGTGTAAACAGATGAAATGGAAAGATATATATAATGAGTGTAATAATAAATTATATTGTCATATAACAGATATACAAGGAACTCCAGCATTACATGCAAACTTTAAAATATTTGTAAAAAATAATAAACTAAAAATGCTAATATTTACGATTGTTTTTTTAGTATTACTATTCTATGCTTATAAACTAAATTTTGCCAGTATAGGTGTAGCAGTTGTTTTAATTTTAATATTGTTATATGCACTTATTTATAATAATACATATACAATAGAAGCAAAAAAAGATAAATTAGTTTGCAATGTTGATTTTAATAAAATGACAATAAAGTACGAAGACTTGATAAATATATACTTATCAAGAAAGAATACTAAAATGCTAATATTCTTTCCGATATACATATATTCATTAAATGTAATTTTCATAAAAGATGAACAACAAGTATGTATGACTTTATCAACAATTATGATAGATAAAAATGAATTAGTAAAATTCTTTGAAAATTTTAAATTTGAAGTACTTCCACAGCAGAAAGAGGAAGACAAAAAAATTAAAGAAGATTTACAAGCAAAAAGAGCAATATATATTACAACTACTATAGTTTTAATTGTTACATTTGTAATTCTCATGGTAATTTTTGCAATAAAGGGAATAAAATAATTAAACATAATAAACTTCTTTGCATATTATATATTATATCAATTTATTGACTAATATAGTATGTAAAGGAGTTTTATTTATGGATATAGTTGTATTAAAATTTGGTGGAAGCTCTGTTGCAAACAATGAAAATCTTGAAGTCGTTGCAAATAAAATAATTAAATTTAAGAAAAAAAAGAAAGATGTAGTTTGCATTGTTTCTGCTCAAGGAAAGATGACTGATAATTTGATAAATGAAGCAAAAGAGTTAAGTAAAGTACCAGATGAAAGAGAATTAGATGCACTTATAAACGTTGGAGAACAAATATCTGCAAGCAAAGTTTCGATATTGCTTAATGAAAAAGGATACGACGCAATATCATTAAATGGATGGCAAGCAGGAATACTTACAAGTAATCAATTTCAAAATGCACAAATACTAGATATTAATAAAGAAAGAATTATAGAAGAATTAAAAAAAGATAAGATAGTTATAATTACTGGATTTCAAGGTATTAATGAAAATGGCGACATAACTACTTTGGGGAGAGGTGGTTCTGATACTTCGGCAGTTGCAGTTGCTTCTGTATTACAAGCAAAAAAGTGTTATATATTTTCTGACGTAGATGGAATATATACTGCAGACCCAAATAAAATAACAAATGCTAAAAAGATAAATGAAATGTCATATAAAGAAATGTCGATTTCATCTACTGAAGGTGCCAAGGTACTTCATGATAGATGTGTACAATTAGCTGAAAAATACAGTCTTCCAATAATTGCTGCTTCAACTTTTAACGATGAAAAGGGAACAAGAATATCAAGCAATTTTGTAGAAAAGAATGAAATAAAAAGTATAATTCAAAACAATAATATAGCATATATTAAAGCAATTGGAAATTCAAATATATTAGATACACTTATTGAAAACGAAATTAAATTTGGAAATTATATAATTGAAGAAAACGAAATACATTTTACAGTTTTAAAAGAAGCAGTAGAAAAACTAAAAAAATTACTTAAGAATACTAAACTTGATATAACAGAAACAAGTAAAATATCAATTGTAGGAATTGGAGTATCAAATAATTCAGATACTTTAAAACACATTATTCCAATACTCGAACAAGTAAAGAATAACTTAATTTCGATTGATATAAGTGCATATAAAATCTCACTTCAATTTAATAAAATCATTGATAAAAAATATTTGAATCAAATTCACAAAAAATTAATTAAATAAATCATATTTGCTATAAAGGCTGAATATAATTAATTGTAGACAAGTTTTTAGGAGGTGCTCATGATATCAGCAGACCAATATGATAAAAATAAAATTAGTGGAGAAGTAATACAAAATATTGTTTTAGAAAACAGAAAAAAATTATCACTTTCAGGAATTAGAGATGTTCTAAGTTTCGATGACCAAATAGTTATATTAGATACAGAATTAGGAATGTTAACAGTCAAAGGGGAAGATATACGAATTAATAAATTAAGTTTAGATACAACAGAAGTCGTAATTGAAGGCAAAGTAAACTCTATAAATTATAGTGAAAAGCAAGATAGGAAGTCATCTGGAGGAAGTTTGATAGGGAAGATTTTTAAATGATAACTAATCAAGGTACACTTTTTCTAATATATGTAATAGTAGGATTATTTATAGGGTTTATTTTTGATTTATTTAGAGCTCTTAGAAAAAGCATAAAAACTTCAAATATTGCAACATATATTGAAGATATAATTTTCTGGATGATAGTTAGTTTTATTGTAATAACCACTATACTAAAATTTAATTATGGCGAACTTAGGCTATATATTTTTATTGGAATGATATTAGGAGGAACAACTTATATATTAACTATTAGTAAAAAAATTGTAAAACTTAGTACAATCATAATTGAATTCATTATAAAAATTATTTTTAAAATAAAAAAAATATTGCAAAAATTATTAGGAAAGCCAATAAAACTTATTATTATTAATTTTAGAAAGCTTCCAATAAAAAAGAAAAAGAAGGAAAAAAATAAAAATTTGTCAAAAATTGTATAAAAAAAGAAGGAATTTTAGTTTTTTTGTAGAATAAATATATGTATAATAATACAAAAGGAGAAAGGCTATTAGCCATAATAGTACAATGAAGAAATTTTTAATTAGGGTAATAATGCTTTGCATAGCAGTATACGCAGTTTATACATTTTTCTTACAACAACGATTATTAAATTCCTATGCAAGCGAGAAAAAAGAATTTGTTAAAGAAATTGAAGCAGCTCAAGAAAAACAAGAAGAATTATCTTCTACTCTTGACCACTTGAATTCAACTGAATATATAGAAGATGTAGCAAGAAACAAATTGGATATGTACTTACCAAATGAACGTGTTTATATTGATATAACCCAATAAACGGGTTATTTTTTTATAGAAATGACTTTATTTTTTTAAAAATATATGATATGATAGTAAACATAAGAGGAAAAGGAGATTTATATGAATTTTGAAGATTTTACTCTTGTCGAATTAAGACAAATGGCTAAGGAAAAAGGTATAAAAAATGTTTCGAAATTAAAAAAAGAAGAATTAATGGAAAAACTTAACAGTAATAATAATGAAAATATAACAAATACTAAAATCGAAAATGAACTTTCAAAAGTAGAAAATTGTGAAGAAGTTAGGATAGTTGATGGATACAAATTAACTGGTCCAAATGATAGTATAGTAGAAGGAATTCTAGAAATACTTCCAGATGGATACGGTTTCTTAAGAGGTAAAAATTATCTATCTACACCAGATGATATTTATATTTCACCAGTTCAAATCAGAAGATTTAAGCTAGATAATGGTGATAAAATAAAAGGAATATCACGTAAACCCAAGGAGGATGAAAAATTTCCAGCATTAATCTATGTAGGTGAAGTAAATGGGGAAAGTCCAGATAATGCATATAAAAGAAAGAAATTTGATGACTTAGTTCCTGTATACCCTCAAGAAAAAATCAAAATGGAAACAGCGCAGGATGATTTTGCAACTAGAATGATTGATTTAATGTGCCCAATAGGAAAAGGACAAAGAGGTATGATAGTGGCACCACCAAAAGTTGGAAAGACAACATTAATAAAAAAGATTGCAAATAGCATAACTACAAATAATCCCGAAATTGAGCTAATTGTATTGTTAATAGATGAAAGACCTGAGGAAGTTACTGATATGCGTCGTTCAATTAAAGGAGATGTTATTTATTCAACTTTTGACGAATTACCAGAGCATCATGTAAAAGTTGCGGAAATGGTTCTCGAAAGGGCTAAAAGACTTATTGAACAAAATAAAAATGTTGTTATATTACTTGATAGTATTACAAGACTTGCTCGTGCATACAACCTTACAATACCAGCCTCAGGAAGAACTTTATCAGGTGGTTTAGACCCAGCAGCACTTCATAAACCAAAGAAATTTTTTGGTGCAGCACGTAATATTGAAAATGGGGGAAGCCTTACAATCCTTGCGACAGCTCTTGTTGAAACAGGTAGTAGAATGGACGATGTTATATTTGAAGAGTTTAAGGGAACTGGTAATATGGAAATTGTACTTGATAGAAATCTATCAGAAAAACGTATATTCCCAGCAATAAATATTAATAAGTCTGGAACTCGTAGAGAAGACTTATTATTAAATAAAAAAGAACTTGAAACTATTTATTTATTGCGTAAAACTATGTCATCTTCACAAAATATTGATATTACAGAAGAAATTATAAAGCAACTAAAGTTAACAAAAAATAATCAAGAGCTTATTGAAAGACTAAATAATATATTAAAAAAATAAGAAGGACAAGTTATGTATAAATCAAAATATAATATTTATTTAACAATTATGCTAGCTATTTTATGTTTTATTATGTTTTTAATGATAATACGTGATAATAAAAATATTATTGTAAGTAAAGCAACATATGTAGAAGTTCCTCAAAAAAATATTGAGAGCACTGCATCCTATATATATGAGGAAATAGAGCCAGTTAAGGAAATACCTAATAAAGCAATAGATATACTTAGCAATAGTAAAACTCATACAAATTCATATTATATAAAAGTTAATAATCAAGCAAATGTTGTTACTATATATACAATAGACAGTAATGGAATGCTAAACCCATACAGAGCAATGATTTGTTCAACAGGAACACATACTCCAAAAGAAGGAAAATATCCACTTCAAACAAAGTGGGAGTGGGGGGCTTTGCAACATAATGTATATGGTCACTATGTTACTAAAATTACAGGCAATATTTTATTTCACTCAGTCCCATACGAGAAATATGGAAGACCCGATAGCCTTCAATTTGAGGAATTTGATAAGCTCGGAACAGCTGCTTCTTTAGGATGCGTACGTCTGCAAATAGTTGATACTAAATGGATTTTTGATAACATACCACAAGGAACTATTGTTGAATTTTATTCAAGTGAAGACCCAGGGCCACTTGGAAAACCAAATGCTCCTAAAATATCAAACAATGAACAATGTAGAAATTGGGACCCAACTGATTTGAGTTCAGATAATCCATGGAAAAGTCAAAATATAACTAAATAATTGTAACTAAATTGAAACATAATTGTAATTCAATATGCATTTACAATTATGTTTTTAGTGATATAATAATAAATAGCTAAGAATTTTCATTTATAATAATGAACAAAGAGAAGCGATAGAAAGGGGATAAATATATTAAATGAAAAAACAAAAATTAAATGTAATAATTTCAATTCTAACAATAATTATACTATTCTTGCTTAATTCTTATTCATTAGCTAGTAGCATAGCTCCTGAATTATTGTCAATGCCTGAATTAAGTGAAGAATATAAAAGATATAATGAATTATCTGATGAAGAAAAAAGTAATAAAATAGTTCCAGAATTAGTGGACATTCCTAAGGCAGAACATAAAACTAATAACTTATTAAGAAATCTTGAACTTATTGGAGATTCAGCAACAGATACGCAATTTAACCTTATGACAACAAGTCAAATAGGTGATACAATGCGTATAAAAGACCAACAATCAACTAGTGAATGCTGGGCATTTGCTTCATTATCTTCATTAGAAACAAACTTAGCATTAAAAAATAAAAAGAACAATGCTGTATCAATCTTTTACGACTTTTCAGAAAGACATATGGATTATTCTTGTGTTAAAGAATTACTAGGTGGTAAAAATATATATGGATATAATAGAGTTCCTAGCAAAGGAGGAACTTATGAAATGGCTGCTTCATATTTAACTAATGGAATGGGAGCTATTAATGAAGCTGATATGCCTTTTAAAAATGATGTAAGCAATGCAATTAATTTATCTGATATACAAAATAAGAAAGTTTCTGCATATGTATCTGATACACGTAATTTTAATAGTTATCAATTTGATGATGATAAAACTGAAATTATTAAGGAAATGAAAGACCATATTGTTAAGTATGGCTCAATCGCAACAAAGGTTTATTCAGACATTTGGGACAAGGATTTTTACAATAATGATACAGGCGCTGCTTATTATGATAATACTAAGAACTTTAATCATGGAGTATCAATTATTGGCTGGGATGATAATTACAGTGCAAATAATTTTAATGAAAAACATAGACCATCAAAAAACGGAGCATGGATTATAAGAAATTCTTGGGGAGAAAAACTTGAGTCATCTTTTGATGAAATGAAAGAGCAATTATTTAATGTTGACCCAGAATATTACAAACAACACAATATTCCAAATGCTCAATCAATATCAGATGCATCATTAATTAATTGGGCAAATGAATTAGGATATGCAGTTGATACAACTAATAGGAGATTATCATATAGTGTTGGAAAAAACGGAATAATGTATTATTCATATGAAGATTCTAATATATACAAAAATATGTTAGGTGTTGTAAATGCCTCGACTGAAAAAACTTACGATAATTTATATCAATATAATGAAACAGGTGCATATATATATGTTCAACTTTTAGCTGAAAGCAAGCATTATGAAGCAAATGTATTTACAAGAAAATCGCCAAACGAGTTCTTAACTCAAACTGGATTTCACACATTTACACCTTGTACAGCAAAGGTATATGTTAATTTAAATGGTTCATCTATAGCCAAGGAAGATTTAACAGAAGTAAAATTAGCTGCTGGAGACTATGAAACACTAAATATAGGATATCATACACTTGAATTTGCAGAACCATTAAAAATAAATTCTAATGAATTTGCAATAGTTATAGAAGTCACAAATCAAAAAAGCTCAGACAAAACAACAATTGCAATGGAAGCTGAAATAGAAGATAGTTTTTATTCAAACATAAAAATTGAAAACAATAAGTGTTTTTTCGCAACTTCAGCTGGATTTGATAAAAATCAATGGACAGATTTATCAAAATTGTCAGAAAAGAATTCAAGCTTATATAATGGTGATTCTTCTATTAAAGCATATACAATTAATTCTATGCCAACTATTGCTGAATTGACAAGAATAGAAGTAACAACTCCACCACAAAAAACTGCATATGTTGAAGGTGAAAACTTTAATAGTTTTGGAATGGTTATAACGGCATACTATAGTGATAACACAAGTAAAGTAATTAATGATTTTACAATATCAGATGGCTCAAATTTAAAAGTAAATCAAACTAGTGTTACAATTTCATATCAGGGAAAGACTACAACTCAAGCAATTACAGTAACTGCAAAGGTAACTCCTACTCCAACAACAACACCTAAACCTACAGGAGTGCCAACCTCTACTCCAACGCCGGAACCAACTGCTACGCCTACTATAACCACAACACCACAGCCAACTGCAACAATTACAGTTCCACCAGTTACTCCATCACCTAGTCCAACAGCAACATTGACACCTAATCCTACTGTAACAGTTACACCAAGTCCTAAGCCAACAGACACTCCAGTTCCAACTACAACTGTTAGACCATCGCCAACACCTACAGTATCTCCATCAGCTACTCCTTCGGTAACTCCAAGTATAACTCCTACACCAGGGCCAACTCAAACTCCTGATAATGAAAAGCCAACTAATTCTAATTTGAAAAATTTAGTTGCTAGAGTTACTTCAGTTAAAAAATATACATTTAAAAATAATGCTGATGAAAATTACTCTTTAATAGATATTGATATTAATGTTAATACAGCAAAAGGAAATGACAGTTTAAGCTATTATTACTATTTAACAACCGAGCCAAATGCTTCGAAAATAAAGGTATATACAGCAATAAAGAATATAACAATAAATGATAATAAAATACATTTTACTCTTAATACAAAGGAAATTCCTAACTACGATGAAATAGTTAATGACAATATTTTATATTTATTTATTGAAGAAATTGCTAAGAAGGGTGGAAATCAATCAACTGCCGAATCTGACGTAATCAGGTTAGATATTACTACAAATGTTGAAGAATATGTAGATGGCGTAAAGAAACGTCCAAACGGAAGTAGCAATGATGATACTCAAGCTGATAAACCAATACCACAAACGGGATTAACTCCAGTAATAATTATAACTATAATAGCTGTTGTAGTTGCAAGTGCAATTATATATGCAAGATATAAATTCATTGATAAAAATATGAAATAATAATATAATAAAATCTTTCTTTTAGGCAACATGCTTGATAAGAAAGATTTATTTTTAAAACTTTTAGATATATAAGTTACTGTTATGTAAGGAAAATCTTGTCGAAATTTAAGAATTTCTTAATAACTTTTTCAAACTCCTGTTATATAATAATATTAGGAGGTTTATATATATGCAAATATATGAAGATTTTATAATGAAACAAGATTTATGCGATTTTCAGCAATCTACAAAGTGGGCAGATGTAAAGGAATATTGGAATAATGACATTATTATAGTTGAAGATGATGATAAGAATATATTAGCTAGTATGAGTATTCTGACAAGAAGGCTCCCTTTATTAGGTAATATAATGTATGTTCCAAGAGGTCCTATTGGAAATATTTGTGATGAAGAGGTTTTACGAAAACTTACTGATAAGATGAAGGAAATTGCAGCTGAATACAAAGCTTTTGCAATTATAATAGAACCAAATGTAAAAGCCAACAATAAAGAATTTGCAAATATGGTTAAGAAATTAGGTTATAAAATAAATAGTACAGCTATTAAATTTGACCAAGAAATACAAGCAAGACATAATTTTAGATTAGATTTACGAAATAAAACAGAAGATGAGGTATTTAAAAACTTTGCTTCAAAAACAAGATACAATGTTCGACTAGCAATGAGAAAAGGGATAGAGGTTGTTGAGAAAAATGAAGAAGGTCTAGATGAGTTTTATGATTTAATGAAGGAAACAGGGAAAAGAGATGGCTTCATAATTCGTTCAAAGGACTATTTCGCTACAATACTAAAGAAATTTCCTGATAATGCAAAAGTTTATATTGCATACTATGAAAATACACCAATTTCAGCTATAATGCCAATTTTATATGGAGATAAAATGTGGTATTTGTATGGTGCAAGTTCTAATAATCACAGAAATCTAATGTCGACATATCTTTTACAATGGGAAATGATAAAAGTCGCATTAAAAAACAGTTGCAATGAATATGATTTTCGTGGTGTGTCTATGGAAAATGGAGAAGATGGGCTATACAGATTTAAAAAAGGCTTTGGTGGAGATTTTGTAGAATTAATAGGGGAAGTGTATATGGATTTTAAACCAATAAAATTTTTCCTTTTCAAAATATTCAAAAAATTATTTTTAAATGTACGATATAGAATTTATAAATTTACTCGGAAAAGTTATTTAGTAAAACTATATAAAACAAAAGGAAGCTATATGCGTTCCTTTTAATTTAATTATTTTATTATTAGTATAGATTTATTTATATTATAGATTTTTATAGATAGGGTACATATCTATATATATTTTGTTCGTATATAAAGTTGCGTGAAATCAAAGATTATTTGCAATACATTATCGAACAAGTTTGTATATATAGTTGCGTGAAATTAAACATTATATTCAATTTATAAAGTCTTAGTATAGATATAATCTATACTAATTTTTTTATGGAAGGAGATTTTTTATGAAAACTACTTTGCAATTCGTAGGATATAAAGCTTTCAATTCAAAAAAAGGAAATCCTTGTTATCGTTTAGATTTTCTAGGAACACCTCAGGAATTTAATGATAAATCTGGATTTTATTCATCAAATATCGCAATTTTTTGTGATAAAGAAAAGTATGCTCAATTTATTAAAAACAATCAGTTATTATCACGTGTTGAGTGCAATTTCGAGATAGCTGGCAATAGAGTTATTTACTCTATTTAGCTATAAATAACTTTGTTAGAAAGGGGGAATTCTTAATGAATACTGCTGATATCGGTACAATAGTAGCACCTTTACAAACTGCTCTAGTTGGTTCTATAACTCCAGTACAAATAGTTGCTATATTAGCATCTATCATAGGTGTTGGTATGACTTTCGTTTTAATGTGGTTCGGTGTTAGAAAATTGGTATCAATTTTCAAAAAGGCTGTTACGAAAGGAAAAATCTCTGTTTAAGAGTTCAAAGAGGGCTTTTAGCCCTCTAAAATTTAATTTGAAAGGATTTTTATGGAATATTTTAGTAAAAGTGATTTAAAGATTTTAAAGTTATTGATTTTATATAGGCTTATTGATTTAGTTGATAGTAATGAAGATAATGAACTGAATACAGAAACATTATTTCATTTATACGATAAACTAGACAATATGCACTGCGAGGTTTGATATGGATTTAAGTTTTTTAAATGGTTCAATCAATCCGTTTAATATTCTGCGAGTTTTTAAGTATAGACACGATTTTCGAAAATCTCATCCAACATATTTTGGACAAGATGGACTGCTTGTTTTTTGTGGTTCTCAAGGTTCTGGTAAAACACTATCAGCTGTTCAATATATACGCGAACTTTGTTCTTTTTATCCACGTGCAATTTTAGTAACAAATACTAAAATTAGTGGTTTGCCACAATACACTCGTGTTAAAGAATATGACGGAATTGACTGCCTTAAAAATATTGAAAATGGAATTGATGGAGTTATTTATTTTATTGACGAGATACACCTAGAATTCAATTCGCTAGAAAGTAAAAACGTACCTATCGAAATTATGGTTGAAATATCGCAACAACGTAAACAACGTAAGCACATTGTTGGAACTAGTCAAGTTTTCATGAGAATGGCTAAACCTCTTCGTGAACAAATAAAAAATGTTGTTATCTGTAAAAATTATTTAGGCTGTATTCAGTATAATAAATTAATTGACGGAGAAACAGCAACTGAAAAAGACGGCAAGCTTTGTGCAGACGTAAAAAAACACTCTGTTTGGTTTCATACACCAGAGCTCTACGGTTCTTATGATACATATGCAAAAATGAAACGTTATCGTAATGAGTGGAATGGCGTTCAGCGTCAAGAAATATACGATAATACTAATAATCTTAATTTTAATATAAATGGAAAGGATATAAAAAATGGAATTAAATGAAAGTGAAAAAACAACTATCAAATGTGCACTTGTATTATATGCTAATACTATTAATTTTTGTTTAAAAAACAGAAAGGCTAGACGTTCAAATAAAGATGTCGCACGTATGATGGATACATACGAAACAGATTTAAAAAACATTGAAGATATAATATTTTATTTGAGATAGGGGGTATATATGGAGTTTGATTTTAACGTAATATCGCAAATTTTAGGCGATATATCAAAAGTTGCAATACCTATTGGGATTATATTTTATTTGGCTGAAATGCTTGTTACAACTTTTTTAAAATTTGCATTTCCAAAACGTTTTAGGAATGAATAGGAGGTATTATGAACGAAAATGATATAAATAATAATACAACTATTGTTGTTGCTGAAAATGAAATTGACAGCGCTTCAGCTGTTGCATATTATGATTATTATGAGGTATGTGAGCGTTTAGACAATCTTAATTCAAAAATTGATACTCATACTTTAATATTAACTACTAATTTTACATATTTAGCTTTTATAATTACTTTGTTTGTTGTTTATTATTTAATTAGGAATGTTATGGGAAGGAGCTAAAAAATGAAAAATAAAATTATTAGTATTATTTTATGTTTTTTTTTAATCAGTACAATTTTTTTAAGTAGCTTTGTATTAAGTGCTAGTGGAATTGTTTTAAGTTTTTCGCAACTTTCAAGCGCTCAGTCTATAGCAGGTAGTTATCAAGATTTTTGTATTTTTCATGACGCTTCTAACACTTTGTTTCTTGTTACTTGTGAAAAAAATTCACGTACTTATATTTCTAATCGTTTTTGTAATAGTGTTAAATTTTCTTTGTATACTTGGAATGGTGTAGAATGGATTTATAATGGACAAAGTTCAGGTTATGATATAAATGGTTTTGTTTATCTCTATAATACTATGAATATTTTTAATCGGTGTTTCAGGCGATGAAATATATCAAGAACGTAATTTTACTGATGGTTTTCCATACGTTTGCAATTCAAAGGAACAACTTGAAAATGTTTCAGTCGGCGAACTTGCTGTTTTTTTAGATGAAACTAACGACAATCAAGTTTATGTCAGTTTATTTAATGATAGTATTCAACAAAACTTGTTTACTGTCTGTATGAATGATTATAGAGAATTCGAACAACGTCTTGATTTAGAAGACCCCTTTAGTGATTTAGGTTACGTTATACCTTGGCAAATTTTACCTTATTTCGAATTTGTTGCTGGTGATACATATACTATATCTGTTCTTTTTTGTCAAAATGTTGAACCCCGTTTATTAACATTTACTGTTAATAAGTCTATCAAAAATACAGATATACCTTTGACACACCCATTACCTACACCAACACCTACTATTACACCTGACCCTATGCAGCCAATTATTGATAGTAATAAAGAAACACAAAATAAATTAGATGAACAGACAAATGCAATAAAAGAAAATAACGAAACTAACAAAAATATATTTCAAAAATTAGGCGATATATTAAGTTTTATTAACCCATTCAGCGAGAATTTTTTTGCATATAAATTAGTTGAATTGCTAATTGAAGGTTTAAAAGGTTTGTTTGTTCCTGAAGATGGTTTCTTTAGTGACTATTTTAATGAGATAAAACAATGGTTTAGCGATAGGCTTGGTTTTTTATGGTCTCCATTTGATTTTTTAATTGAATTATTAACTAGAATTATGAACATAAATTTTGGAGAACCTAAGTTTACTGTTCCAGATATTTACGAGCCATTTACAAATCAAAAAATTATATCAGCTACTGAATTCAATTTTAATGATTTATTGAGTAATTCAATATTAAAAACAGCACACGATATTTACTTATTACTTGTAGACGGATTTATTATATTTGGTTTATATCAATTAATAAGCCATAAAATTGAGGAGGTATTTACGAAATGATAATAACAATAATATTAAACTTATTAAAATCTCTACTCTTCATTGCATTTGGTTGGATAAATATTCCAGCACTACCAACAGAAATAACAACTAATTTAAATAGCTTCCTTGATTTAATATTTAATAACTTAACATTATTAGGCTTTTTTATAAGACCAATTACATTAACAATAACAATTCCTGTATTAATCATAGTGTTGAATTTTGATAATATATATAAGTTTACAATGTGGATAATTAGGAAATTACCAATAGGCGTGAAATAAAATACTTGCATAATTGCGACTGTGTCGCAATTGCAAGTTTAGTATGCCTATCTATAAAATTTAGTCAAAAAAAGCGTAGGGGAATTAGGGGTAGCTTTTTGACGTTAATTTGTTAAAATTTTATAGATAGGGTAGTCCCTTAATTTTATTTATGAGGTATATTATGGAAAATATAAAAAATAAAAGAGTTAGGAGTTGGGCAACTGTTTTATATCCCGAAAGCGCGACAGAAAATTGGAAAGATTTACTTTCTGAAAAATGTGTGCCTTGCTTTATATCTCCTCTTCATAATTTAGATGTTAATGCAGACGGGGAAATTAAAAAAGAACATTATCATATTTTATTTACGTTTGATGGTAAAAAATCATATGAACAAGTTCACGAATATTGTGAACTTATTGGTTCTGTTGGTTTAGAGCCAGTTGCTTCAACTCGTGCATATGCACGATATCTTTGTCATCTTGATAACCCTGACAAACACCAATATGACGTAAAAGACGTTATATGTTTAGGCGGTACAAATTATTCTTTATCTATAGGACAAGCTAGCGACAAATATACAGCTATTAAAGATATGATAAAATTTTGTCGTGAAAGTGGCATATATAGTTATGCTGATTTACTTGATTATGCAAGTGAATATGAGATTGGCTGGTTTCGTGTTTTGTGTGATAACGGTACTATTGTAATAAAAGAGTATCTAAAATCGCTTGCTTGGAGCGAAGAAAAGAAAAAAAGAGTTTAGGTGGGTGCACTACGACACACCCACCGGATACGTTGGTCATTGGTCAAAAAATTAAAGGAGGTGATTTTATGAAATATATTGTTGTATATCCTTGTTCTGATTCTTGTTGCTTTCCTTATTCTTCTTTTTCTGTTGAATTATTGGAAAACGACGAAGAATTACAGTATTATTATGATAGTTATTATGATAGCAAAACTGATAGAATTTTCTTAATAGATAGTGAACTTTATTTTGATAATAAAAAACATTGCTTTATAAGGAAAAGAGAGTTATAAGCTCTCTTTGATTTTTTGTTCTATCTCTTGCATATTATAATAATTTTGAACTGGTACTCTAATTAACTTAATATCTAATTGTCTAAATAATTCATTTATGAATTTATCTCTTTGTTGTCTATCTTCTCTAATATGTGTTGGGTCGTCTAGTTCAATACATATTTTTACTTTGCTGTTTATATCAGTTATAACAAAATCTATTGATTTGCTTTTTATTCTATTAAAATCACTATAATTTTTTGCTTTTAATATTTCATATAAGGACACTTGTGTGAATATAATCAAATTATTTTTATCTGTTATATATTTTAATAGTTTATAAAATTTAAGTTCATTTTGCGTTAATATATAATCTTTTTTTTGATATAGGGTAGAGTAGTCTATTGCATTACTTTCGACATTTTTTTCTGTGTTTTTATTATCTTGTTTTTTATTCATAAATCTTTCAAATATTAATACTATTATTACAAATATTAATGCTATTATTGTTAATTCCATATTATTTCTCCTTTTTTATTTATTATATCAGTTTATTTTTACAATAATGTTTCATTTTAATGATTTTTCGCCTACATTCTATTGACTTTGTTTACATAATATTCTATAATATAATTTATAATTTGTCAAGAAAGGGGGATAGTATGTATTACTTAGAAGATAAACACCCAGAATATGAATACGCAATATATACTAGAATAAAATCAGGAACACCATTTTTAAATGAATTTTCTAGTTGTTTTAATTATTTTGATATAATGCGTAAAATTGAAGAGATAAAAAAGCGTCATAACAGGTATAATCAACTTTATTATTTCGATAATGACTTTATTGAAAACGACTACAATCCAAACGTTAGGGTAGACTTTTATTATAGAGTTTTAAGACGTCCAGTTAGTGATTATAAAGTTCTCACAAAAGCTGATTTCTCAAGCAGTAGAAGTACTATTATTACATTTATGTGACATTTTAAAATTTCTATTGACAATTTAATTTAAATATTCTATTATTAGTATAGATTTATTTATATTATAGATTTTTATAGATAGGGTACATATC